>MERG01000139.1 GCA_001771985.1 Betaproteobacteria bacterium RIFCSPLOWO2_12_FULL_62_13 | reverse complement strand
CGAATCTGGTGAAGAAGATGCAATACGATATCGTCAACGATTTCACGCCGGTCACTCCCCTGGTATTTACGCGATACTTCCTGATGGTGCATCCTGCAGTGCCGGCAAGATCGGTCAAGGAACTGATCGCTCTGGCAAAGGCGAGACCCGGTCAACTCAACTTAGGCTCGGGGGGGACAGGCAGCACAGGTTTCCTATCCGGTGTGCTACTACAGGTTATGGCTGAGATCAAGATGGTCCACGTACCGTACAAGGCCGTAGGGCCGGCCTTGACCGATCTGGCCGGCGGACACGTCGATCTGATGTTTCCGTCAATCACGAGCGGAATCCCGTTCCACAGGGCAGGCAAGCTGCGCGGATTGGGTGTAACAAGCCCGCGCCGCCACCCCTCCATCCCGGACATACCCACAATTGCTGAAGCCGCGCTACCCGGTTATGAAATGCAATCCTGGTTCGGAATTTTGGTTCCGGCCGGCACGCCGCGAGACATAGTGAACCGTATTAACGCAATGTTTGTGAAGCTCGTGAACTCTCCAACAACAAGGGGGGCGCTCATCGCACAGGGGACCGATCCAAAGACTGATACTCCGGAAGGGTTTGCCCGCCTCATCCAACATGAATTAGCGCGTAACGCCAAGCTACTAAGAGGGGTCGGCGTGGAGCCCCAGTAATTATGAAACCGGGGTGATGAACCGCCACAGGCTGCGGGGGCACCTTTACTTCATACCAGTGCGATGAGTTCAAGTATCTGCGTGTGCCAATGCAAGACTTGACCCCATGCCATCATTGGTGCGGAAGGCGGGCAGTGAAGTTTCGGTGCCAGGCGTGTTGTGCAGCCGGGTGCCGAGGAAATAGCGGAGGAAATAGGAGGAAATGGGGTCGTAGTCACATTTCTCTTGCGACTGTCGTCACTCTGGCTCATTTTCTCCGCTAACATCAGATCTGTTCCAAATCAAGCGACGGAGCATTCATGAAAGTTGCGCTGAGTGTTTTCATCGGGTTGTTGTGTGGCGCCGCGTTGCAGGTCGCGTCGGCGCAGTCCTACCCCACCAAGCCGATCCGGATCATCTTCCCGTTCGCGGCAGGTGCGAGCAGCAATGACATTCTGGGCCGTGCGCTCGCGCAGCGTCTGTCCGGCGCGCTTGGGCAGCAGATGGTAGTGGACAATCGTCCAGGCGCAACTGGCACCATCGGGTCCGAAATCGCGGCCAAGTCGGCGCCGGATGGTTACTCGCTGCTGCTGGGATACACTGGCTCGCTGGCGCTCAGTCCGAGCGTGTACGCGAAGCTCGGCTACGATCCGGTCAAAGACCTTGCGCCCATCGCGAGGTTCGCCGTGATTCCCTATGTGCTCGTGGTCAACCCATCGGTGCCGGCGGCCAGCATCAAGGAACTGATCGCACTCGCCAAGGCCCGGCCCGGCCGGTTGAACTTCGCCTCGTCAGGCAACGGCAGCTTGCCGCATTTATCCGGTGAGTTGCTCAAGATCACTGCGCAGATCGACATCGTGCACGTGCCCTACAAGGGCGGTGCACTTGCGGCGATTGATGTCGTCGGCGGGCAGGTGCAGATGTACTTCTCGGGTATCACTTCGATGGCACCGCTCATAAAGGCGGGCAAGCTTCGCGCGCTTGCGGTGACCGCGCTCAACCGCTCGTCCCTGCTGCCCGACGTGCCGACCGCGAACGAGTCGGGCCTCCCCGGATTCGAGGTGAGTTCCTGGCTCGGCGTGCTGGCGCCGGCAAGGACGCCGCAGCCTGTCATCCGCCGCCTGCATAACGAGATTGCGAGAATTGTCAACGCCCCGGACATGAAAAACTACATCGGGAGCCAGGGTGCCGAGCTGGTGTTGATGGATCCTGTTGAGTTCGGCGCTTCCCTCAAAGCGGAGATCGCCAAGTGGGCGAAGGTGGTCAAGGCGGCAAACGTGAAGCTGGATTAGTCTGTTCTGGTCTGGCTGAAGGCGGTCACATTTTTTGACTCAGGCAAGCAAAAGGAGGGATGGAGCATGATGTCGGAGATTGTCGGTCGGATGGGACGTGTAATCGTGAGCCGTCTTGAGCCCAATGAGGATTTGCTGGTCGCAATCAGGAACATCGTCAGGGGTTCGGGCATCAAGGCGGGGGTCGTTCTGTCCATCACCGGAGCGCTCACCCACGCCGTTCTGCAGAAATTCGTCAGCGGCCAGAAGCAGATCGGCGTGGTCGAAATCGAGGGGCCGATGGAGGTGAGCGGGCACGGCATCGTGGGCTGGGTGGTGAGTCCGGGACGGGGCAAGGAACCGTTCGGCGTGGGTCGCTATGTGGACGGCGAACCGTATGTCCACGTGCATTTGACGGTCACCACGCCCACCGCGACTTTGTGCGGCCATCTCATGGAGGGCTGTACGGTGCGTTCAAATCATCCCGTTTCCCATTTCACGATCATGGTGGCGGAGATCGAGGGTGTAGTGCTGAACATGAGGGTCGACGCGGCGAGAGAGAGCGAAGCCAAGGGATTTGGCGTCTATCACGAATTGTGCAAGGTCACCGATTCGCAAGATCGTTAGAGATAGAGAGGAGAACATCATGGTGGACTTGAATTTCCGACGCCGGCTCGCAAAGGATCGCGTCTTGCTTGGCATGCAGTGCTTTACCGGCAGTGCCGGGATCGTGGAGATCCTGGGCTACGCTGGTTATGACTGGGTTTCTCTGGACATGGAACATGCACCGAGCGATTTTGCCGCGATCGAGCATCTGACCAGGGCGGCGAACTGCGCTGGAATCACGCCGCTCGTCCGCGTCGCGGACAATGTGCCGCTGCTCATCATGAAGGCTCTTGACGCCGGCGCGGCTGGGGTGATCGTGCCGCATGTGTCGTCACGATCCGACCTCGAGCAGGCGGTGGCGGCGACCCTTTATCCTCCTCGCGGAATCCGCGGCGCGTGTTCCGCCACGCGTGCCACCGGCTACGGGGCTGAACCATGGAAGGCCTATGTAACACGCGCCAACGACGGCGTAGTCGTCGTGCCCCTGGTCGAGGAGAAGGCGGCCATCGATGCCTTCGACGACCTGCTGCAAGTGGAGGAAGTGCCGGTCTACTGGATAGGAATCACCGACCTTGCCCAGTCGCTGGGATACCCCGGAGCGGACTTCCAGCAGCCTGAGCTCGCATCGCTCGCCAAGAGCCTCAACCAACGTGCCGCCGATGCAGGAAAGCTGCTCATGGCGACGGTTTCGCCACGGCTGACGGTGGATTACGCCAAGTATCTGGTGAGCGTTGGTTTTCGCCTCATCAGTTTTGGTGCAGACCTAGGGCTTTTCTCGCGGACGGTCAACGAAATCGCGACGAGGCTACGGCCAAGCGGGAATTAACGGCATCACCAGTAACGCATGCCGTTTGCCAACCAATGCCACGACGCCCACTGCGCAGCGGGCCCTCAACAGCACGTGTTGACATGAGGCATTTCAATGGCGGCGTGTACGCGGGTCACGATTGCGCGCGGCGTCCCCGCGGGCGCGACCATGCCGTGCCAGGTGTCAGCTCGTAGGTTACCGTAGCGGCCGATATGGGCAACCATATGAAGACCAGAGTCGAGATCTCCGGTGCCCTGCTCGACGAAGCGAAGAAAGTCGCTTCGCGCGAAGGCACGACCGTAAGAGCGCTCATCGAACAGGGCTTGCGTCACGTTATCTCCCAGCGCAAGCGCAGCCGCGCGTTCCGCCTGCGCAAGGCGACCTTCAAGGGCCAGGGGCTGAGCGCTGAGGCGAAAGGCGCCGGTTGGGACCGCCTGAGGGAACTCGCCTACGAGGAGCGCGGCGGGTGATTGGCGTTGACACCAATATGTGGGCGAAACTTGATTGGCAATCAGCCAACCTGTGAATGTGTTCGGCTGCTGTTGCGTTTGCCAGATGAGGATCAACCATGGAAGTAACCGGCCAGAGCAAAGCGCCGCCGACAGAGGACGTGGTCGTCTTTTCGATACTCAATCCATCGACGTGCTCGGAATGCCGTGCAGAACTGTCGAAGGGCGACTTTCTGCGGATGGAGAAGGAGAAACCTCTCTGCCTCGACTGCGCCGATCTCGGGCATTTGGTATACCTTCCGCGCGGCGACACTGCCTTGACGCGCCGCAGCCGCAAGTACTCCGCGCTCTCCGCAGTCGTCGTGCGCTTCAGCCGGTCGCGGCGAAGATACGAACGTCAGGGCGTGCTGGTAGAACCGGCGGCGCTCGATCGCGCGGAGAAAGAGTGCCTGAGCGATGAAGAGCGCCGGCGCGCGGCGCGTGCGCGCGCGGCTCTCGATCGTGAGCGCGCCGACATGCAGTATGTCGCCCAATTCGCCGAGCAGATTCGATCCCGGTATCCGGGCTGTCCGCCCCGCGAGGCTGGAGAGATTGCGAGACACGCGTGCGAGAAGTACAGCGGGCGTGTCGGGCGGTCCGCCCGCGCTAAATTGTTTGACGCGCCGGCGATCGAATTGGCAGTGCAAGCACACGTTCGCCACCGACACACCGAATACGATCGTCTCCTGGCGCAGGGGTGCGACCGCAGCGAGGCGCGAGCAGCAGTGGCGCGCCCAGTGGCGAAAGTCATGGAGCGGTGGAGCAAAGCGTGATTCGAAGATGCCCGCGCTGCGCGCGCTCAGAAAAATGGGGCCGGGTTCACATTTCCGACAAATGTGGACCTGACCCGATTTATCTAGTGCTGACATCGGCGTGAACGGATATGCAAGTCCTGAAAGCCGGAGCGCTCTATTTCGCTCTCGTGTTTGCGGCGGGGTTCGTGCTCGGGCCCATTCGCGAGCTGTGGGCTGTCCCGCGTTTCGGTACGAGGGCCGCCGAGCTGATGGAGATGCCCATAATGTTCGCTATCATCATTCTGGCGGCGCGGTGGACAGTTCTGCGCCTCGGCGTGCCACCGGCACCATCCAGGCGGCTTGGCATCGGTCTGGTCGCGCTTGGCTTCCTGCTCGTCGCGGAGCTTACGGTAGTGCTCGAGCTGCGGGGCCTGTCGCTTGGCGAGTATGTCGCGAGCCGAGACCCGGTCTCCGGAATCGTCTACCTGCTGATGCTTGTGCTGTTTGCGAGCATGCCTCTTGTTGTGGCCCGACGACGAGATGCGTCGACCAGTCCGGTTTCGCGACCGTAGATCGATATGTGTGATGGGAAGGTGTCCGCCGTCCGCGAGGCCGAAGCGGGAGGAGGGGAAGCTTCGGTGGGATCGCGGACGGCCGGACGATCGATGCCCGCGCGGCTCAGCGCACGAGCGTAAGGCGCCGCGCTGCGGTATGGAGGATCCGGGCTGCTGTGAGCAGCACATACGCCGCGATTTGACAAGTCTTCGCGAGCGCGCGCTTGGCGAAGCGCGACGCTTCGATGCCGATGTCAACCAGGTACTCGAAGCGCTCCGCCGCCTCGAAATCCGCCGCGTAGCGACGCCGCACCTCGGGCGGCAGCGAAGCGGCGGCCTGTTTCCAGAATGATGTGCTCATGGTCTGCCTCGTCGTGGAGCCTGCGTTACGTACCGTGGGGTACCGTGGCGCGCCGGTGCGTAAGTGCCGCGGACCTTGCTGGCGAATGCCGTGGCGCCGCGCGCGATCAGCGCTTTCAGTTTTCGTGCTCCCACGGCGAACAAACGGCGAAACTCCTCGGCCCGCGCGCGCCTCGCCGCCTGCTCGATTGCATGCATTTCCTGGGGTGTCGGGAAACGACGACATTCTTTCATCGCACTCTCCTATGTCGGTTGCTGGGTGTTCGATACCATAGGTGGGGTCTCGGTTCCATCCCTGCAAGCGATGAAAACTCACGTGACGGATAAGAAAACCTAAGTTCTGGCCAGCGCGTGATGCGGCGGTGCCCTCCGTGGAAAAAAAGGTGAGACTCGAATTTCCTGAAATCTCACGCCGGGCTCGTTTATCCTAGCGAAATGAAGCTTGACAACCACGTTAGAACTGCCTCTTTCCCCTACTCTTGCCTGTAGGATGAAAACTTTTATGAAAATCGACACACTCGACTACGTCGTTCTAATCGTCCGCGATCTTGACCGCGCCCTTCCGTTCTACATCGACGTCCTGGGCCTGCGCCTGCGCCACCGAGCGGGGCGATATGCTCAACTCGACTCCGGGACGGCGCGGCTTGCGCTCTTCGAGCGTAGCGCGATGGAAGAAACCCTGGGCGCGAAGCTCGACGAACCCTCCGAGTCCGCACCGGCATTCGAGATCGGGTTCAAGGTTTCGGACTGTGACGCTGCTTTCAGCCATCTCGTTGCCCATGGCGCGCCGGTGGTGACCCGTCCGACATCGCGTCCGTGGGGCCAACGCACAGCCTACGTTCGGGACCCGGACGGCAATCTCATCGAGTTGGCTGAGGATATTGGGCCGCCGGCCTGAATTCGAGCTTCGATCGCTACGTCAGGCGCAGCTTGTATCCCGCTGCATGGGCCGCCGGTGAAGAACTTGGTGGACTTGAATTTGAGTAACGCGACTGGCGGGATGCGCTGCGCTTTCCCGCCCTA
>MERG01000138.1 GCA_001771985.1 Betaproteobacteria bacterium RIFCSPLOWO2_12_FULL_62_13 | reverse complement strand
AATGGTCCATCGCCGCGGGGACTTCGGCGGCGAACATCTCCACGTCGGCGGACATCAAGCCGTTGGGCGCAACGCGGGTCTTCAAGATGCAGAAGCGCTCCCCGCCGCGTGTCACGAGCTGGAACAGACCAAGCTGCGGCATGTCCCATTGCGTGATGGTCGCGAGGCACCCCACGGCTTCCGGCACGGCCGCGGCGCCGACCTCGCGCCCTTCCCGGATCAGGCACACCCCGAATGGCGCGTTGTCCCGCAGACAGGTCTTGGTCAACTCGATATAGCGCTGCTCGAACACCTTGAGCGGCAGCACGCCGTCGGGGAAAAGCACCGTGTGCAGAGGGAAAATGAAGATGTCCCGTGGGGCCGTGGACATGCGTTGAAAGGCGTGAACGGTGATCAGTGACCGGTGATCGGATTGGAGCGGCAGGTTTTTCTGTTCACTGTTCACCGATCACTGTTCACTGCTTCTACGACAGCTCCCTATGCCTCACCAGCACCGGCATTTGCGCGCCAAAGCGGCTGGCGAGGACGTCGACCATATACACGGAGCGGTGCCTTCCGCCGGTGCAGCCGATGGCGACCGTGAGGTAGGCCCGGTTGTCGCGGTTGAAGCACGGCAGCCAAGTCTCCACGAAGCGCTGGATGTCGCCGAGCATGTTCCGTGTGTCGGGGCTCGCGCCCAGAAAGTCGATGATGGCTTGATCCTTGCCGGTGTGCGGCCGCAGCTTTGGGTCATAATGCGGGTTGGGCAGGCAGCGCGCATCGAACACCAGATCGGCATCGAGCGGAATTCCGTTCTTGAAGCCAAACGATTCGAACAGCAGCGTGAGGCCCGTGCCGGCGAGCCCCACAAAGTCTTTCACCCACGTGCGCAGCGCGTTCGGGGCGAGATCACTGGTGTCGATGTGGTGCGCGAGATCGGCGATTTCGGCCAGTAATTCGCGCTCCCGCGCAATGCATTCGGGCAGAGTCAGCACGCCGTCGGAAAGGGGGTGACGCCGCCGCGTCTCGGAAAAGCGCTTGATCAGCGTCTCGCTTTTTGCCTCCAGGAACAACACCCTGATCCCGATGCCGCCGCGCTGCAACTGTTCCATGTGCTGCGGCAGGTCCGCAAGCGTGGCCCCGCTTCGCACGTCGATGCTGAGCGCAACACGCCGATAGCCGGCGGTGCTGAGAAAGTTCACCAGTTCCGGCATCAGCTTGGCCGGCAGATTGTCGACACAGTAGAAGCCGCTGTCCTCGAGCACATCGAGCGCGACGCTCTTGCCGGAACCTGACACGCCGGTGATCAAGATCAACTGCATTAAGAAAGTGACCCGTGATCCGTGACCCGTGACCCGTGAACGGTCCGGTGGGTGATAGTGCTTTTTCGAGTCACGAATCACCAGTCACGAGTCACGCCCTTCGATCTGCTGCGCCTGGCGCGCAATGAATTCGCGGGTGCTGTCGATACCGCGCAGTTGCAGGACATAGTTGCGGACGGCGGCCTCGGTCAGCACCGCGAGGTTGCGTCCGGCCGCAACCGGAATCGTCACCCTGTGGATGTCCACACCCATTACCTGCTCGGCTCCGGGCTTGAGCGGGAGCCGCTCCATCGGCGCGAGGTCCGTCCCCGGGCGCTCCAGGTGCACGATGAGCTTCAGATTCTTGCGCGGTCTGAGCGCCGCTTCGCCAAAGATGGTGCGGATATTGAGCACGCCCAGTCCGCGCACCTCCAGAAAGTCTTTGAGCAATACCGGGCAGCGCCCTTCGATGGTTTCGGGCCCCACGCGGTAGAGCTCGACCACGTCATCGGCAATAAGCCCACTGCCGCGGCTGATGAGCTCCAAGGCGAGTTCGCTTTTTCCCGCTCCGGAGGCGCCGGTGATCAGCACCCCGACGCCGAGCACGTCGAGAAACACGCCATGCCCGGTGGTCGACTCGGCGAGCGCGCGTGCAAGATAGGGACGCAGCATCCACATCAGTTCCACGCTCGGCACGGGCGACAGGAAGAGCGGCGTTTGCGTGGTCTCGGCCACGGCGACGAGCGGCGCCGGCGCCCGCTCGACGCCGGCGGCGATGAAGCACGCAAGCTCGCGGGTAGCGAGCTGACCCAGGTTCCTGCGGCAAAGATCGGGATCGAGGCCGTTCAGATACTCGATCTCAGAGGCACCCAGCACCTGAATCAGATTGGGGTGGATGAAGTTGAGATGGCCGATCAGGCCCTTGGATGAATCCTTGGTAAGTTCGCTGATCAGTTCTTTCGTGCCACCGCCGCGACCGGCGACCCAGGCCAGCTTGAGCTTCTCCCGGTTGTCCTCAAACAACCTGGCTACGTTGACTTGCGGCATGAGGCTGCCATTCCGAGACCAGTTGATGCAGCTCCACGGTGCTCTGGGCGCCGAGCAGCCGCTCGCGGAAGGGTTTGTCACTGAACATCTGCGCGAGCTCGGACAGGATTTGCAGGTGCAGGTCCGTGGCGCGATCCGGGACCAGCAGCGCGAAGATCAGATTGACGTTCTGGCCATCCGGCGCGTCAAAAGGGATCGGCTGCTTCATCCTGACCAGCGCGCCGATCGCTTCCTTGAGACCCTTGATCCGGCCGTGCGGGATCGCGACGCCTTGGCCGAGTCCGGTCGAACCCAGCTTCTCGCGCGCGAACAGGCTGTCGAATACCTGGCTGCGGGCGATGTGCTGACTGTTTTCGAACAGCAGACCGACCTGCTCGAACACCCGTTTCTTGCTGGAAACATCCAGGTCGAGCATCACGTTCGACACCGGCAGCAGCGGAGCGATCAGATTCATGAGGAGGTGTTGTTGGTGATGAAAATCCCGCCGCTGGCGCGGGCAGGCTTGCGGCCCTATTGCCCGCCTTGATGTTTGAGCGGCGCGTTATTGTGCCGGTGCTCCCGATTTCTTTCCTTGTGCTTGATGATGGTGCGGTCGAGCTTGTCGACCAGGCTGTCGATCGCCGCGTACATGTCGGTATCAATGCTCTCGCAAAAGATGTCCCTGCCGCGCACACGCACGCTGGCTTCGATTTTCTGCTGCAGTTTTTCCACCGAAAGGATCACGTTGACGTCGATTACATGGTCGAAATGATGAGTGATGCGGGCGAGCTTGTTTGCGACGTAGTCACGGATCGCCGGGGTGATCTCGAGGTGATGACCGGTGAGATGCAGGTTCATTATCCGCTCCTTTCCCGTAGAGTCCCTAACGAAATGAATTTTCCCTCTTCCCGGGAAGGGGCGGCGCGTGAGCGCCGGCGCAGCTGAAAACGCCGCGCCAAACCCACCACCCCCGCCCGCTGCGCGGGTCTCCCGCTCCGCGACGGAGGGGAAGCTGCGTGTATCTGAAACCAGCATCGCGCGTCTTATTGTTAGGCGCCCCTAGAGCGTCTTTCTGAGATTGACCGGCAAAATCCGCAAAGATTCCCGATACTTGGCTACTGTGCGCCGGGCGACGACAATGCCTTGCTCCCCGAGGATCTCGGAAATCTGGCTGTCGCTTAAGGGCTTGCGCGAGTCCTCCGCGCCTACCAGTTGCTTGATCAGCGCCCGGATCGCGGTGCTGGATGCGGCGCCCCCGGTCTCGGTCGTCACATGGCTGCCGAAAAAGTACTTGAGTTCGAAAATACCGCGCGCCGTGTGCATGTATTTCTGGGTGGTCACGCGTGACACCGTCGACTCGTGCAGGTCGAGCAATTCGGCGATTTCGCGCAGCACCAGCGGCCGCATCGCCACCTCGCCGTGTTCAAAGAAATGCCGCTGCCGGTCGACGATGGCCTGCGACACCCGCAAAATGGTGTCAAAGCGTTGCTGCACGTTCTTGATAAGCCACTTCGCCTCCTGCAACTGGCTCGAAAGCTGCCGCGAGCCGGCGTTGCGGTTGCGGTTCAGGATGTCGGCGTACATCCGGTTGATCCTCAAGCGCGGCATCGCCTCGGAATTGAGCGATGCCACCCATGTGCCCTTTAACTTTTTGACGATCACATCGGGCACGACGTAACGCGTTTCCTCGGAGGAGAAATCGCGGCCCGGCTTCGGGTTCAGCCCGGTGATCAACTTCTGCACCGCGCGCAGGCAACTGTCATCGCAACGCAGCGCCTTTTTGAGCCTGCTGAAGTCGCGCGCAGCGAGGACGTCGAGATGGTGCTTAACGATCTCCAGGGCCTGGGCCCGGTATTGCGTGCTCTCCGGCAGCGCCGCAAGCTGCAGCGCAAGACATTCGCTCAGATTTCGCGCACCAATGCCGGCCGGCTCGCAATTCTGCAGATGCTTGAGCGCGATCTGGAGTTCTTCGGGCTCTATCGCCAGCTCCTGCGGGAGCATGGCGACCAGTTCCGGGATGTCATGCGCGAGATAACCGTCGTCGTCCAGAGAATCGATGAGCAGTGTCACGAGACTCCGGTCGCGCTCCGAGAGATTGGTGAACGAGAGTTGCGACAGCAGGTGCGCGCGCAACGTGGGCGCGTCGGCCGCGATTTGCGGAAAGTCACTGTCCTCGGCGTCGTCGCGCATGGCTCCGAACGGCGCGTCGTCGACTGCGGTGAACTCGGCGGTCTCGGGCTCCGGCGCCATGTCTTCGCCGTTCGCCGGACCGCTCGAATTTTCGCTCGTCCCGGCGGCACGCATGCCATCCGGCGCGCGGTCCTGCTCGCGGATGCCGTCGTCGCGTTCGAGCAACGGGTTTTCCTGCAGGAAGCGTTCGAGCTCCTGGTTGAGTTCGAGCGTCGAGAGCTGCAGCAGCCGGATCGACTGCTGCAACTGCGGAGTAAGCGTCAGGTGTTGTGATAGCCGGAGTTGTAGGGAATGCTTCATGCGTTTCTGGGCACCAAGGCTATCAGCGAGCCCCCGCGCCGGTCCTCTGACCTCCGGCCGGCCGCGGGCGCACTGCTAGAGGCGGAAATGCTCTCCTAGATAAACCTTCCGGACGCTCTCATTATAAACGATTTCCTCGGGCTTGCCGCAGGCGAGCACGCTGCCGTCGTTGATGATGTAAGCGCGATCGCAGATGCCGAGCGTTTCTCTTACATTATGGTCAGTGATCAGCACGCCGATGCCGCGTTCCTTCAGGAACCCTATGATTTTCTGGATATCCAGAACGGCGATCGGGTCGATCCCCGCGAACGGTTCGTCGAGCAGGATGAAACGCGGCTGAGTGGCGAGGGCCCGCGCGATCTCGACGCGCCGCCGCTCGCCGCCCGACAGGCTGATCGCCGGGTTGTCGCGCAAGTGGCCGACATGAAGATCGTGCAGCAGGTCGTCGAGCTTGTTGCGGATCTGGTCGGGATCGTCGTTATGCAGCTCGAGCACCGCGCGCACATTGTCGGCGACCGAAAGTCTTCGGAATATCGACGCCTCCTGCGGCAGGTAGCTCAGGCCCAGGCGCGCGCGACGGTGAATCGGCATGTGCGTGAGCTTTCTGCCGTCCAGGTACAGCTCGCCGCCGTCCATCGGCACCAGCCCGACCATCATGTAGAAGCAGGTTGTCTTGCCCGCGCCGTTCGGACCGAGGAGTCCGATCACTTCGCCGCTTCGCACCTCGAGCGAGACATCCTTGACGACAACGCGCGAACGGTAGCTTTTTTTGAGCCGCTCCGCCCTGAGCTCGCTCACGCGTAGTGCCGGTCCGAGGTCGAGAGTCGATCCGGCGCCTGGTCGCGGCGGACCAATGCCTGCCGCGGGTCCATTATTTCTTGGGGGCACCGGCTTCCTCGCGCGGCGCGCCAAGCTTTTCCGCCGGGGTCAGGGACACCGGCGCCGCGGGGGTTTTCTCCTTGGGCTTGGGCTGGAGCACCGCGCGCACGCGGCCTTCGGGGTTGTTGGGGGTGGCAGCCTTGGGACCGCCGCCGATGACCTGGAAGAACTCGGTAGTCGCGTCGTACGAGATATAGTTCCCGCGCACTTCGTCCTGCCCGCGCTTCATCAGCGCGCGGTTGAACATCTGCATTTTGTCGGCGCGGCCATCGTATTCGATGCGTTCGGCCCAGCCCTCGATGTAGTCGTCGTAGCCCTCGCGCTTCTGGCGGAAGTAAGCGAGATTTCCCCATGTGGTCCCGTGCTTGAAGCCGTCGTTGTCCTGGCGCACCTGCATGCGGTCGCCGCGAATCATGAGCGTGCCCTGGGTAAGCACGACGTGGCCTTCGAACACGGCAATCTGCCTGGCGTCATCGACCGTGACGCGATCGGCCTCGAGATTGATCGGTTTCTCGCGGTCCGCTTTCTCCGCGTAGGCTGCCGTGGCGAAGATGAGTGTACACCACGCGACCACCACCAGGTTGCGCCGCAGGACGCGGGCGCGGTCAGCCGCCGGCGCGGGGCGGCCGTCTGTTGGGGTCATGGTAAGTGCCTTTGACTCTGGAGAGCAGTTTCAGAACGCGGGTCTCGTTGTTCAATTCTAAGCCAACCGCAGTGACGACGGTATTGGCGTCGGTGATCGTCACGGCGCGGTCGGTTCGGGCGATGTTGTCATCGGGGATTACGTGCAGATAACTCGTGCGCATCGTGAGTTCGCTCTTGTTCGCGTAGGGTGCACGCTTGACCAGAACATCGTCCCGAAAATAAATGTTTTCGCCTTCGCTCGACACCAGCGCCTCTCTCGCCGTGATCGTGACCGGGGCCTGCGCTGCCGCGTAACTCACGTAGCGGGGGGAATCAAGGCGCGTGCTATCGTCGTCGGGATAGTGCACCATTTTCTCAGCGAACAGGGTGTGCTTGATCGCGCCGTCGGCGGCCATGCGCACCGCCGACAAGCCGTCGACGATATAGTCCGGGTCGTGGCGGGCGACGCCCCCGCGCGTGGACGCCGGCGGCTGCACGAAACGGTCCAGCCAGAAGGTAAGCGCCGCCAGCGCCGAAAGCAGGAGCAGCGGAAACCACGCGGTGAGTCGTTCGTTCATCTATTGAATTTCGTGCAAATGCGTGGCGGCGCTCACTGCCGATATGCCGAGAGCTGCGAGTCAAGCGTGCCCTGCGCGTGCATGATGAGTTCGCATAATTCGCGCGCGGCGCCGTCTCCGCCGCGGGCCCGCGTCACGTAGTGCGCGTCGCGCTGCACTGCCGCCGGCGCGTCCGGCACCGCGACGGCGAGACCGCAGCGCCGGAGCACCGGCAGATCGACCACGTCGTCCGCCAGGTAGGCCGCTGCCGCGGCGTCGAGCTTGAGCCGCGCCAGCAGCTCCCGGAAAGCGGCATGTTTGTCCATGGCGCCCTGATAGAGAAGGTCGATGCCGAGATCCTCGGCGCGCAGTTCGACCAGGCGCGACTTGCGGCGGGTGATGATGGCAAGCCGCACGCCGCTTGCCTGCAGCATCTTCATGCCGTGACCGTCGCGCACGTTGAATGCCTTCACCTCCGCGCCGGAGTCGCTGTAATGGAGCGTGCCGTCGGTCAGCACGCCGTCCACGTCGAAGACGGCGAGGCGGATACGCTTGGCCCTGTCGTAGATGTCCTGCATGGCTGGCGCAGTTTAGAGTCGAGAGTTCAGCGTTAAGGGCAAATAGGGAAGGCAGAAGCGGTCTCAGAAACTGTGTCGTTCCCGCCCCCGATTAAAGCACTCGAGGGCAGGCTCCAGCAGGAACCCATACGGCGGGTCATCTCGCGTGAACCGTACTATGGATTCCCGTCGTCACGGGAATGACAACCGATGTCATGGTGCGACAGCACTTCTAGACACTCAATGCTCAACGCTTCACGCTCAACGGTCAGATCACTTTCGCCCGGAACAGATCATGCATGTTGAGCGCGCCGAGCAGACGCCGATCCTGATCCACAACCAGCAACTGGTTGACCTTGTTGCGCTCCATGATCTCGACCGCTTCCGCTGCGAGCTTGTCGGGTGCGATCACCCGCGGATCGCGTTTCATCACGTCCACGATCGGCGTGGTGCGCAAATCGACGCCCCTTTCAATGGTGCGCCGCAGGTCACCGTCGGTGAAGATGCCTATGACGCTCCCGTCATCGTCGAGAATCGCGGTCATGCCCATGCGCCCGCGCGACATCTCGAGCATCGCATCCATCAGCATGGCGGTATCAGCAATGCGCGGGGCGTTTTCCCCCGTGCGCATCACATCGCGCACATGCGTGAGGAGCCGGCGGCCGAGTGTGCCGCCGGGATGCGAACGCGCGAATTCGTCGCGCGTGAATCCCTTCGCCTGCATCAGCGCAACCGCGAGCGCGTCGCCCAGCGCAAGCGCGGCGGTGGTGCTGGCGGTCGGAGCGAGATTGAGCGGACAGGCCTCCTTCTCGGCTCCGGCGTAAAGATGCACGTCCGATTCCTGCGCCAGGCTCGACTGCGGGTCACCCGTCAGCGCGATCAGCTTCGCGCCCCGGCGCTTGAGCAGCGGGACGATCGCCAGCAGTTCCGCGCTCTCGCCGGAGTTCGACAGCGCGACAAATACATCGTCGCGCGTGACCATGCCAAGATCGCCGTGACCGGCTTCCGCGGGGTGCACGAAGAACGCCGGCGTGCCGGTGCTCGCCATCGTGGAGGCGATCTTGCGCGCGATGTGGCCGGACTTGCCCATGCCGCTCACAACGACACGCCCGCGACAGTTGAGGACCAACTCCACTGCCCGCTCAAAGCGTTGATCGATTCTGGCGATCAGATCGGAGATCGCCCGCGCTTCGATTTCCAGCACTTCGCGCGCCATCGCGGTCGCGCCGGGCGCGGTTGAACTGACGCTCTTTGCGGGTTTGTTCATCGGCGGCAAGTATAGCAGAACCACCGCGCCTCCCGCGGCCATACGCGCCGCGGAGCCGCGCTTGCAATTCATTGTCGATACGGCATCATTCGGGTAACTTCACCTCAAGAAAAGCATGCAGACCACGCTGCAGCCAGTACTGATTCTGCTCGCCACGGCCGTGCTGGTGGTGGTGGTGTGCCGCACGCTCAGACTGCCGCCGTTGCTCGGCTACCTGATCGTCGGTGCGGCGATTGGGCCGCACGCGCTGGGCTGGATCAGCAATACCGAGGAAGTGCGCGATCTCGCCGAGATCGGCGTGGTGTTCCTGATGTTCAGCATCGGGCTCGAGTTCAGCCTGCCCAAGCTCATCACCATGCGCCGTATCGTGTTCGGCCTGGGTGTGGCGCAGGTGCTCGCAACCCTCGTCGTCGTGCTCGCGGTCGCCGTGGTCCTCGGCATCAAATGGCAGACGGGGATCGTGCTCGGCGGCGCGCTCGCGATGTCGTCCACCGCCATTCTGGCGAAACTGCTCGCTGAGCGTTTCGAACTCAATTCGCCGCACGGCCGCCAGATCATCGGCATCCTGCTGTTTCAGGACCTCGCGGTGGTGCCGCTTCTGATCGTCATTCCGGCGCTCGCCGCCGCGCCGGAAGACCTGGCGCTTGATCTCGGCGCGGCGCTCCTCAAGGCGGCG
Organism: Betaproteobacteria bacterium RIFCSPLOWO2_12_FULL_62_13; assembly: GCA_001771985.1. Lineage (GTDB taxonomy): Bacteria > Pseudomonadota > Gammaproteobacteria > Burkholderiales > SG8-41 > DSOT01. The sequence continues at coordinate 609 of MERG01000138.1, read as the reverse complement.
GTGGTGCTCGCCGTGCTGCTGTTCGCAGGCCAGCGCGTCATGCGCGGCTGGTTTCACCTCGTTGCAAGGCAGAAATCCTCGGAGCTTTTCGTGCTCAACGTGCTGCTGGTCACGCTGGGGGTCGCTTTCATCACCGGCATCGCCGGGCTGTCGCTGGCGCTCGGCGCGTTCGTCGCCGGCGTTCTGATCTCGGAGACCGAATTCCGCCTTCAGGTCGAGGCGGACATCAAGCCGTTCCGCGACGTGCTGCTCGGGCTTTTTTTCGTCACCATCGGCATGCTGCTCGACGTGCGGGTCGTGCTCGAGAGCGGCTGGGTGAGCGTAATGCTGGTGGCGCTGGTGGTGATCAAGACGCTGCTGATTTCCGGTCTTGCCCGGCTGTTCGGGGCCGATCCGGGCGTCGCGCTGCGCACGGGACTTGCACTGGGCGCGTGTGGCGAATTCGGCTTTGTGATTCTCGCAAACGCCAACAGTGCGGGGCTGCTCGGCGCGCAGGTGTTGCAGCCGGTGCTGGCGGCGATGGTGCTCTCGATGCTGATCGCGCCGTTCGTGATCGACCGCAGCGAGCATATTGTGCGGCGCTGGGCCCCGGCGGATTGGATGAGCCGT
>MERG01000137.1:28966-30135 GCA_001771985.1 Betaproteobacteria bacterium RIFCSPLOWO2_12_FULL_62_13 | reverse complement strand
CCGGATCCTTAGCCACGACCTTTTGGAAGGGTGTTACGCGCGCGCCGGGCTGTTGAGCGACGTGCAGTTATACGAGGATTATCCATCTCGCTATAGCGCGGACGTGAGCCGCCGGCACCGCTGGATTCGCGGGGACTGGCAGATTGCGCGGTGGTTGCTGCCTCACGTTCCAGGCCACGGCGCCAGCCGCCAGATAAATCCGCTCTCGGATCTGTCCCAATGGAAGATTTTCGACAACCTTCGGCGCAGTCTCGTGCCTTTGGCGTTGACGCTCCTGTTGCTGCTGGGCTGGACGGCCTTGTCACCGGTCTGGTTCTGGACCTTGTCGGTGGTGGGAATCATCCTGATTCCTCCCTTGATTGCCTCTATTCTGGAACTGCTCCAGAAACCGGACGATGTGCTGCTGGGCCAGCATCTCGCCGCGGCATTACGCTCAGCTGGCCGGCACTTCGCTCAGGCGGCACTGATGCTCGTATGCCTCCCGTATGAGGCGTTCTTCAGTCTGGATGCGATCGTGCGCACGGCCGGGCGGATGCTGGTCACACACAAACGACTTCTGGAATGGAATCCGTCGGGCGAGCTGGATCGCATTAGCCGCACGGACTTCATCGCCTCTTGCCGGTCGATGTGGATCGCTCCCGCTATCGCCTCTGCCGCGGTGATCTATCTGACGCAATCAAACCCGGCCGCGCTGGCAGTGGCTTGGCCCATACTGTGTCTCTGGTTTGCCGCCCCCGCCATCGCCTGGTGGATCAGCCGGCCGCTTGCTCGCCGCGCAGCCAGGCTGACGGCCGACCAGAGCCTTTTTCTCCAGACGATTTCCCGCAAGACCTGGGCGTTCTTTGAAACCTTCGTTGGTCCGGAAGATCATTGGCTGCCACCGGATAACTATCAGGAGCATCCCGTTACCATGGTCGTGCATCGCACGTCCCCGACCAACATGGGACTTGCGCTACTTGCAAATTTGTCCGCGTACGACTTCGGCTACATTCCGGCCGGACAACTCATCGAGCGCACGGCGAATGCACTTCACACGATGGAAGCCTTGCAACGGCACCAAGGTCACTTCTACAACTGGTACGACACGCAGTCCCTGCGGCCGCTGCCGCCTCTCTACATTTCGTCGGTGGACAGCGGCAACCTCGCGGGCCATCTGCTGACATTGCGGC
>MERG01000137.1:6231-28868 GCA_001771985.1 Betaproteobacteria bacterium RIFCSPLOWO2_12_FULL_62_13 | reverse complement strand
GCCGCCGCTCCCCAGCTCGCTCAATTTCAGAAGGATCTGGAGTCTGCAATCGATTCCCGGCCTGCCACGGTCGCGGCAGCGCGGCGGTGGCTAGTTCGGCTGGCGACGTCCGCTGCGGAGGTGGCCGGCGGCCTCGCTGCTGCTCCCGAGAGCGACGCAAAGTGGTGGGCACAGGCGCTGGCCCGGCAAACCCGGGGCGCCCTCGATGAGCTGACGTTTCTCGCCCCGTGGAGTTTGCTGCCGGCCGCGCCGAGTGGGCTCAGCGATTTCCCGGACATCGGTGAGATCCCAACGCTGCGCGAACTGGCAAGACTTGAGGGGGAGTGGCTGCCGGCAATCGGGCGTCGGCTCGGCTCGGACGCGACGCCCGAGGAAAGCGGGTGGCTTGATGAGCTGCGACGACTCATCACGGAAGCAAGCCGTCGCGCCAAAGAAAGGATTGCGGCTATCGAGCGCCTGGCACTGCAATCAAGCGATCTCGCGCGCATGGAGTATGAGTTTCTGTTCGACAAGGCGCGTCATCTACTGGCTATCGGGTACAACGTGGGTGAGCGCCGGCGGGACTCGAGTTACTACGATCTGCTGGCATCGGAAGCGAGATTATCCAGTTTCGTGGCGATTGCGCAGGGACAATTGCCGCAGGAGAGCTGGTTTGCCCTGGGGCGCCTGCTCACTACCGCCGGTGGCGAACCGATTCTCCTGTCGTGGAGCGGTTCGATGTTCGAGTACCTGATGCCGCTGCTGGTGATGCCGACGTACGAACACACGCTGCTCGACCAGACCTATCAGGCGGCGGTGGAGCGACAGATCGCGTATGGGAACCAGCGCGGCGTACCGTGGGGCATGTCGGAATCCGGCTACAACACGGTCGACGCTGGTCTCAACTATCAGTACCGCGCATTTGGCGTGCCCGGCCTGGGGCTCAAACGCGGACTAGCGGAGGATTTGGTCATTGCGCCGTATGCATCGGCGCTCGCGCTCATGGTGGCGCCCGAGGAGGCGTGCCTGAACCTGCAACGACTCGCTGCTGAAGGGCTTGAAGGAAGATTCGGCTTTTATGAGGCGATCGACTACACGCCTTCACGTCTGCCACGCGGGCAATCGAGCGCCGTGGTTCGGTCGTTCATGGCACATCACCAGGGCATGATCTTTCTTTCTCTGGCCGATCTGATCCTCGACCGTCCGATGCAGAAGCGATTCGAGTCGGATCCGCTGTTCCAGGCGACCACGTTGTTGCTTCAGGAGAGAATTCCAAAGGCTACGGGATTCTATTTGCACACTGCCGAAGTTTCCGATATTCGTGCGATTTCCGGCGGTCCGGAGATGCCGGTGCGCGTGCTCGTGAGCCCCGATACTCCGATACCGGAGGTGCAGTTGTTATCGAACGGCAGATACCACGTGATGGTCACGAACGCGGGTGGCGGCTATAGTCGCTGGAAAGACCTCGCCGTCACACGCTGGCGCGAAGACACGACCTGCGACAACTGGGGCGCATTCTGTTACCTCCGCGACGTGACGAGCGGGGTGTTCTGGTCAAGCGCCCATCAGCCGGCGCTCAAACGATCGGAAGCTTACGAAGCGATTTTCTCTGAGGGGCGCGCGGAATTCCGGCGCAGCGACCACGACATCGATACGTATACCGAGATTGTTGTTTCGCCAGAAGATGACATCGAACTGCGCCGACTCCGCATCACCAACCACTCCCGCACAAGCAGAACGATCGACGTCACGAGTTACGCGGAAGTGGTTCTCGCATCATCCGCTGCGGACGCACTGCATCCGGCGTTCAGTAATCTCTTTGTTCAGACCGAGATCATTCGCCAGCGGCAGGCGATCCTCTGCACTCGCCGGCCCCGCTCCCTCGAGGAGCAGGCGCCATGGATGTTTCATCTGATGGCCGTGCACGGAGCGGACGTCGGAGAGGTTTCGTATGAGACGGATCGCATGCGGTTCATCGGCCGCGGGCGCACCGTCGCCGCTCCTCAAGCGATGAGCGATTCTGCGGCGCTCTCGGGCAGCCAGGGCTCGGTGCTGGATCCGATCGTCGCGATCCGGTATCGAATAACACTCGATCCGGAACAATCGGCAACGATTGATATCGTCTCCGGCATCGGCGAAACCCGGGACGCAGCCTTAAGCCTGGTCGGGAAATACCAGGATCGGCATCTTGCGGATCGCGTCTTCGAACTGGCGTGGACACATAGCCAGGTGGTCCTCCGGCAGATCAATGCCACGGATGCCGACGCGCAACTTTATGGCCGCCTGGCCAGCTCTGTCATCTACGCCAATTCCTCCCTGCGCGCCGACGCAGCCGTTCTCAGCAAGAACCGCCGCGGGCAATCCAGTCTATGGGGCTACGCCATTTCTGGCGATTTGCCGATCGTGCTGCTGCAGATTAAAGACCCGGCGAATATCGAGTTGGTACGCCAACTCGTGCAGGCCCACGCGTACTGGCGCTTAAAGGGACTGGCGGTGGACCTGGTGATCTGGAACGAAGATCATGCCGGTTACCGGCAACTACTCCACGAACAAATCATGGGGCTGATCGCCGCAGGCCTCGAAGCACACGTGATAGATCGGCCAGGCGGAATCTTCGTGCGACCCGCGGAGCAGATATCGGACGAGGACCGCATTCTGTTTCAAGCCGTCGCCCGCGCCATCATCACCGACAGTCGGGGAACGCTGGCCGAACAGATCAACCGTCGCGGCCTTGTGGAAGTGACAGTGCCGCGCCTTACCCCAACCCGAACGCGCCGCGCCGAACCCTCGCTGGCCGCCGCGTTGCCGCGCCACGATCTGATCTTCTTCAACGGGCTGGGCGGATTCACGTCTGATGGGCGCGAGTACGTCATTACCACCGCGCACGGGCAAGTGACGCCGGCACCGTGGATGAATGTGCTGGCGAATCCGCACTTTGGAACCCTCATCTCGGAGAGCGGCCAGGCCTACACCTGGAGCGAAAATGCCCACGAGTTCCGCCTCACTCCCTGGTACAACGACCCCGTAAGCGATTCGAGCGGAGAAACCTTTTACATCCGTGACGAAGAGAGGGGCCACTTCTGGTCTCCCGCGCCGCTGCCTAGCCGCGGGGCGATGCCTTACGTCAGCCGGCACGGATTCGGCTACAGCGTCTTCGAGCACACGGAGCGCGGCATCCGCTCGGAGCTGTGGGTTTATGTGGCCCTGGAGGCGCCGATCAAGTTCGCGGTGTTGAAAGTGCGAAACGAGTCCGGCCGATTGCGCCGGCTCTCCGCCACGGGCTATGTGGAATGGGTACTGGGAGATCTGCGGCCGAAATCGACCATGCATGTGATCACCAAAGTTGACCCCGACAGCGGTGCGCTCTTCGCGCGAAATCCATACAACACGGAGTTCCCCGACCGGATTGCCTTCTTCGACGTGGACGATGCGACTCGGACCGTGAGCGGTGACCGCACCGAGTTCCTCGGGCGCAACGGCACGCCCGGGAATCCGGCCGCCATGACCCGGGCGCGGCTTTCCGGCAAGGTGGGGGCGGCTTTGGATCCCTGTGCCGCGATCCAGGTTCCATTCGAGCTGGCCGACGGGCAAGAGCGCGAGATCATTTTCAGGCTCGGCGTAGGGCGAGACGCCGATGTTGCCAGTAACCTCGTGCATCGCTTCCGGGGATCAACTGCCGCGCGCGGCGCGCTCGAGACGGTATGGCAGCACTGGAAGCACAGGCTCGGTGCAGTGCAGGTGGAAACACCCGACCAGTCCCTCAACGTACTGACCAACGGCTGGTTGCTGTACCAAACGATAGCGTGCCGCCTTTGGGCGCGGAGCGGATACTACCAATCAGCGGGCGCCTTTGGTTTCCGCGATCAGTTGCAGGACGTAATGGCACTCGTCCACGCCGAGGCGCGCCTGGTACGCGAACATCTACTGCTCTGTGCGTCCCGTCAATTCAAGGAAGGGGATGTCCAGCATTGGTGGCATTCTCCGTCGGGCCGTGGCGTACGTACACACTGTTCCGACGATTACCTCTGGCTGCCGTTGGCGACATGCCGTTACGTTTTGAGCACTGGGGACACGGGAGTGCTGGATGAACCGGTTCACTTCGTGGAGGGCCGCCCGGTAAACGCGGAGGAGGACTCATATTACGATTTGCCAGTACGGTCTGAAAAAGCAGCGAGTTTGTACCAACACTGCGTGCGAGCCATCCTGAGGGGCCTCACATTTGGTGAGCACGGCCTGCCACTCATCGGCTCCGGTGACTGGAACGACGGCATGAACATCGTGGGTGCACACGGCAAAGGCGAAAGTGTCTGGCTGGGCTTTTTCCTTTATGAAGTGCTCATGCGATTCACCGAGGTTGCGCGCATGCATGGTGACATATCCTTCGCCGAGCGTTGCCAGCGGGAGGCGGCTCAACTACGACAGAACGCCGAGCAGAATGGCTGGGATGGGGAGTGGTACCGCCGCGCCTACTTCGACGACGGTTCGCCGCTCGGGTCGGCGAGTAACACCGAATGCCAGATTGACTCGATCGCGCAAAGCTGGTCTGTTCTATCCGGTGCGGGAAATGCCGGGCGTTCGCACATGGCGATGGATGCGGTAGATAAGCGCCTCGTTCGCCGGGATCACGCGCTGATCCAGCTTCTGGATCCGCCGTTCGACAAGTCGACTTTGAACCCCGGCTATATAAAGGGCTACGTCCCGGGCGTGAGAGAGAATGGCGGGCAATATACTCATGCGGCGATCTGGGCGGCGATGGCGTTCGCGGCGTTGGGCGACAGCCGGCGCGCGTGGGAACTCACGGCCATGGTCAACCCGGTAAACCATGCGAAATCTCCGGAGGCGATTGCCACCTACAAAGTGGAACCGTACGTCGTCGCGGCCGACGTCTATGCGCTCCCGCCGCACACCGGCCACGGCGGCTGGACGTGGTACACGGGCTCCGCCGGCTGGATGTATCGGCTTATCGTGGAATCACTGCTAGGGCTGAACCTTGAAGTCGACAAGCTGCGTCTTGCGCCGTGCCTCCCCGCGGAGTGGGATGGGTTAAAGGTGCATTACCGGTACCGGGAAACTTTTTACCATATCACCGGGCTGCATACGCGTGCCGAGAACGGCGAGATGAGCGTGACAGTTGATGGCGTTGAGCAACACGACACCGCAATTCCTCTTGTCGACGACCGTCGGGAACACTCGGTCGAGGTGAGAATACCGGCCGCACGCAGTTGATATCGAAGATTTCCCCACCACCAGCATCGTGTCTCTGCTCTACGTCGTGGAAGACGGGGCGTCGGCGGAGATCGCGGTCACAGGCAGCGACGGCCTGGTCGGCATCGCGTTGTTCATGGGCGGTGAAACCACGCCGAGCCGAGCCGGCGGCCCCGGTTTCTGGAGGTCGCTCGCGGCGCGCCACCGCAGCTTCCGTTCGCCTGTGCAGCCGGAGTTTCAGGGGCGACGGCAGAGGAAAGCTGCCTCTCTGGCCTATTGGCCGCCGATCGACACAGCGAGGTTGGCCGTCTCCTCGATGAACAATGACGAGAGATACATGAGATCGAGGCGGATTTCCCTCAGCTTCTTCGATTTCAGTGCCGCTACGGGAAAATTCACATCCACGGACTGGGTCGCATCCTGACCGGGATCGAGCCGGTCGGAACCGAAGGAGCTGAACCTGATGTTCGGTTCGGTCCGCGCCTCCTCCAGCTTGATCGCCTGCCCCTCGGCATCGATGTACTGGATCTTTCCCCTGACCAAGCGAACGGAATGATCCGCAGAGCTGTTCGTCAGCTTGAGCTTCCCCGTGAGCCTCGCCGGAGAGTCGATACGGCCGGAGCCCTGTTCGATCCGCTCCGTGACCTTCATTTCCGTAACTTCGCCCGTCACGATCCCGACCTTCACCTTCACCTGGTCCGGCGTCACCGTGTAGACCTTGTTCTCGATCACCGCTGCCGTTGGCGGCGGCTTCTGGGCGCACCCGAGAATCGCTGCCGCAACCGCGGTCACCATCATCATACCCATCCGTGTTCGCATCGCTGACTCCCTGTAAAAACGCAGCTGATTGCCCCACGAACGCGCGTTCCTGGCAAGTAACACGCATCGCTGCGCGGATTCTCTGTCCGTGCCTCGACATGGTCTGTGCGCCAGCGGATGTGCGGGGGCGATTCTCACTACAACCGAGACTTATCCGCCGGCGCCGACTTGCGCCGCCTCTGCTGCGTCGACGGCGCGCACCCACTCCTCGCGCGCGGATGTCCCGGAAGCGTACGCGTCCATCAGGGTGATAACCATGGCGAGCATTTCCGAGTCGAGGGAGGCGATCTCTGCGCGTCGAAACTCGCCCCGTTTATATGTCAGCGCGGTCAGAATGCGGGTGAGCAGGCGAGATTGCGTATAGGCCGGATTTTGCTCGATTTTCTTAACTGCCTCGGCCAGCGGATTCTCGACCACTGGCTGTGAACGAAAGCGTATGACGCGTCGCACTTCTTCCTGGAACTGGATTGCCGACAGCATTTCGATAGTTGCGACCACAGATCACCGCACGCCTTGTTGCCTAATCGGGCGGGGTCACACGCCGTAGCGGTTGTTGATCATGTTGCTGAGAGTCAGGCAGCCTGCCGCGCTCGCCCCTGCGATAAACAGCGCAAACGGGCTAAACTCAGTCGCATTGGCCGCGGCGGTGCCAAACATAGGCGCAAGTACGTGTCCGCCGAAGAATCCACCCACCATGCCGATGATGATCGAGACAACAAGGCCTCGTTCCGCATTGGCATTCAAGGCCGCATATCCGATCCAGCCCATAATGCCCCCCGCCAAGATCCACATCGCGATATTCATTTCTTGCCTCACATTAAGAATTGACCCTATCCCAATCTCCGCAACGCAGCACCACCGGACCACGGTGTGCTACCAGCGTTCACAACTGCGCTGATTCTCTTTCGACAGACACCCAACCATCATACGGCAGGTGATGCGCCGGGTCTGTACGCTGACGCACATTGCAAGCTGAAATGTTCTTCTAACGGGTTCAGTCGGAGGACGGTGCGCGCTCCCGCTCCACAAGCGCGTTGAGGCGTTTACCGCTCGAGCGCGTCACTGAAATTGTGGCTTTCGCCTGATCCTTACCGGCAATCGGCTGCCAAAGGTTCGTGAGCGGCGAGGCGGGCTGAGCAACGGGCGATAAGCGACAGGTGGTTCGTGAGGGATGAGGGCACCGTTCACCGCAGCGCCTCGCGCACGATGTCGTCCATCAGCTTTTCCACCGCGCGCAGCGTCTTGATCGATTTCCCGGAGCCGATCGCGGCGGGTTTCCGATACGACACGTAGATCCTTCCGCGCTCCTTGGGCAGCGCGTAGATCGCGATCGCGTAGGGACAGAACACGATGTTGCGCGGATCGGCTTCCATGGTATCGCGAGAGAGCGCGGCGCTGCAGAATTCCATGAGATTCCTTTCGTGATCTGGATCAAGACGGCCAACCGCGAAATTGCAGACCGCTGGGATCCGTGCCGATGCCGCAAGCAAGATCAGCGCGCAGCCGGGATGACACACCGCCATCCGGGATGAAGCCAACATCATGATTAAATGAAGCTATTTTCTAAAGGCGGCTGACGGCGGGGCGGCCGAGAAAACTTTGCTTGCGGCAGCGGGGGAGTTTTTGTATCTTTAGCGCTCTGCTGTCGGCCGGTCAAATCCAACGCCTGCGGCTTCCTGACTGATCTCCTCGCGGAGGCAGCGGGGCCGCAGGCGTCGTGGAAGCTATGGCTTGTTGCCCATTGGAAACGGCCAAGCACCCGGGATTGCGACCGGACGGGGCGCCGCAGGAGCCGGAGCTGGTGCCGGGCTTACCGGTGCAGCGGGTTGTAGCGCCGGCTTGAGCGCCGCCTTTCTGGCAGCAGGCTTTTTCTTGGCTGCTTTTTTTCTGGCCGGCTTTTTAGCCGGCCTTTTTTTGGCCACTGTTCTGCGTGCGGCGGTTTTCCTGGCTGCCACTTTTTTCATTTCCTTGACACTCTTCCTGGCTGGTTTCTTTTTTGCAGGTTTCTTCTTGGCTTTTGCCATGTACACCTCCTTAACAAAGTTGCCAAAGGCGCCGCGCTCGAAAGCGCGGCGTCGTGCCCACAGCAGCCCCGTCGGGCTTCGCGTGACTGCTGACGACCGCTCAACCCGCTGCCCAGTCAGCCTGCCCGACCGCGCCGCGGGCAATGCGGCAGTTCTTAATGCAAAGCTGCTTCGGCCTTGCTCGCCAGATCGCGGTACAAGACCTCCGGATCGAGGTTGATCCCGCCCTCCCAAGTGACCGCGTTCGATACCGGGTCGAGCCCGACCTTGCGGAACGTCTCCTGGTCGGAGAGCGCACCATACATTTCGGTCGCCACCCATTCACCGAGATAGACATGGCCTTCGAGGCCATCGTCAAAGCGCAGCCACAGCGTGTAATCGCCCTCGGCGCGAAGCTCGGTGACGGTGTGCATGTTCAGTCTGCGACTGCGGTAACGTCGGTGTTTGAGGCTGAATCCCAAGATCGCGTGCCTCCTGACTGGTTATATCGGGTAGTGACCTTGAAAAAAATTCGGCGGCGCCGCCCCGCCGCACTCAGTGCGGAGTTCGCCGCCGCCGGTCGTGTCTGGAATACGCATCAATTCCAGCTTAATGCGCCGCCGGTTTGGTATTCGGTAACGCGTGTCTCAAAAAAGTTCTTCTCCTTCTTGAGGTCGATCATCTCCGCCATCCACGGGAACGGGTTGGCCGCGCCGTCGAACAGCGGGTCGAGCCCGATCTGCTGGCAGCGGCGGTTGGCGATGAAGCGCAGATATTCCTTGAACATGGCGGCGTTCAGCCCCAGCACGCCGCGCGGCATGGTGTCTTCCGCGTAGCGGTACTCGAGCTCGACGGCCTTCAGCATGAGCGCGCGGATTTCCTCGCGGAATTCCGGAGTCCATAGATGCGGATTCTCCAGCTTGATCGTATTGATAACGTCGATGCCGAAATTGCAGTGCATTGACTCGTCGCGCAGGATGTACTGATACTGTTCGGCGGCCCCGGTCATCTTGTTCTGCCGCCCCAGCGCCAGGATCTGCGTGAAGCCGACGTAGAAGAACAAGCCCTCCATGATGCACGCGAACACGATCAGGCTCTTCAGGAGCTTCTGGTCGTTCTCGGCCGTGCCGGTCTTGAACGAGGGGTCGGTCAGCGTGTCGATGAACGGGATCAGGAATTCGTCCTTGTCGCGGATCGACGGAATTTCGTGATAGGCGTTGAATACCTCGCCCTCGTCGAGCTGCAGGCTTTCCACGATGTACTGGTAGGCGTGGGTGTGGATCGCCTCCTCGAACGCCTGGCGCAGCAGGTACTGGCGGCATTCCGGCGCCGTGATGTGGCGATAGGTGCCGAGCACGATGTTGTTGGCAGCGAGCGAATCGGCCGTGACGAAAAACCCGAGGTTCCTCTTGACGACGCGGCGCTCGTCTTCGGTGAGCCCATTGGGGCTTTTCCACAGCTCGATATCGCGGCTCATCTGGATTTCCTGCGGCATCCAGTGATTGGCGCAGGCGGAAAGATATTTGTCCCAAGCCCACTTGTATTTGAACGGCACCAACTGGTTGACGTCGGTCTGGCCGTTGATAATGCGCTTGTCCGCGACATCGACGCGGCGCAACCGGAGCGCCTCAGCTTCGGCGGCAGGCGGCTGCCCCGCGCGCGCCGCACCGGCTGCCCCCCCGCTCGTCATCCTTTGTTCCTCGAATTGCAGCATCGTGATTATCCTTTACATTCGTGATTGGTGATTCGTGATTGGTGATTCGTGACCCGTGACTCAATCCTCGATCCCCATTCCTCAATCCTGCTTCACTGGCACGCCTCGCACTCCGGATCGTCCGCCGCGCAGAACTTGGGCTCGCCGGCAGCCGCGGGCGCAACCATGCCGCCGTGAGCCGGCACGGCATTCAACTGGCCGGCTTTCGCGGTCGACTTCTCCGCCGAGGTCGCGCCCAGCGTGCGCAGGTAATAGGTAGTCTTGAGTCCGCGCATCCATGCCAGCTTGTAGGTCTCGTCGAGCTTCTTGCCGGAGGCCCCCGCCATGTAGATATTGAGCGACTGTGACTGGTCGACCCATTTCTGGCGCCGCGACGCACACTCGACCAGCCACCTGGGCTCGATCTCGAACGCGGTCGCATAGAGGCTGCGGACATCGGGCGGGATGCGGTCGATCTTGGCGAGCGAGCCGTCGAAGTATTTCAAGTCGGCGATCATCACCTCGTCCCACAAGTTGAGTTTCTTGAGATCCCTCACCAGGAACTCGTTCACCACCGTGAACTCGCCCGACAGGTTCGACTTCACGTACAGGTTTTGATAGGTGGGCTCGATGCACTGCGAGAGCCCGGTGATATTGGCGATGGTCGCGGTGGGCGCGATCGCGAGACAGTTCGAGTTTCGCATACCAACCTGCTGGATGCGTTTCCTGAGTGCCTTCCAGTCGAGCGCCGTCGTCATGTCGCACTCGACATAGCCGCCGCGCTCCTCGGCAAGCAGCTTGAGCGTGTCGAGCGGCAGGATGCCGCGGTCCCACAGCGAGCCCTTGAAGGTGGAGTATGGCCCGCGCTCTTCGGCGAGGTCGGTCGAGGCCCGGTAGGCGGTGTACGCGATGCTCTCCATCGACCGGTCGGCGAACTCCACCGCAGCCTGCGACCCGTACGGAATACGCAGCATGTGCAGGCAGTCCTGAAAGCCCATGATGCCGAGCCCCACCGGCCGGTGCTTGAAGTTGGAATTGCGCGCCTTGTTGACCGAATAGAAGTTGAGGTCGATCACGTTGTCGAGCATGCGCGTCGCGGTACCGACGGTGCGCTTCAGCTTCTCCATGTCCATCCTGCCGCTCGAGAGGTCGAGATGCGCCGGCATGTTGACCGAGCCCAGGTTGCACACCGCGATTTCGTCGGGACCGGTGTTGAGCGTGATCTCGGTGCAGAGGTTCGAGCTGTGCACGACGCCCACGTGCTGCTGGGGCGAACGCAGGTTGCACGGGTCCTTGAACGCAAGCCACGGGTGCCCGGTCTCGAACAGCATGGAAAGCATCTTGCGCCAAAGCTGGACCGCGGGGAGCTTCTTGCAGAGCTTGATCTCGCCGCGCGCGGCCTGTGCCTCATATTCGACGTACGCCTTCTCGAACGTTTTGCCGAACTTGTCGTGCAGGTCCGGCACGTCCGATGGCGAAAACAGCGTCCACTCGCCGTTTTCCATGACACGCCTCATGAACAGATCCGGCACCCAGTTGGCGCTGTTCATGTCGTGGGTGCGGCGGCGGTCATCGCCGGTGTTCTTCCGCAACTCGAGGAACTCCTCGATGTCGAGGTGCCAGGTCTCGAGATAGGAGCACACCGCTCCTTTTCTCTTGCCGCCCTGGTTGACCGCGACCGCGGTGTCGTTCACTACCTTGAGGAATGGCACGACGCCCTGCGAATTGCCGTTGGTGCCTTTGATATGGCTGCCCAGCGCTCGTACCGGCGTCCAGTCGTTGCCCAGGCCCCCCGCGTACTTCTGCAGCATCGCGTTTTCCTTGATCGCCTCGTAAATGCCGTCGAGGTCGTCCGAAACGGTGGTGAGATAGCAGCTCGCGAGCTGTGAGCGGCGCGTGCCGGAGTTGAACAGTGTCGGGGTCGAGCTCATGAAGTCGAAGGACGACAGCACGTTGTAGAACTCGATCGCGCGCGCTTCGCGCTGGTCTTCGGGTTCGTTGAGCGCCAGCCCCATCGCGACCCGCATGAAGAAAACCTGCGGCAGCTCGATGCGCCGGCCGCGGATGTGCAGGAAGTAGCGGTCGTAGAGAATCTGCAACCCGAGATAGGTGAACTTGAGGTCGCGGTTGGCGTCGAGCGCCGCGCCCAGGCACTTCAGATCGAATTGGCCGAGACGCTCGTCGAGCAGTTCCGCCTCGATGCCCTTCTTCACGAATTCGGGGAGGTATTGCGCATAGCGCGTAGCCATCTCGGCATGGGTGACTTCCTCGCCCAAGGTCTCCAGCCGCAGCGAGTGCAACAACAGCCGCGCGGTAACGTAGCTGTAGCTCGGGTCCTGCTCGATCAGCGCACGCGCGGCGAGGACCAGCGACTTCCGGACTTCGTCCATCGGCACGCCTTCGTAGAGGTCGCGCTGCATCGCCTGCAGGATCGGCTCGGGACCCGCTTCGCGTCCGAGGCCCTCGCACGCGCTTTCCACCAGTGCCGTGATCCTGGCGAGATCGAGCGGCTTGATGACCCTGTTTTCGGTCACGTTGATGACGTGCTGCGCGGCCTTCGCGCTTTGCTGCGCTTCACGCTGTCTCGCGCGCTCCCTCGCCCGCTCTTCGCGGTAGAGCACGTAGGCGCGCGCCACGTTGTGCTCGCCGGCGCGCATCAGCGCGAGTTCCACCTGATCCTGGATGTCCTCGATGTGGAAGGTGCCGCCAGAGGGCTGGCGCCGCACGAGCGTGTCGACCACGTTTTCGGTGAGCATTGCCACCTGCTCCCGCACGCGGGCCGAGGCCGCGCCCTGGCCGCCGTTCACCGCGATGAACGCCTTGGTCATCGCGATCGAAATCTTCGACGGCTCGAAACCGACCACCACACCGTTGCGGCGAATTACCTTGTATTCGGCGTAGAGCGGCTCCTGGGCGGGGGTGGTCTCGGGCACGTCAAAATCTGCTGCCGACGCGGATCGGGTCGATTCGGTTGCTACCTGCATGTCGTCTCTCCTTGATCGTTATAGGTTTTTTTAGATTCAAGAGGGGTGCGGCTGATCCCCGGCAAAAACCACAATATATTGTGGTCAAAATAAATTTTAAGACTAATTCTAGTAGCGTGGTTTTGAGAACGCAATAGCTTTTGAGGAATTTTTTGAAGGTTGTTGCGAAAGCGGAACAGGAATACCTAAGGCTCGGATTATCTGAACAAAATTCGTGCAGCCGTAAACCCGGTCCGAACCTGGAATGAAGCTCACCGCGTTCTTAGCATCGCGCGATAACGGGCCCAGTCGAAGTGCGGCCCGGGATCTGACTTGCGCCCGGGCGCGATCTCGGAATGGCCGACGATATCCGCGATCGGATAACGCGCTTTCAGCGCGCGCGTGAGCGTGGCGAGCGCCGCGTACTGCGCATCCTCGAACGGCGCCTGATCACAACCCTCGAGCTCGACGCCTATCGAGAAATCGTTGCAGCGTTCCCGCTCTCGCCACTTTGAAGCGCCGGCGTGCCACGCGCGTTTTTCGCACGCCACGAACTGGACGAATTCGCCGTCGCGACGGATCAGGAAATGCGCCGATACCCTGAGATCGGCGATCGTCGCGTAATACGGATGCGCCCGCGGATCGAGGCGGTTCAAGAACAACTCGATAACGTCCGGCCCGCCGAACTCGCCAGGCGGCAGGCTGATCGCGTGGATCACCAGCAGTTCGACCGCGCAGCCCGCGGGCCGGTCATCGGAATTAGGCGAGGGCACGTAGCGCACGCCCTCGGCGAGCCCCTCGTCAGTGATGCGCAACTCTGAAGGCAATGTGTAACCGCAGTTGAGGGATGAGGGATGAGGGATGAGGGATGAGGGATGAGGGCGCTCGACTACGCAATCACTGAATCACTCAATCACTGAATCACCCAATTACCCCTTCGAGTCAAGCTCGTCCTGGATGCCGAGCCGCTCCATGCGGTAGCGCAGCGCGCGGAAGGTGATGCCGAGGAGTTTGGCCGCCGCAGTACGGTTGTAGTGCGTCTGTTCCAGCGCATCAAGAATCGCTTGTTTCTCGACGAAGTCGAGGCGTTCCTGCAAAGGCAGTCCGGACACGTCCGGCGCCTCGCCAGCGGCGTCGACCGGTGCGAGCTGCAGGTCCTCGCGCCTGATCTCGTCGCCGGTGGTCAGCGCAAGCGCCCGCTCGAGCACGTTCTCGAGTTCTCGCACGTTGCCCGGGAAAGCGTAGCCTTGCAACTCCTTGAGTGCCGCCTGCGACAGGTGCGCAGGGACCTCCCCGCCGCACTGGCGTCCGAGAATCGCCGCGGCGAGCAGCGGGATGTCTTCAGGCATTTCGCGCAGGCCCGGCATCCTCAGATCAATCACGTTGAGCCGATAGTAGAGATCCTGGCGAAACGCGCCGCTCCTTACTTCCTCCCCAAGGTTGCGGTGGGTGGCGCTGATGATTCGGACGTCGACTTGCTCTTCACCTGTCGAACCTACTTTGCGCACCTTCTTTTCCTGGATCGCGCGCAGCAGCTTCACCTGCATCAGCAGGGGGAGGTCAGCTACCTCATCGAGGAACAGCGTGCCGCCGTTGGCGGCCTGGAAGAATCCGTCGCGATCGGCGGTGGCGCCGGTGAACGCGCCTTTGCGGTAACCGAAAAACTCGGATTCCATCAGGTTCTCGGGAATCGCGCCGCAGTTGACCGCGACGAACGGGGCGTCCCGGCGCGAGCCCTTGAGGTGAATCAGCCGCGCCGCGAGCTCCTTGCCGCTGCCCGACTCGCCGGTGACGTGGATCGGCGCCTGGGTCCGCGCGAGCCTGTCTATCATCTGACGCGTCGCCTGCATCAGGGCGGAGTCCCCGATCAGCACCGGATTGCCGGGGGCGGCCTCGTGGCCGTCGTTCATGCGGCGCCCCTGACCAGGTCGGGGCAGCTTCAAGGCCGATCGCACCAGCGTACGCAATTGGTCGAGGGACACCGGCTTCGCGAGATAATCGAATGCGCCGGCCTTGAGTGCGGCGACCGCGTTCTCGGTGCTGCCGTGGGCGGTGATCACCGCTACCGGAACGCTGGGATGGTGTTTCGCGACGTGGTCCAGTATCGCCAGCCCGTCGCCATCGGGCAGCCGCATGTCGGTGAGGCATAGATCGTAGCTGTTCTGCTCGAGCAGCGCGATGCCCTCGGTGGCGGTAGCGGCACAGTGTGCATCAAGCCCCATCCGGGTCAGTGTCATGCCGAGCAGTTCCCGGATATCGGCTTCATCGTCGATCACCAACACCAGGTTTTTTGCGCTCATCCCCCCGTCCTGCATAAAACGCTGAACTGCGCTCCGCTTGGCGTCTCGACATACTCGACTATCGCGCCATTGGCGTCGCAGATTTCGCGCGCGATGTAGAGCCCTAGTCCGGTGCCCCCCGTATCGGTGGTGAAAAACGGCTCGAACAACTGGCTGCGCGATTCCGGCGGCACGCCCGGGCCGTCGTCCACGATGTCCAATCTTACTATACTGCCGCTGCGCACCGAGCTTACCCGGATGCAGATGCTGGCATGGCGCCGCTGGCAGTAGCGCAGCGCGTTGCGACACAGGTTCCACATGACCTGATCGAGATGGCTGCGGTCGAACAGGACCCGGGGCGTCGCGTGAAGTTCGATCGCGAACGTTTCGGACGGGATCTTCTCGATCGCGCAGAACTGCTCGACGAAAATCTTCAGAAAATCGACCAGCACCAGGCTCTCGCGCTGGGCGCGCTCGCCGCGGTTGAGCCGCATGACATCGTTGACCATGCGGTCAATGCGCCGGCTGTTGTCGTGAATGATGGCGAGCAGCCGCTTGGTGGTGTCGTTGATCGCCGGTTCCTCCTGCAAGAGCTCCGCAGCGTGGCTGATCGCGCCCAGGGGATTGCGGATCTCGTGCGCGATGTTGGCCGTAAGCCGGCCGAGCGCCGCGAGCTTCATCTGCTGGGCCTGCGTCTGCGCCCGCGACAGGTCCTCGAGGAAAATCACGGCGCCCACCTGCCGGGTCCGGCCGATCGGCACAAAGCTTGCATTAAGCGTGTTGTTGAACAGCGGACCGGAATTGGCATCGATACCGCCGCTGCCGTCACGCCATTTCTCGAAACTCACTGCGAGCGCCGGCGCGTAATCCTTGAGCAACATGTCGCGGTGCTCGCGCAGCGACCCCAGCATACGTTCGGCGCGCGCGTTGATCTGCCGGATCACGCCGCCCGCATCGACCACCAGCACTCCATCCTGCATGTCCTGGATCACCAACTGGTTGACCTGCGCCAGGTTGGCGAGGTCGACCTCGCGCTGCGCCGCGAGCTGCTCACTCGCCGCCGCGTATCGGGCAAGCGTATGGGCGAGCCATGCGGTCGCGAAATAGCCCCCGGAGATCAGTCCCGCCTGCACATATTGGGCAATGGCGGCATCGTGATTGAGCACCGCATACGTGTGCTCGAGCAACACCGCGATGCTGGCGAGCGCCGCGTAAAAGAGCGTGAGCCGCCCGCGGCCGATCAGCGCCGCACCCGCCAGTGTCGCAAGCAGCAGCAGGCCGAGTCCGCTCGAGATCCCGCCGCTCGCGCGCATCAGGGTCACAATGAAGCCGATATCGGCGGCGACCTGGACGGTGAGCTGCAGGTTGAAACGCCATCTGATCCTGGTCAGCGTAAAACACAGGATGCTGAAGAGAACGTAGAAGACCGCGGTAACTACGAACAGCGTCAGGCTGTGTGAGCCGAATTGCGGCGAATCGCGCCAGATGGCGACGACCGCGAGCAGCAGCACCGCCACTATCACCCGATAGACGTTGAAGAAATAGAGCGAGCGCCAGTATGAATCCGGGTATTCGGATGCGGGCGGAGCCGGATCGGCGGCCCACTGCATGGCTTGTTCGGGTTGCGCGATCAACATGGGTGGCGCGAGCGGCGAGGTCAATCCGGCTGCGCATGCTGCCGCTGGTGCTCGGCGCTGCAGTAAAAATTGCCGCGCGTCACAATGCTCTCGCTGCGTGGCAGATGCACACCGCATTGAGCGCAGCGCACCATATCCTCCGCACTCCCGGTACGCGGCGGGCTCTCCGGCTTCTCGACGCGCTTGCGGTAACTCCTCAGTATCCAGTAGACGAGCAGCAGGCCGAGAACAAGCAGGATGATTTTTGTCAAGCGTCGTGCCTGTCAGGAAAACGCATTAAGTGTGCCTGAAGCGCCGCCCCCCGTCGAGTGCCGGGCACCCGGACTGACAGCCAGCACCCAAGCGGCAAACTACGGGTTACATCAGGCTCTTGCCGACCTGCGCGTGCGCCGCTTCGGGATCCACCCGCAGCGCTTCGAGGATCCTCGATACAAGGTTGCAGACGCCGATCGTGGCCGTAAGTTCGACCAGTTCGCGCGGGCTGAAGTGCGGGCGATCACCGATCACGGAATTGGTCGGGGTGAGAGGATTCGAACCTCCGACTCCTGCGTCCCGAACGCAGTACTCTACCAGGCTGAGCTACACCCCGACTTGGTTTTCACTGATTCTTCGGCTCGACCGCGGAAACGCTTCATTCTCGGGAAAGGGCATCCTCGGAGCAGGACAGGCGCACGCCAAACCGTCCGCAGACGAGCAGAAAAAGGGTGCAAAGTATAGCAGGGCCGGCGTTTGGCCTCAACGTTCGGCTCCCCCTGTTCATCGCTTACGGCTCACCTCCTCGATCAGGCGCACCTGCTCGGGAAGACAAATCGTCGCCAGGTCGTAGCGCTCCACCGCAGTTCGCCGCGCCGCGGCGCGCAAGGGCGCGTACTGCGCCGGCCGGGCGAGACAATCGATCACGGTGTTCGCCAAGGCATCGACGTCGAAGAAATCGACCAGCAGCCCGTCTTCTTGATGTTCGATCACTTCCTCGACCGGCGAGGTGCGGCTTCCGATGACGAGGCAGCCTGAGCTCATCGCCTCGATGCAGCTCCAACCCAGCACGAAGGGATAAGTGAGATAGGCATGGCACGCCGACACCTGCAGCACCTTGAGGTAATCCGCGTAAGGAAGCCGCCCGAGAAAGAACACCCGCTTCGAGTCAAGGCGGTCTTTCACTTCGTCGAGGAATATCTGCTTCCAGGTTTTTCCGGCCGGCGGGGGAGCGCCGTAGGACACGCCGTCGCCCCCGACAATCAGCGCAACCGCATTCGGGCGGCGACGCAGAATTTCCGGCAGCGCGCGCATGAAGATGTGATAGCCGCGATAAGGTTCAAGGTTGCGGTTGACGAAGGTGACAACCTCCTCGCCAGCCCGAATGATGCGGCCGTTGAGCGTCACCATCGCGGCACGCTCGGGTTGAACGGTCTTGGTGTCAATGCCATCGAAAATGACGCTGATGCGGTCGTGGTAGGATTTGGGCACGGTACTTTTTTGGAAGTGAGTCGGGCTCAACCCCCAATCCATGGCCTCCAGGGTGAGCAGCATGTGCGCGTTCTTCGCCCGGAGCTTCGCGTCGCGGGCCAGGTCCTGGCGGAAAAACTCCGCGTCGAAATCAAAATCCAGTCCGCGGGCCGCGTAGTAGAACTCGATCAACGCGAACAAGCGCGCCTCCGGCCACACGTCCTTCAGAAACAGGCTCTCGCCCCAGCCCGGGTTGGCGATGATCACGTCAGGAGTGAAACCCTGCGCCTTGAGCTGTGATGCGGCGGCAGCGCACGCCTCGCCGCGAATCACCTTGGTCTCGAACTCGGCCGCCCAAGGATGAATCTGCCGGCTGCTGCCGCGGTTCGGCTTGTAGCGTTGCGTCTCGATTCCGGGAATGCCGGGGCCGTCGATCGCGAGAGATCGAACCCGATGACCGGCTTGCGCAAAGTGCGGCGCGAGGTGCTTGAACTGCCCTGGAAAGTTCTGGTGGACAAACAGCAGATTCATCGGTTACCGATCACCCGTCATTGGTCACCGGTCACCTCGTAGTGCGCCGGGGTCAACCGCCGATTCGGTGAACTTCACTGCCACCCCCACCTTCCGGTCGTGGGGCTCCAAGCGAACAATCTTCCCTTGACACTTGAACATCACCTTGCCCCACGGCGTATCCAGATTCAACGCTAAACTGATCGGGCTTCCGACGGCGTACGAGGCATCGGTCTCGAAGAACATGCCGGACGCACTGACATCACGCGCGACGCCCGCCGCGCCTCCCAAGTCCACTGGCAGCATGGCCTTGACCCGTTTTTCTTTCCTCTCGTCTTTCCTTTTTCGCTTCATGGCGATGGAACGGAAATCAAGGAGTCACCGGGAAGCTTGCCGCGCATCAACATTGAAGTCAATGCGCTTACAACAACCCGAATGGACACCGGCGAGACCGCGCTGCTACACTATCTTCGTATCGAGCGAGGGGGTGCCGGCGACCGTGAACGGTCGTGGTGCTGGCGGTCTTGATGAACCACGGAGGAAACGCCATGATGAAACGACGGATACTGTTGGCCGGCGCGGCGGTGCTGGCCGTGACGACCGGGCTCGAGGCAACGGGAGCCGACGCGCAGGAGGTTTCCTTCATAGGCGGCGGCGCGAAGGGCGCCTGGACGCGGGCATTGACGGCGATGAGCGAATGCCTGCGCCAGAATTCGGACATGCGCGCCACGGTGACGCCCACGCAGGGCGGCATGGACGCTTTCATGAAGGTGCAAACGGGCCGCGGACAGTTCACCCTCAACTATCAGAGCGTGATCACGGCTGCGTGGACCGGCAAACCCCCGTTCAAAGCGAAGCTGCAGAACATGCTGGCGGTGGGCTCCGCCGAAAGCCTGGCGATCGCTCACTTCGTCGTATCCAAGAGATCGGGCATCAAGTCGGTCGCCGACATGGCGGGGAAGACCATCGCGCCCGGTCCCGTCGGCAGTGTCAGCCGCGACATCATAGGCTCGTTCCTGAAGAAGGTGGGCGTCCTGGACAAGATCAATGCGGCCAA
This sequence comes from Betaproteobacteria bacterium RIFCSPLOWO2_12_FULL_62_13, assembly GCA_001771985.1. Taxonomy (GTDB): domain Bacteria; phylum Pseudomonadota; class Gammaproteobacteria; order Burkholderiales; family SG8-41; genus DSOT01. The sequence goes on along the minus strand of MERG01000137.1, from coordinate 9,280 downwards.
CGTTTCCTCGTCGGAGATGAACAGCTTCCTCAAGGACGGCAAGATCGACGGCTGGACCTGGCTCGGCGGCGTGCCGACACCGGCCGCAACCGAGGCTGCGGCCACCGGCGACGTCGTCTTCCTCGACGTCGGCAAAGAACTGGAGGAGAGCGGTTTCCTTAAGGAGAGCCCGTTCTATCGCAAGATCGTGCAGCCGGCAGGAAGCTATCCGAACACCAAGTATGCCTGGACCTCTTTCGGACAGAACGGCATCCTGATCGCACACAAGGACGTCCCGGCGGGCGTGGTCTACAACGTCGCGAAAACGCTGTGGTCGGATGTGTGCCTCGATTATCTGACCAAGAACCTGAGGAGCCTCTCGGCGATGAAGGAGAGCCCGGTTGTCGGCCTCGCCTTCCCGCTGCACCCCGGTGCGGCGAGGCTGTGGAAGGAAAAGGCCATCGATCTCTCGCACGTGCCGGCGCCCGGCTCGAAGTAAGCAGGAGGGGACGCGGTCCGGCGCCGTGCACTTCTCTGGCGTCCTTTTAGCGCCATGAGCGCCACCGGTTCGGAAAACTCGGGCTTCTGGTGGCGGCTGTTCAGTTGGCTGGCGGCCTCCAGTTCGGGCCAGGCGCCGCGCCAGCTCGACGGGCGCGCGGTCGGCGGCGTGGTGTCGCTCGCCAGCGTCGCCTTCGTCGGCATCTACTGGTATTTCGCCGGCTTCGGCTATTTCTCGCCCGAGAGCTTCGTCACGCTCTATCTCGCCTTCACGCTGGCGCTGATCTTCCTGTTCTATGGCGGCTCGCGAGGGACGCCGAAGAACCGGCCGAGCGTTTTCGACAGCGTGCTGGCGGTGGCCGCCATCGCTGTCACGGCCGAGTACACCATTCGCTATGAACTCCGCTTCATCGAGCGCTTCTCCGAGCCGGACGGGCTCGACCTCGCGGCAGGCGTGGTGATGATAGTGCTGGTGCTCGAGGCGGCACGGCGTGTCATCGGCGCCTTCCTGCCGACGCTGTCGCTGCTGCTCGTCATCTACGCCCTCGCCGGACCGATGCTGCCCGGGGCTCTCGCCTATCCGGGCATCGAATGGGCCGACATGGTCGGCTATCTCTACAGCCCCGAGGGCATCTACGGTTCGATCACCCGCGTCTTCGCCAGCTTCGTCTTCCTGTTCATCATTCTCGGTACCATGCTGGAGCAGTCGGGCGGGCAGAAGCTCCTGATCGACCTGCCACTGACGCTGATCGGCTGGGTGCAGGGCGGGGCCGCCAAGGTGGCGGTGGTGGCAAGCGCGCTTTTCGGCATGATCTCAGGTGCCGCTGCCGCCAACGTCGTCAGCACGGGCACGCTCACCATCCCCTTGATGAAGCGGTCGGGCTTCAAGCCGCACGTCGCCGCCGCCTTCGAGGCAAGCGCCTCCACCGTCGGCATCACCATGCCGCCGCTGATGGGAGCGGCCATCTTCATCATGGCCGACATCACCGGCATCCCCTATTTCGAGATCGTCAAGGCCTCCGTGGCGCCGGCGCTGATCTTTGTCGTCGGCCTGCTGTTCATGGCCCATGCCTACGCCCGAAAGTACGACATCAAGGGGATCGATCGCAGCGAGCTCGGAAATTCCTGGGAAATACTGCGGCATCACTGGGCTTTCGTGACGCCGATCGCCGCGGTCGTAGGACTGTTGGTGGCGGGTTACAGCCCGGATTGGGCGGTATTCATCGCGATTCCCTCGGTAATCGCCGCGAGCCTGGTATCGCCCCGGACGCGCCTTCCGATCCGGCGCTGGATCGAGATTCTGGAGCTTGCCGTCAAGCGTTCGCTGACCGTCGGCGGCATCGCCGGCTGCCTCGGCGTCATCGTCGGGCTGGTGGTGAAGACCGGAATCGCGGCTCAGTTGTCGCACCTGGTAATCGACTATTCCATGGGTTACTTGCTGGTTGCCGTGCTGCTCACCGCGGGGGCCACCTTCTTTCTCGGCATGGGCGTCTCGTCGGTCACTGCCGACTACATTCTGCTTTCGGTGCTGATTGCGCCGGCGCTGACCGGTCTGGGCGCACCGTTGATGGCGGCACACTTGCTGCTCATCTGGTACACGCAGACCTCGAACCTGACGCCGCCCGTGTGCACCGTCGCTTTCGCCGCGGCGGCGATCGCCGACGCGCACCCGTGGAAAACCGGCTTCCTTGCCTTTCGCTTCGGGCTCTTCGTTTATCTCTTGCCGCTCGGTTTCCTTTACACCGGGCTCCTCGACTACCAGAATACGCCCGTTTTCATACAAAGCATCGTGACGACGACGATTGCCGCCTTCGCGTTCTCGGGCGTCGTCATCGGTTACATGTTCGGTCAGCTTTCGGTGCTGCAGCGCTTGCTGCTGACGGTGAGCGCCTTGACTCTCTTCGATCCGCGCCTCGTAACCGACCTCCTCGGTGCCGGGCTGCTGGTCCTGGTTGCCGCCTATCAACTCTTCTTGCGTCGGAAGACGGCGTATTCAACTTCGCTTTGACTCGGCCCCCAGCACCCCTCAGTCGTCAGTTGTCAGTTGCCAGTCGTCAATCCTCAGTCCTCAGTCCTCAGTCACCGGAGGGGCAGACCCGATCAGAACTTCATTCCCGGTTTGCTGACGAGTCCACGCCATCTCTCGACTTCGGCCTTCACCACCCGCGCCAGCTCCTGCGGCGAGCCGCCCACGATCTCGGTGCCTTCCGCTTCCGCGCGGCGCACCACTTCAGGCGCTTGCAGCGCCCGTTTTGCCTCGGCACTGAGTCTCTCAACCAGCGGCATCGGCGTGCCGACCGGAGCGAACATGCCGAACCACCCGACCACTTCATAGCCCGGCACACCGCTCTCGGCCACGGTGGGCAGGTCCGGAAGCGCTTTGCTGCGCGTCGGAGTGGTAACGGCGATACCTCGCAGCCGCCCGGCCTTGATGAGCGGCAACGAGGAGATCGTAGCGCCCAGCATCCAGTTTACGTCTCCGGAGGCCACGGCAGGATAAGCGTCGGCCACACCCTTGTAGGGCACATGCAGCATCCTGGTGCCGGCAAGCACGGCCAGCAGCTCCGCACCC
>MERG01000137.1:166-6209 GCA_001771985.1 Betaproteobacteria bacterium RIFCSPLOWO2_12_FULL_62_13 | reverse complement strand
CCGTGCCGGAGGAGGCATAGCTCACGCTCACGGCCTTCGCTTTGGCGAGGGCGACCAACTCCTTCACGGTGGCCGCCGGCAGCGACGGCGTCGTCACGACGATATAGGGGGTGGCAGTGAGGACGCTCACCGGTTGCAGATCGCGCACCGGGTCGTAGCTCTGCGGGCGGTAGGCCGCATTGGTGACAACGCCGCTGCTACATATCAGCAGCGTATAGCCGTCCGGCGCAGCTTTTACGACCAGCTCCACGCCTATGCTGCCGCCGGCGCCGGTGCGGTTGTCAACGACAAACGGCTGGTTCCACACGGTGTGGAAGTGCTGCGCGACGACACGCGCGGTCCTGTCCACTCCGCCGCCCGCGGTCACGTTCACGACAATGCGGACCGGCCGCTGCGGATAGGGCTGCGCGTTCGACGGCACAGTAGCGCACAGCAGGGCGATCAACAGCCCTGCACCGGCTGCCGCGAAAATAACATTTCTTGTCTGAAAAACCGTCATCTTTTCTCCTCCCTCCTTCATGATTCGCGTCGGGTTGCACACATTGTCCGCGGCGAGCAGCACAGTCTCGACGTTGCCCCAGCCCCTGCTTGCGGCAAGCACCTGTTCGATCAGGGCACAACCATCCCGCGCCACGCATTATGGCATATTGTGCATTTTTTCGGCATCAGACGCGTGCGGCGGAGTCGTCCGTCGAAGCCGCGCCACCGGTCGCCGACACCGACCCGATCGCGATGATTGTTTTCGTCCTGCTGATGATCGCGATGATCGGCGGTTATGCCGTGTTCATCTGGCGCAAGGAGCGGGAGCGCAAGGAGCAGGGGCACGAGTAGATGCAGTGAAATTCAGTTAGCAGTTTGTTGAAAATCACCGCGATGATCACGATTCCGTCATGCCGGCGCAAACAAAGCATGCCCCGGAGTGCTTAAATCCGGGGCCGGCATCCAGTAAGGCGTTGATTCGCTTGATGCCTGTTCTCCTGTTTTGTATTTTGAATTGTCACCTCGCGCAACGACGCTATACAGGTTTCGACCAATCGCGCTACGATTCCATTGCGGCAGTTTTTTGTGGAAAGGTACTGCCATGTCGCTGGTTACCAAGAATCCGGTCATCGAACTCGAAGATAGTTGCGCTAAAGCCGGGGATAGTTCGCCAACTCGCACGTTGGCTGCATTCGCAGCCAATCTGACACTGGCTGCAATACCGCCAGCGGTCGTGGCAAGGGCGAAGGATTTGCTGCTGGATTACATAAGCACTGTTGTTGCCGTCGCGCAGGAAGAACCGGCCCAAAAACTCATACGATTCGCTAAATCGGTCGGCGGCCCATCCGAATCCCGGATACTGGGTTGCGGATTCTCCGTAGCGGCGCCATGGGCCGCTTTAGTCAACGGCACGATGGGCCACATGGCGGAATTGGATGATACCCACCGCGGCACAATGTCACACCCGGGCGATAGTATCTGGGCCAGCGCATTAGCCGTCGGTGAGAAACAAGGCGCCTCTGGTACCGACATTTTGGTGGCCGCCATTGCGGGTTACGAAGCGGCACTTCGGATCGGCGAGGCCGTTATGCCGGATCACTATCGCCGGGGATGGCATTCGAGTGGAACAATCATGTCGTTCGGTGCTGCCGTGACTGCCGGGCGGCTTCTCAAATTGGATCAAATCGCCATGGGATGGGCGCTGGGCACGGCCGGTGCACAGGCGTCAGGAAACTTCGCTCACCTGACTGAACGCGCAATGACCAAAGACTTTAACTGCGGGCATGCCGCAAAATCCGGGGTCATCGCAGCGATGCTGGCAGCCGGGGGATTCACGGGTCCCACGGATGTGCTGGAAAACCCACGCGGTTTCCTGGTTCTTTATGGAGGAAATAATCATCCGGAACGCCTGACAGTTGGGCTTGGCACAGCATGGAAAGTACTGGAGATGTCACATAAACCGTATTCGGCCTGCCGTTACATCCATCCGAGTATTGACGCGGTGTTGGCGCTGCAACAACAAACGCGCTTTACGCCCAGCGATGTGAAACAAATCAAGGCGCGAATTTTGAGTACCGGTGCAGCTCTGGTGAATGATCCATTTCCATGGGAGGGCAACAAGGGGCTCCAGGGCACCCGTTTTTCCACACATTTCAATATCGCGGTTGCGATGCTGCACGGACGCCAGGGGCTTTGGAACCTCCTTGATAAGAAATACCCGCTTCAGTACCGCGATTCTGCTGAAATCCGCGAAATCATGAAAAAAATCGAGGTGATTCCAGACGCTGATCTGGATCTCGGTTTTCCCGATCAGTGGTCATCGGTGCTTGAGATAGAACTCACTAATGGCAAAAGACTTTCGCGTCGAGTGGACTATCCAACCGGCGAACCGGAAAATCCGATGGATCAGTCGATGCTGGCTGAAAAGTTCCGGCGCCTGACGAAACTCGCGGGTTGGAGCGAAGTCAAGGCAAGCGAGTTCCTCCCGGTAGTCTATGGACTCGACAAGGCAAAAAGTCTTGAAGAGTTACTGCATTATTTGTAACTGAAGGCCTTGGGGTCTTGCCTGGCGTACGTTACTGCAAGACCCCATTTCTCGGGATCAGGCGAAGGGATTCACCACCGTAAGCCGCCCTTCGAAGACACGCCCGTGTTCGAGATCCTCGGAGTAAAGCGCATCACACCCGGAGTCGTTGCTTCGATTGCATGGCGGCTCACCGTTCATTGGTCACTGCTTCGTGCGTCGAGTGTGACATTTTTCCTTACCCAACTGTGACGTTCTTCCTTTGAGCATTTGCTTCTTTGTGCGTAAATAGTTTCTAAAGGTTGATGGATTTTCCGACCGGCAAAAGAACTTTCATGGAATTGCGCCCTCGCTCAGATGTAGAGAGAAGAAGCGGTCACGATCGCAGAAAGCGCAGTGACCCGCATTACCGCGGCCCGGAGCGCAGAAGCGGTTTGGATCGGCGCGCTGCAAGTCTTGGCACACGGCGCGCATATGGCGAGCCTCTTGCGGCCTGGACGGATGCGCCCGCGGCGAGGGCTCATCGTCTGGTGCCTGCAAAGGGTCATCATTTTCTCAGCCCGCTGGTGGTGGTGATGCGCATCGCATCCGAGTTCGCCTACGCTGAAGCCGACGAAGCAGCGGGGCTTGGGCATGTCCTGGAAATGATGAGGCAACTTGAACCCAAGAACGGCCATCATAGGGATTCGTTCCTCGCGGAACGCCTGGCGCATTTGGACAAAGTCAAGGACCGGGCCGTCTATGTGTGCTTCGGCGACGATCCGGGCGGCAACGCGGGATACCTCTGCACCGTGGTAATTCCGGGAGAGCCGCTGATCTTCGAGTATGAGTCGGCCGCGCACGAACGAGCCGTTCGGCCTCTGCTCAGACGTTGTGCGCAAGTCTTTGGATACGAGATCGTTAATGGCGTTGCCGAGGATCCCGGCCGCAATGTGCTCCTGTGCCCAGAGCAACGGCAGGTCTCAAGTCTCGTCTGAATTCTGACGTTTCTGCGTATAAATCCCCTCTCCCTTGCCGCACTACATAGAACCCCGTCCCCTGCTCGAGCGGGGGAGGGTTCGGGTGAGGGCAGGGACTGACTAGAACTACCTCCCGCGCTCGAGCGGGCGCGGGACTGCGGGTCATGAACCACGCTGTTCGCGCGAGCGAGAAAAAAGGAAAACCCGCCGCGGTTGCCTGCGGGTTAGAAGGGGCCGGGAGAGTCTGTGGCGCTCCCGGCGCGTTTCGAGACGTTTGCCGGTCGCGTTGTCAGTCAGGAGTCAAGCTACAAATCCGCCCCGCCCTTTCCTAATCCCTGTGGGCGAGGATCAAGCCTGTGCATGCCGAGGAACAGGCCCAAGCACCAGTAAATCGCGGCCGACCCATTTCCCCCTCGACGTGGTGGGCGATGCCCGTCCTACGGCTGGTCCTGTTTGCGCTGCCGCTCCTTGTGCCAGATGTACCAGACGTAGCCGCAGATCATGCCGACCATGATCAAAACGAAACCAATGATGGCGGTCGGGTCGGCGTCCGGCGGGGGCGGGGTTTCGGCGGGCATCTCCACCGCACGCGCCAGGACAGGTGTGACAGAAAGCAGAATTGCGGAAAGATACGTTTTCATGAACAGGCTCCTTGTCTCTGGGTTCGTAGTTGACTGTCGTTGTACGCCACCCTGGGAAGAGCCTTGCACAGGTTCTCCGGATTCGGGCAGGCCACAGCAGCGGTGGCATGATGCCGGGGCGACCTTACTACAACCTTTCGCCTGCGCGGCGAGTACTCGAGGGCGGGCTTCAGGCGCATGGCCCGGATAGAATGAAATGAAATCCGGGGCCAAGGATTCCCGGAATCGGCTGTGCTGCTCCTGGGCCACGTGCTTCCGTATCTTGCGTTGCCATTCCCGCGACAATGGCAATCAGGTATTGATCGCCGCGCCGTCGCGGAGACGGGACGGCCATGTCGACCCTTATATGTCGGCGATTTCGTATTCGAGCGCCGCGGCGCAGCGCGCTCGCGGCAGTTTATCTCGAGTCTGACCCTGCATCCTCACGTAGATCCTAAACCACGCTTACAGTCCTGCCGTAGGGCGCGAGCGCCGCGTCGTGGGTGAGCAGGGTCAGCGGCTCCGTGAGCGCCTGCGCGACAAGCGCCCGGTCGAATGGGTCGGAGTGGTGCGCAGGAAGCCGTGCAACCCGCACTGCATGCTCGGGCTGAAAGGCCAGAAGTCTTAAGCCCGCGGCGCGGGCGCCTGCGACAAGCCTCCCGGCGTCCACGCGGAACACTCTCCGCCGCAGGCTCGCCTTGATCGCAATTTCCCAGAAGCTCACCGCCGACACGAAGCACTCGGTCCCCGGCGCAGTCATGAGTTCGCGCGCCTGCCGCGAGAGCCTGGGCGAATCGTCGAGCGTCCAGAGAAAAATGTGCGTATCGAGGAGCAGCCTCATTTACGGCGCCGGCCCTCGAACAGCGCGAGCAGCGCGTCAGGCAGCGGCGCGTCGAAGTCGTCCGGATAACGGATCTTTCCCTTCAGCACGCCGAATTTGATTGGGCGGACGCTGCCGAGGGGCACGAGCTTGGCGCGCGGCACGCCGTTCTTCGCGATCACGATCTCCGCGCCTTCAGCCACTTCCTCGACCAACCGCGACAGATGGGTCTTCGCCTCATGGATGTTTACGGTATCCATATCGATCTCGAACAGTCGGGTTAGTTTAACTGAACTAATGTCGGGCGTCCACCTCCTCCGACTCTAACGAGGCGGGTTCCATGCAGACCGAGAAAGCCCCCGCAGGCCGCGGTATCCCGCAGGCTTTGCGGCAATCGTCGCCGCATCCTCGATGCGATGAAAAACCCGCCGGGGTTGCCGGCGGGCCCGATGTAGCCGTGAGAGCTTGTGGCGCGCTCGGCGCAGATTATGTCGAGTCTGACGGCGAGGCTCTGCTGCTGGTTCGTGCCGGATCAAGCGAAGGGATTCACCACCGTAAGCCGCCCTTCGAAGACACGCCGGTGTTCGAGATCCTCGGAGTAAAGCGTATCACACCAGACGTTCAGAAACTCGTTAATGACCTGGGCGCTTACGGTCGGCTGAGCTTCGAGAATGGCTTCCGCCCTCTCGACCTTTGCGACATCCTGGCCGAACGCGTAGACGCCGATATTTGTATCAACGAAGACCGGCACGGTCGCATGACTCGTCCCGGTTGATCCTGGTTCCGTCGTACCGGCCCCGATGCCGTCGGAACAGCGCGAGATCCACGCGGCGTTGCGCAGGGACTATCGTCGCGCTGCGCGCTTTTACGTTCTCGGCAAAACCAAGAATCTCGGCTGCCTGGGGATCAGGCAGGCCGTTTACGACCTCGTAGATCTTCTCGGCGATACCCATAACGCTCTCCGCGAACCCAGGCGATCCCGGGTACAGTGTATTCTCTTCCGCCGTCGCTTTCATCTTGCCCAACCGGCCCGGTTGTTTGGCCTCTCTCACTGAGCGAGGTACCTACCACGAACCACGAAAGTTGCCGGCGGGTTTGATGTTGCCGAGAGAACTCTTAGTCGAAATGGCGGGCCACACCC
>MERG01000137.1:0-147 GCA_001771985.1 Betaproteobacteria bacterium RIFCSPLOWO2_12_FULL_62_13 | reverse complement strand
GCCGGAACGCGATGGAGCATCGCGGCGCTCGCAAGCTTGATTGTTTGCAATCTTGGCCCGGTCGAACTCATATCCCAATCGACAATGTGCGCGTGACGCGGATGAGGAATCCCCGTCACGTGGACAGACAACGTCGCGTCATATACG
>MERG01000136.1 GCA_001771985.1 Betaproteobacteria bacterium RIFCSPLOWO2_12_FULL_62_13 | reverse complement strand
GAGTCCCGGCATCCGCGTGAAGGTGCCTTCGGGAAAGAACGCGAGTGACCGTCTTTTCGCGACGGCTTGAGCCATGCGATGCGCGTCCTGGGCGCTTTGCTGCGTGACGGCGCGCTCCACGAATTCCGTGCCCAGGCGCCGCAAGTAAACGCGCGCAACGAACTGTTCTCGGAGTTCCCGCTTCGCAACGAAACTGTAAGGGATAGGCAAGGCAGCGACCAGGATCATGCCATCCAGGTAGCTCGCATGATTCGCTACGAGGACGCTCGGCGTATCGCGCGGCAGGTTTTCGAGGCCGCGCACCACGAGCGGCGTTCCAGAGAGCTTGAGGAGCAGCCGTGCCGCAGCGTGTCCGATGGCCCACGCCCACGCCGGACGGGGAGTCACGGCGGTGAGCACCCAGGTGAGCGGTGCGACCAGCCAGAATGCTGCCCAAACGTAGACAGCGTAAAGGATCTCCTTGGCGACTGCGTACGAACGGCGAGCCTGGGGCAGCACCGAGCGTATGACAAGTCGCGCCACCTGCCAGCACGCCGCACGCGAGCCGGCGCTGGCGAGCCCCGCTTCGTAAAGATCGCGGCTCGCGGAGCGTCGGATCTTGCCGCTGGAGGTTTTGAGCACCGTGTGCGGCGGCGACAACACAACCTCGTCCGGCGGCTCGCCGAGCACGTCGAGCACGACATTCGAGACGTCGCGGCGCAGCGCATCCCGAGCCGCCGTATCGGTTTCGCGCGTTTCCGCGAGCACTACCAGGCGCTCGGTGCCGGACTGCGGATCGGGACTTCCGAACACTGCGACACATCCCTTGCGCACACCGGGAAGTTGACCGACCGCCTCTTCCAGCTCATGGGGATAGATGTTGCGCCCGCCACGAATGATAATGTCCTTCACGCGACCCGTGACGTAGACGTCACCTTCCGCCATGTAGGCCCGATCGCCGGTGTCCAGCCACTCGCCGTGGAACAGGCGCCGGGTCTCTTCCGCATTGCGGTAGTAACCGCTGGTGGCGGAAGGCCCCCTGAATTCGAGCCGCCCCTCGACACGCTCGCCCACCTCCCGCCCGGTTTCATCCACGATACGCACCTGGTGGCCCGGGAGTGGACGTCCACAAGTCACGAAACGCAGCGGATTAGGATCGTCGGGCGCCGCAGGCAAGGCTTTGCGCTGCAGCTCGAACGGCTTGCGGCGGATGCGCTCGATTACTGCGCCGCGGCCCACCGGCGGAAACAGCAAACCTACCGAAGACTCGGCGAGACCGTACACGGGTGTAATCGCTTCGGGGCGCAAGCCATACTTGGCAAAGCGCGCCTTGAAGCGAACTACGGTGTCCAGGCTCACTGCCTCGGCGCCGTTGAACGCGATCCGCCACGAACTCAAGTCGAGCCCCGCCAGCCGGGCGTCGTCGATCCGTTTCGCGCAAAGCTCGTAGGCGAAATTGGGTCCCGCCGAAACGGTGCCGCGGTGGCGGTGGATCGCCCATAGCCATCGCTCCGGCCCGGCGAGAAAAGCGAGCGGCGACATGACGACGAGAGGGAAGCCCACGTACATGCTGCCCAGCCATGCGCCAATCAACCCCATGTCATGGTAGAGGGGCAGCCGGCTTACGAACACGTCTTTTGTACTCACCTGCGCGACGCGTGCCATTGCGCGGATGTTGGCGAGCAGGTTGGCATGGGTGAGGACAACGCCTTTGGGGTTGCCGGTGCTGCCGGAAGTGTATTGGATCAAGGCGATGTCCTCGGCTGTGGCGTGGGCGGGTGCGGGTTCACCACGCTCCGCTACCAGCTCGGCGCCGGTCACCACGCGGCGCAGCCCGGGCACGTTGGCTTCCAGCAGACGCGCTACCCCCATCGCTTCGGGGACGGTGACCAGGATCGACGCTTGTGCATTCGCAAGTATGCCGGCGTGACGCCGCACGTGCTCCTCGATCTGCGGCAGCCGCGCCGGCGGATAGATCGGCACCGGGATGCCGCCTGCAGTGAGAATGCCGAGATAGGCATAGAAATACTCGGGGGAGGTCGGCAGCATAATCGCCGCGGTGTGCCTCGGCTCGAAGCCTCTGCGTTGAAGGGCGGTTGCGACCGCTGCCGCCTTGCTCTTGAGCTTGGCGTAGCTGATGTGCTCCTCGCCGCCGTCCGCGAGGTGCACGATCTGCGTGCGGTCGGCGTGCTTGCGCGCGTGCCAGTTGAGCGCTTCCAGCAAGGTGGCGGCATCCGTTGGCTGTGCTTCCGCGCCCTCCAGCGGACGCATGGGGGGCGCACGCGTTGCAGCCGGTTGCCAGGCTCCGGCGTGCGGGCGCGCCGAGCGCAGCGCGGTCAGCAGGTCACGCGGGGTCTCCGCCAGTTGCAGCGTATTCTCAGGCAACGTGACGCCAAAGGCCCGCTCGATTCTGAGCAGGAGCTCGACGCGGGCGAGGCTGTCCAGCCCGAGATCGCGGTCGAGCGTCGAATCCAGCCCAATCATGGTGGGCGCGCGCACGGCAGCATGTACCTCAGTGACGACTGCGCGTACTATGTCCAGCACCGCATTAACGCGGGCCGTATCCGAGATACGTTGCGGTAGCTGGAGCGCGTCATTCTTGGCACAACCCGCTTATTGAGTCTCGTGCAAATGGGTGACAACCCATGTGCACCACGAATCTCCCCTCGCCCTCCGGGAGAGAGGGGTGGGGGTGGGGCTGAGCGGAGTCAGTTATTTTCACGACGCTCAGTAGAAAATCAGCCCGCGGTGGTGGTTTTCCGGGAGTTCAGACTCGATTCACGAAGCCCGGCCGTCGCTGCACGAAAGTTCCTGCCGGAACGGTTTCAAGTCTTCTTCGATCAGCGTTTCCTTCTGCAACAGGAGCTGCGCACCTTGTTCAAGCACGCCGCGCCTTTCGGTGACGATCGCCAGCGCCTTGTCAAAGGCGTGCTTGACGATTTCGCGCACGGCACAATCGATCTCGCGCGCGGTTTCCTCGCTGAATTCGCGTTGCCGCAGCCCCGCGCCCGGGATGTCGAGAAAGGCGGGCCGGTCGGCCTCGTAAGCGACGTGGCCGAGCTTTTCCACCATGCCGAAGCGGGTGACCATGCTGCGCGCGATGCCGGTGACCTTGACGAGATCGTCGGCGGCGCCGGTCGATAGGTGCCCGAACACAACATGTTCCGAAGCGCGTCCGCCAAGCAGCACCGCCATCTTGTTTTCGAGTTCGGCGCGCGTCATCAGGAAGCGGTCCTCGGTGGGACGCTGGATGGTGTAGCCGAGCGCGCCCACGCCGCGCGGAATGATCGAGATCTTGTGCACCGGATCGCTGCCCGGCAGCGACATCGCGACCAGAGCATGCCCCATCTCGTGATAGGCCACGGTTTTGCGCTCGGTCGGATTGAGTATGCGGCTTTTCTTTTCCAGTCCCGCCACGATGCGCTCGATCGCGCCGGTAAAATCTTCCGGTGTCACGGACTCCGCACCGCGGCGCGTGGCGAGCAGCGCCGCCTCATTGACCAAATTGGCAAGATCCGCGCCGCTGAATCCGGGCGTGAGCGCCGCAATCGGTTCGGGATCAACGTCCTGGCGCAACCGCACCTTCTTGAGGTGAACCCGCAGAATCTGTGCGCGTCCTTTCCTGTCGGGACGGTCGACCAGGACCTGGCGGTCGAACCGCCCCGCGCGCAACAGCGCCGGATCGAGGATTTCGGGCCGGTTCGTCGCCGCGAGCAGCACCACGCCCGACGTTGGATCGAAGCCGTCCATCTCGGACAGTAACTGATTCAGCGTCTGCTCCTTTTCATCGTGGCCGCCGAGTCCGTAGGCGCCGCGCGCCCGCCCCAGCGCGTCCAGCTCGTCGATGAAGATGATGCAGGGGGCCTTGGTCCGCGCCTGCTCGAACAGATCGCGCACGCGCGCCGCGCCGACGCCGACGAACATTTCGACGAACTCCGAGCCGTTGATGGAAAGAAACGGTACGCCGGCTTCACCGGCCACCGCGCGCGCGAGCAGCGTTTTGCCCGTGCCGGGCGGGCCGACCAGCAGCACGCCCTTGGGTACGCGCCCGCCGAGCCGGCTGTAGCGCTGTGGATCTTTGAGAAAGCCGACCACTTCCTTCAATTCTTCCTTGGCTTCGTCGACACCCGCCACGTCCTCGAAGGTGACTTTTGTGTCGCTTTCCAGATAGACCTTGGCCTTGCTCTTGCCGATCGTGAGGAAGCCGCCGCCGAGACCCTGTTTTTCGGCGAAGCGGCGCATGACGTAGAGCCAGATCAGGAAGAACGCCGCCGCCGGCACCACCCACGACAGGATGTCATGCAGCAGAGTGCTCTGCACCACGCCCGCGAACTTGACATTGTACTGCGCGAGATCTTTCGCGAGGTCCGGATCGACGCGCACGGCGACGAAGCGGGTGCGCCCGTCGGGCAGCGGCTGCTTGAAACTGCCCTCGATGTGATCGGCCAGGATGCTGATTTCCTCGATCTTGCCGTCCTTGAGGTAGGTCTGGAACTCGCTGTAACTGATCGGCTGCACGGTGCGCATCTGAACCCACAGGTTTTGTATCCACAGCATCGCCATGACGGCGATGATCAGATACCAGATGTTGAACTGGGTCCTTTTTTCCATGAGCCGTGCCTCGCCATAGCTTCCCGCCGCGGACGGTGCAAAGAAAAGCACCGGCGCGAGCGGCGCGCTCAACCACGCGTTTCATTTTGCCGAATCTGCTGGCCGCGGTCTTGATCTGCGTCAATATGAAGACGCGCGGAAAGCGCATGATGGTAAGGAACTTGGATTTGGTTGCAGCGCGGGGAAGCGGTTTCCGGCACGCCGGCAGCGCTGGCCGCCCCGAGGAGGACACTGCCAACATGCGACTCAATTCCCAGGCGTGAACGGGCGCCCGTCGTCTCCCGCACGGGGCTCAACAGAGATCGACATAAGGCAAATCCACAAAGGGGTTCTTGACGTAGCGCAACGCGGCGGCGCGGTCTGTCGGGAGAACGAGATGGTTTGGTCGGGAGCGGATCTGCAAAGGGTTACGGATGCGGCGGGGGCCCTGCTCGAGGAGTTGGGGTTGGATGCGTACCTTTTCGCCATCGAGCCACGCGAGGACGATTGGGAGCTCAAGCTGGAGTGTGCTTTCAAGGACGGTTGGCAGACGGTTACGTTGCCCGTTGATGTTGAACTGCTCCTCGCAAGCCGGACGGATAACGCCGCGCGCGCTCGCCTCCTGCAAAGCTGGAGCTGCAGGTTCACGGCCTGCCTGAAAAGCGCGGACCGCGAATCAAACGCGGAAGGAGCGGTCGATACCGCTTGACGGTCTCGAAGTCGATCCAGTCGGCCGCGGGAAAAACCCGGTCATGCCCCGGGCGCATCGGCTGACGCTGCGGACAACGCCGCCGTCAAGGCGTCATCGACCTGCTCGATCCAGATCAGCTTGAGCTTATCCCGCGCCTCGGCCGGGATCTCCTCGAGTTCCTTGCGATTGCGTGCAGGCAGCAGGACCGCGGCAATACCGGCTTGCAGCGCCGCGAGCACCTTTTCCTTGATCCCGCCCACCGGCAACACCAGGCCACGGAGGCTGATCTCTCCCGTCATCGCGGTATCGCTGCGTACCGGGCACTCCGTAAGCAGCGAAGCGATTGCAACAAACATCGCAACACCCGCGCTCGGGCCGTCCTTCGGTGTCGCACCCGCCGGGACGTGAACGTGGATGTCCGATTTCTCCAACAATTCCGCCTCGATCCCGAGTTGCCGTGAGCGCGCTTTCACCAGCGAGAGCGCAGCCTGCGCGCTCTCCTTCATGACATCGCCAAGCTGGCCGGTAAGGATGAGTCTTCCCGCGCCCGGCACGCGCGTTGCCTCTATGAACAGGATGTCGCCACCGACCGGCGTCCACGCCAGCCCCGTCGCCACCCCGGGCACGCTGGTGCGCATGGCGACCTCGGACTCGAATCTGCGCGGTCCCAGGATTGCGGCGATATCGGCTGCGCCGATTGTCACCTTTTCCGTACGGCCTTCCGCGATTTCCACGGCGACGTGCCGGAACACCGAACCGACCTCGCGCTCCAGGTTGCGCACACCGGCTTCACGTGTGTAATCGTGAATTATCGCGGTAAGCGCATCGTCGCCGATCTCGCACTGCTCGGCCGTGAGACCGCTCGCGGCGAGCTGGCGGCTGACGAGATAGCGGCGCGCGATCTGCAGTTTCTCCTGCTCCGTGTAGCCCGGCAGTTGAATCACCTCCATGCGGTCACGCAGCGGCCCGGGGATGGTATCCAGGACGTTTCCGGTGCAGATAAACATGACGTGCGACAGATCGAACGGCGCTGCGAGATAGTTGTCGCGGAACGTCGCGTTCTGCTCGGGATCGAGCACTTCGAGCAGCGCCGACGCCGGATCGCCATGAAATCCTGCCGCCCCGAGCTTGTCCACTTCATCGAGCATCATCACGCAATTGCGGGTTCCCGCCTTGCGTATGCTTTGGATGATGTTGCCAGGCAGCGCGCCGATGTAGGTGCGCCGATGACCGCGGATCTCCGCTTCGTCGTGCACCCCGCCCAAGCTCACGCGCACGAACTTGCGCCCCGTGGCCTTGGCGATACTCTGCCCGAGCGAGGTTTTGCCCACTCCCGGCGGCCCGACAAAACACAGGATCGGGCTCTTGCCGGAGGGATTGAGTTTGCGCACGGCAAGATACTCGAGAATGCGCTTCTTGATCTTGTCCAACCCGTAGTGATCGCCATCGAGAATGCGACGAGCCTCGGCGATATCGACGGTTGCTTCGCTCGCATCTGCCCACGGCAGCTCGATCAGCCAATCAAGGTACGTGCGAAG
>MERG01000135.1 GCA_001771985.1 Betaproteobacteria bacterium RIFCSPLOWO2_12_FULL_62_13 | reverse complement strand
CGAAGCAGCGAGTGCTCAAAATTTAGGCGGCAATTTTGAAAAAACAGGGGTTTTCTGACAGGCACTAGTTAACTCACTCGGGTTTAACGCCGGCTAGCTTCGCCATCTCGGCGAACCGCGCTATCTGGTCATATAAGAAAGCCTTGAATTCGGCAGGTGTGCTGCCAACTGGCGATAGCCACAATGCCTCCAGGCGTTCACGGACCAGCGGATTCGTTATCGCCCTCTGAACCTCGGCCTGCAGTCTCGCGACGATTGCGTCCGGCGTTTTCCCCGGCGCCAACATCCCGTACCAACTCATGTTGTCCAGTTGCACGCCGCGAATGCCAGCCTCCGATATCGTAGGGAGGTTAGGCAGAAACGATGCGCGTTTGGAACCGGTGTAGGCAAGTGCGCGCACCTTTCCAGCCCGGATTTGCGGTAGCGTCGTTAGAGGTGTCCCGAACATGACTTGGACTTCTCCGCTGACCAGTGCATTGAGCGCCGTGCCACCGCTTTTATAGGGCACGTGCACCATTCTGGTTTCCGTCCGCAGGTTGAACAGCTCGCCTGCGAGGTGTATCGGGTTGCCGATGCCGGGGGAGCTGAACGCAAATTTGAATTCAGGTTTGCGCGCCAGCGCTATCAATTCCTGTGCCGACTGCGCGGGTACCGAGGGATTCACGACGAGGATATATCCTCCGCCCGAGGCGACATTGGTGATCGGTACGAAGTCCTTCCGGATATCGAAGGGAAGCTTCAGGTGCATGCTGGGATTGACGGCAAACGACGCGGAAGTAATCAGGATGGTGTGACCGTCGGGTGCTGCCTTCGCGACCATGTCGGCGGCGATAATCCCGTTCGCGCCCGGTCTGTTGTCAACCACGAACGACTGCCCCATCTGGGACGCGACCTGCTGAGTCACCAGGCGGGCCACTGTGTCGGGCGCGCTCGCCCCGGCACCGACAATCACGCGCACTGGGCGGTTAGGGTAATCCTGGGCTTGCACAGAATTGCCCAACGCGCAAGAGAAGAGAACGGCAACCGTCAGTCTGCAAAGACGAAGCATAATCGCAATCTCCTATGAGCCTCTCGCAAAATTCTCCAAGCAATCGGGCGTAAGCGGAGCTACGCGCCGTTTTGGCGCATTTTTTTGATTCATCGAGTTGCTCTTTCCAGCTTGGTCCGTGCCAAATCACCTTTTTATCCTCGCGGCGTGCGAGCCTTCCAGCACAGATTTGAAACGGCGCTGTCGATACAGTGTCCACTCTGATTTTCTGAGCATGATCACCATAATCGATGGAAAAACTGCGATTTCTGATCCCGATCGATGATGGAATGGCGATTTCGTCCGTCACGTACGGTGATCAAGAGAAATCATCGCAACCTCAGACCGTCAAGCATGAGTCGCGCAGCACGAATCTTGCTTCAAGAAGCGCCTGGCGAAGCGATCCGGAACGTTTCAGCATGGAAGCGCCCACTCCTTGGCGTGACCTGGATCAACGCGGCGAACTCGGCAAGTCCTCCACCCATACGCACTTGCCGCCAAACTCGTCCTTCAGCCAGGCATTGCTCGGTTCAGGTTGGGGTCGCTCTTTATGCCACTGCGCCTATGCTGGCGCGAACTCGATCTTCTCTTCCCTTCGCCCGTTGTGATCAATCAGCGGCACATGGCCCAGACTCAGACCGTGCTCTGGGATAATTTCGTTTTAGTATAACATAAGGACTACACCGCTTCGCGAGAACTTGGGTGAAGCAGCACGTGCTGGACTGACCGATTAACTGAGTACGACCGTAAGGTGGCTCCAGCGGTAAGGTAGCCAAATGGAAGAGTAGAAAAACATAGGAGAACGGCGATGGCATTGCAAGTGCGGCGAGTGGTTACTGGTCATGATTCCAATGGACGCGCAGTCGTCAAGATCGACGACATGAAGACCCTGGGGAGTGCCAGCGTGGCTCGACAGGGAGCATCGTCCTGCGTCATTTGGACTACCGATGTCAGCCCAGCAGACAACACATCCGACTTCGATGGCGCAGAGCGCAAGGTTGGCACAACGTGCCCCGGGGGGACCGTTTTTCGGGTTGTCGAGTATCAGCCTGGTGTCGCTCCTCGCGTTCATCGAACGAATTCACTCGATTATATAGTTGTCCTCTCAGGCGAGATTTTTATGCAATTGGACGACTCGGAAGTTCGTTTGAAAGCAGGCGATGTCCTTGTGCAGCGCGGCACTGTTCATAACTGGATAAATCGAGGGCCCGAGCCCTGCGTCTTGGCAGGAGTGCTCATCGACGCGAAGCCAGTGACCGTCGCCGGCAAGACTCTCAACGCAACTGGTTAAGAGTAAGCAACCCACACTTCCACGTAGCGCCCTAGCGTTGTGGGGGTACGACAGGGAGTAGCACATAGGGCTGCTGCGACGGGCCGAAATGCAACGAATTGGTGCCGCCGAAAATCTCTGCCGGCCGGTCCTTCGGGTTCTCGTGCCAGAACGGTGCGACGCCGGTCAGCTTGAAATTCACGCCGGGAATCTCGAGCGGGGGTCCGGGATAATAATAGTCCTTGCCGCGGACCGAAAGACCGATCCGGTAGCCCTTCGGGACCACGATGCAGGTCGGCCAGATTTCAATGTCCAGTTCCACAGGATCGTGGGGCTTGAGCAGCCATATTTCGTCGTGAGTGTGGTAGGGTCGGTAGGGCAGGCTGCGCTTCGGATCGAGCTTGCGATGCGATGCGCGCAGCCAGCCAATGCCCACCGGGGTTCTCGGGTCGGTCGTCCCGTGAAAGGTGATCTCCCTCAAGTCCGGCGCGAACACGCGCAGCGTGAGGAAGAGATCCGCGTCCGTCGTGGAAGAAGATACAAAAAGCTTTGCCGCGACGGGCCCGGTGATTTCAACGTCCTCTTGCTGGGGCGGCAGGAGGAACATGACGCCGTCGCCGAGCGCCTCGTAGTCAATCCTGGCGGGCACCGTGGAGGGATGCCTGCCGAGCGTGAAGTGAACAGGGTCCAGGTAGAACTGGGTCCATTGCGTCCGCGCGAGGGGCCATTCGTTTTCGTGGCGCTCGACGAAGCGATCCACGTGCCGGATCTGAAGCTGCACCGGTGGTTGTGTATCCCATCCTGTATTCTCGTTTTTTAGGAAATGGCCGAAGAAGCGCTTCTGCAGCTTCTCGCCGTAGCTCGTGTAAAAACTCTCCCAGTGCGTGCCGCCATGCGCCTCAAGCCATTTTTGCGTGGAAGCCGCATTCACGAAGCCCTCGAAATTCCCGCGCGTATGCAGC
Source organism: Betaproteobacteria bacterium RIFCSPLOWO2_12_FULL_62_13 (assembly GCA_001771985.1). GTDB lineage: Bacteria > Pseudomonadota > Gammaproteobacteria > Burkholderiales > SG8-41 > DSOT01. The sequence continues at coordinate 9,636 of MERG01000135.1, read as the reverse complement.
CCCTGCCCGCCCCAATTCGCGGCTGAGAGCAAAGGCACCTTCACCTTTTCCCAGACTGGGGAGCGGGCGCGATGCGCCTCATCGTCCAGGGGGTGCGCCGCGATCCACTCTTCCATGTCGATGCGGTTTTTCGCGAGCACCTCGTCAGGCAGCGTTTCAGGTCCGCACACCGTGTCTCCGGTCACAGGATTTCTAAAGCCCCGGTCGCCCAGGCCGTGCTGGACGCGGATGATGGCCCTCGGAAACAAGTTCGTGAAAAACTGCGAGACGATCCCGCCGTGGCGTGTGCCCTCGCGGTAGTAATCACCGGATCCCTCCCAAGCGCAAATTGCCGCGAGATGCGGGGGCTCGAGGCACGCCACCTGCCAGGCATTCATCGCGTAGTACGAAATTCCGTTCAGCCCGACTTTGCCGTTCGACCAAGGCTGCACGCCTGCCCACTCGATGCAGTGATACAAGTCCTCGGTCTCGCGTGGAGACCACGGATCGATGAAACCGGGCGAGCGCCCCGCACCGCGTGAGTCGACGCGCACCAGGGCGTAGCCGTCCGGCACCCAATTCTCCGGGTCGACGAGCTCCCAGTTCTGGTATTTGTTTGTCGAACCGGCTAAGACCTCCGGGTGCGCAGCCGTGAGACGCTCCCAGGCCGACTTGTTGCCTTCCTGGAAGGCCAGTCCTTTGCCGTAGGGGCCGTAGCTGAGAATCACCGGATAGCGCCCCTCTGCCGCCGGACGGAACACGTCGGCCCGAAGTATTACGCCATCGTCCATCCTGATCGGAGCATCCCAATCGATTTGCATGCCATCGCGAATTTCGCTCTTCATCTGATTCATGTGTGTTTTTCCCTGTGTGTTCCCGTTGTGTGTCCTATGCGCCTTTGAAAGGCCGCGAGTTCTGTCCCGGGTTATGGGAAGTAGTGTGGCCCACCTCACGCCGATCGGTTATAGATTACCTCACTACTGGACCCGAGCTCGCAACTAAGCCTTCACGCAGGGAGTGTGCGCGGCAGAAACGTGATGCGATGAGTACAGGATGTCTCGGGATGCTTCAGCCCGGCTGCCACTTTTTTCAGCCGCTATCCGCGTTCCGGCGCCTGAACCTGTTCCAGGAGACGTTCGGCCGTCTCGCATGCCTGCGCAATGGCATCGGCAACACGGTTACGCTGGCGCAGCAGGTGGGTCGCCAGCATATGGCGCTCTTCAATCTGCTCCGCGATGCCGCTGAACCGCTCCACGTCATAAAGACACGGAATGACGCTGAGCTGTGGCGTGAAGCCATATGGATCGTGTCCGTACACGCCCTTCACGGTGCTCTGAATCGGGATCAGGATATTGGAGAGCCGCTTGAGACAAGCGTTGATCGCTGCCGCCGCTTGACCGATACGGTCACGAGAATGGCGAAGGCTATCGCCAACCCTTTTATCGGTTTAAGCCTCGTGGATGTTTTCTCCTTGAATTTGCGCGATGCGAGGACGGCAACTGGCGCCGGCACAGTCGCCATCGGCGGCAATCCCACCGGAGGCGCCCGCTGCATCGTTGCTCATGGTGATTGTAGCGCGCTGCGCATCCGGCCGCCTTCGCCGCCGCCGGAGGTGGCAGGGTCGGGCATTGTGGGGCCGCGGTAGTCTTTGCTGTGAACCTCGCCGCCGGGCGGTGATCCAATTGTTTAATGAATCGGTCGCGCGGAATTAGCATGCGCTTTGCTCATTTTGGGGTTGTGCTGGCGGCGGGCCTGGCGTGCGTCTTGAGTGTGCAGCCGACTGGGGCGGATCTCTACCAGTGGATTGATGAGAACGGCACGACCAACATCAGCGACAAGCCGCCCAAGGACCGGAGCCTTATCGTCGAGGTCTTCCCGACCGCCGAGTCAAGCCCGCCGAGTGGGCCTGTCCCGCCAGCGCTAACTGATGCGGCGCAGCAGTTGGCGGAACTCCGCGCCCTCAGCCAGCGCGTCGAACGCTTGGCGCGCCAGTTGGAAGAAGAGCGCCGCGCTTTCGATGCGGCCCAGCCGGTCGCTCTCCCGCAATACGCAGCACCCCCGCCCCCGATGTCGAACGGCATTTGGTTTGAACCACCGTTCTTCGCCCCGGCGACGGTCGTTTTCAGCGTGCCGTTCGCCCATGGCATCCATCACACCCACAAGTTCGGCCACGCCCACAAGTTCCGCCACGTCCAGGGATTCCGACAACTCAACAAATTTCACCACGTTCGACCCGTGGTCATCCAGTCGCACCCGAACGCCGTCCTGCGGGCGGGCGGTATTGCGCGCTTCCATGCCCCGCGCGCCAGCTTCCGAATGCGCTGATGCAAGCGGAGAAATAAATGGAGCCTGGCCCCAATGGCACTTTGCTTTGTAACCGAACTGGGTCCAGCCAGAACTTACGCGACATTATCGTCGCGTTCGACGTGAATGTGGGGCGGCTCGTCACGATCACTCGCATAGAAGAAGAAGCGGTGCGGCCCATGTCGCAGAACGGTCGGCATCGCAGCTACCTAACGTGCCGATTGAGGCACGCGCCGCTTGCGGCGCGTCGGCCTCGACTTGGAGGTTAGCGGTGGCGTGTGATGTGCGGCGTACGCATCGAGAAGCCGGCGGATCATGCGCTGGTACTGTGTGTGATGCTTCTTGGCTTCACGCTTAAAGAATTCGACGCTGCGCTTGCTCAACGCGATCGTGACCTTGACCCCCTCTTCCCGAAAGACGAGGTCCTCCGGAGCCGGCAAAAAGTCAGGAACGACCTTCAGCCTTCCCAGGGGTTCGTCCGTGTATCTGATTTTCGCGCTCATAAATTCGTTTGCCCTTTCGCCAATAACCGGCACCAAGTATCCGGATTACGTTCCCCCGGTACGTAAAGCGCACCGTCATTACCCCTTCACCGATGCGCCCAAAACAGTAGTGTCGCTTCTCGGCCGAACTGTGCGATAGGTCCTCGGCGATGACGCGCTTCGCGTCGGCAAAAGCGACTTGGGCTTCCGCGAAGCTGACCCCATGCTTCTTCTGGTTTTTCTCGTCTTTCTTCGGGTCCCAGTCAAACTTCGCAGTGGCCATAGCGCAATCATACTCGCACCCCGGCAGAAATGCCATACGCGCGTATGGCTCTGTGTCTGGCGACCTCTAACGAGAAGTCGACCTCCCAAAGACGCAGTATAAGGCGTCAATGGGACGGATAGAACTGCCGGCTACACGCCGAGGCAGGCGGCACGTCGGATTGAGTCTGAACTACTGCGACATCAGACCATCTATTGAGCGTCGTGAAAAAGCCCGACTCCGCTTAGCCCGTTCCGGCCCGAAGCGAGACGCTTCGGGCATTCGCCGGCACGGACGCGCGCAGGCGCGTCCGAGAAACCCCGGCTCACCCCCCGTCCCTCCCCGGAGCAGGCTCGGTTTAGTGTCCCCATCGGGGATGGTTGAAACCCCTCGCCCCCGGATCGGAGTCCGGGGCAGGCTTCAGGCGAAGAAAGTTTTTGCGAAATGTGAGCGAAGCGAACATGAGCAGGTTTCTGTGCAACAAAGGTAAAGCAAGTTGTCATGCCCGCGGCGGCGGGCATCCAATCTGTGGTGCGCTGAAATTGGATTCCCGACGCCTCGGGAATGACAGTCGTCGAGCCTTTACAGTCGGCTTCAAGCCGACGTCTATTAAACCCCTCGGCTTACAGCCGAGGGTTGTTTATTTCTTCCAAGACAACCTGAGCCTTTTATCCGCGTCCCGGCGCCGGAACCTGTTCCAGGAGACGTTCGGCCGTCTCGCATGCCTGCGCAATGGCATCGGCAACACGGTTACGCTGGCGCAGGAGATGGGTCGCCAGCATATGGCGCTCTTCACTCTGCTCCGCGAGGCCGCTGAACCGCTCCACGTCATAAAGACACGGAATGACGCTGAGCTGCGGCGTGAAACCATACGGATCGTGTCCGTAGACGCCCTTCACGGTGCTCTGAATCGGGATCAGGATATTGGAGAGTCGCTTGAGACAAGCGTTGATCATTGCCGCCGCGTGACCGCTGTCCGGATCGCCAGCCCGGTAGCGTTCCCGCCATGCGGAGACCCGGGCATCGAGCTTCTTGACCAGCACTTCCAGTTCGCGCGCCCGTTTCCCGACCTCGGCGAGACCGAGACATGAAACACCCGGCTTGGCGCTGAGCTCTTCCAGCCGGGCAGCGAACTGCTCCGCCACAGCGGTGAATTCGAACGGCAGAACGATTGCGGCGCAGAGTTCCCAGAGCCAGGCGGCATAGACCCGCAGGTGGGTCTGCATCCACTGAAAGTCGACTTTGTCGAGCGTGCATTCCAGGGAGTGATGCCACCAGCCGAGATTCGCATCGGCCGTGGCGTGCAACTGGGCTTCGGTGAACGCGCCCATGCCATACATCATGGGCACGCCCAAACCGAAGAAGGACGCATCCCCGCCCTTCTTCTGCGGCTTCCAGTCGGACGGCACCGCGAGGTAGCTTCGCTCGATCTCCTGATGAAAGCGGCGCATCTCCAAGTTCGAAGTGGTGAGCCAGCGGGTCGTGCCGGTGCAGGCGGGCTGATCGAACAGGACGTACGCCAGCGCGTGCTTTCTCAGCCGATCCCAATTGCTATCCGCAAACCAGGACGAGCCCACCATGGTTCCAGTCTCGTGGGCGCCCCAGAAGCCGAACACGATGCCGCGCCGAAGGTACTGGCGCTGCGCGTTGAACACGCGAGCCAGTTCCACCATGACGGCATTCCCGGCCGCATTGTCGGTCGCCGCAGGTCCATACCAGGAATCCTGATGCCCGCCGACCAGGATGAAGTCCTCGCTCACAGGCGACTTGATCTCGCCCACGGTGACCTGGATCGGCCGCCATCCGTTCTCGACATCCGTCTCGATCTTCACCCGCGTGGAACCACGCTCGCACATCGCCTTCAGGCGCAGTCCGCTGGCCCGCGCAACGCCGACGGAGGGCATGCGCGGCATTTCGTCGCGAACGGTTTCCGCGGTCGGATTCCCCCAGGCCGGCTTGATCGATCCGAACGGAAGCGCGGTGTCTCCCGGGTTTCCCCAGTTCATCATGACGGCGCCGATTGCGCCATTCAGGGCCGCGAGCCGCTGCTTCTCCATCCGCGCCGGGGAGTACGAAATCTCGCACAGGACCAGCTTGTCCGCGACGTCCTTTCCAGCGAAATCACGCACGCCGCCCGAGCCCACGTAGACCAATTCCCCGCTCACACCTCCGGGCGGTGTCTTGAGGCTATGGCCGGATGTGAACGCCTCGATGGAGAGCAACTCCGGCTCGAGAACCTGCAGCTTTCCGGGCCGGGGAAAGCTCACCAGACCCGGCGTGTCATGTACCGTCGCCTCCACACCTACTGCACGCAACGCAGCCGCGTTGTACTCGGCCATGCGTCGCGCGTTCTCGGAACCCGCGAGACGGGACGGAATGTGCTCGCAGACATACTCCACATGCTTGCGCACGTTCTCCGCCGATACCGCATCGACCACCTGATGCTCGGACATGCTTCAGACACTCCCCTCGCAATGCATCGGCGGACGGCGCCGGGGATGATCGGTCGCCGCCTCGAATGCAGCCGAGATCCGCAGCAGCAACGCCTCCTGAAGATCGTTTGCCACCACTTGGAGCCCCACCGGCATGCCGCGAGCGAACCCGCAAGGCACGGATACCGATGGCACGCCGGCGAAGCTGAACGGCAGATTGAACTGCCGGCCGCGCGCCCACACCTCGGGGCCGGCGCTTTGCAACGGTGTCACGTTGGGCAGCACCGGCGCAAGCAACGCGTCGACTCGGCCGAATGCCGTCTTCACCCCGGCTGCCTGGGCCGGGCGTTCGCGAAGAATCTGCTGGTAGGTCTCGTCCTGGACCTGAGCGCCGCGCGCGAGATCGGAATGGACGGCGGGACCGAACAGTTCCTTCGGGGCGCTGCGGTACTGCTCGCCCAGGATCTGATTGAACTCATAGAGCAGCACGTTGCTGAAGAGCCTGGAGTACTCGAGCAAACCGGTCAGCGCCGGAATGCGCACCGTAACGCTCTCGGCCCCGAGGCGGGCGAGCACCTCGACCGCCTCCCGCAACACCGTCTCGATCTCAGGATCGATGTCGCTGAAGGTATAGTCCTCGATCACGCCGAGCCTGAGGCCGCGCACCCCGCGTTCCAGATCGCGGGTGAAATCCTCTCCTGCGACCTTTAGCGAGGGCGGATACCCCGGGTCGTAAGCGGCCAGCGCATTCATCATGAGCGCGGCGTCCTTTACGCAGCGCGTCATCGGGCCGCCTGCGCCGAGCGTGCGCGTGCGAGGCCACACGCCGGTCAAGCTCACGCGGCCGAAGGTCGGACGCAATCCGAAGATGCCGCAGCGGCTCGCGGGCTGGCGGATGGAACCTCCCGCATCGGTGCCGATCCCCGTGAGGCACATGCCGGAGGCGACCGCCGCGCCCGTGCCGCTTGACGATCCGCCGGGAGCGCGCTTGAGATTCCAGGGATTGTGCACGTTGCCGAAGAATACGTTCACGCCCGAGGAGCCGGAGGCGAACTCGCTCATGTTCGCCTTGCCGAGCATCACCATGCCCGCAGCTTCCAGGCGTCGAACGATGGCAGCGTCGTGATCCGTGACGCGCTCGCGCAGAAAGGCGGAACCGACGGTCGTCGGGATGTTCCGGGTCGCGAGGTTGTCCTTGTAGACCACCGGGATGCCATGCAGCGGGCCGCGATCCCTGCCGGCCGCAAGCTCTGCATCCAGCTTCGCCGCGCTCTCGAGCGCTTGGGACTCGGTGATCGTGATGTATGCGTTCAGGGTCGGCTGCAACTTCCGGGAGCACTCGAGGAAACCCTTGGTCAGCTCCAGTACCGTGAGTGTCCCGGCCCGCAGCCGCCGCCCCGCCTCGTCAACGCTCGATGGCAGGACCTGCCCGGCCGATCCGTTCATGATCGATCAACTTCCAGGCAGGTTGTGCACCGGCCCGGGGAAGAACATGTCCTTCCATGAGGCGGGCCGTGTCTTGATCACGCCCGATTTGTGCAGGAAGTCCACGTACTTCATGATGTTCTGCGGCGCAAGACCGTACTTCGTGCCCGGGTCGTCGAGAATGCGGACGATCTCGGCCGGTTCGGCTTTCTGCTTCGTCACCCGAAGAAAGATCCCGGCCGCGAGTCGATGATCGCGATTGATCAGATTGATCGCTTCTTCGAGTGCCGCATACACCGCCTGATAGATCTTCGGGTTCTCTTCGTAGAAGCGGTTCGTGGTCCACATCATGAGGAACGTGGTCGGACCGCCGAGGACCTCCTCGGAATCCAGGATCTTGCGGACGCCACGCTTCTGGAGTTCCTTGGTCTGGTACTGAAACGGCGGGCCTGAGAACTGCGCGGTCAGTTCGCCGCCGGACAGCAGCGCGGTGAAGCCGTCGGGTAATGACAAGACGACGGTCAAAGGATCGAAGCGGCCGCGGTCGCCGAAAACCTTCTCCGCCACCATTTGCAGCACCACCGCCTGGTTCGAGATCTTCGCGCCCGGGACAGCGATGCGGTCCTTCGGGCCGAAGTCGCGCACGGACTTGACGGCCGGATTGCGGGTCAGCAGGTACATCGGAGAAGCATTGAGCGCCGCGATCGCTTTCACTGCGTGCGGCGTTCCCTGGGTGCGGGCCCACAGGACCGTGAAGGGAGGCGGACCGCCGCCGGCGAAATGCATCTGCCCGGAAATCAGCGCATCGTTCATGGCCACGCCGCCGATGAATCCTTGCCAGACGACCTTCGGGTCATTTATGCCGGCTGCCTTCGCATGCTTCTCCACCAGCTTTTGATCCTGCATCACGATGGAGGGAAGGAATCCAAGTGACAGGCCGCGCGAGAGTCGGACCTCGTTCACCTCTGCGTGCACGCCTGACGATACCGTCGCGAGAATGGCGATAGCTACCGCCAACCCTTTTATCGGCTTAAGCCTCATGGATATTTTCTCCTTGAATTTGCGCGGTGCAAGGATGGCGACCAGGGCCGCCACAATCGCCATCGGCGGTGATCCCACTGGAGGCGACCGCCGCATCGATGATCTCGCCGAGACGCATACGCTCCTCACGCGTCGCGGCGCGGCAGCAGCACGAGCGGCGGCGGCTCGTGTTCGACGACGTACTCGAAGCGCGTGCGGAACTGCTCCGGCGACAGGCCCACCGTCTGCGCGAGCCGCGCGAGTTTCTGCGCGTTGTCGAAATCGTCGCGGCGCAGGCGCATCATGTAGCGTCGGGCGATCGCGTAGCGCGTCGAGTAAATGTCGACCGTGCGCACCCTGGTTCTCCCCGTGGCGGGATCGATTAGGGTGGCGAACGGCACCGGCACGAACTGCCCGCCCTGCAGTGAAATCATCGCGTTCGAGCCGCCTTCGATCAGAAACTTCGAGGCGCAGTAACCGAGGTCGCGCGTGTATTCGATGTCAAACGGCGTCGGATCGGCGCAACGCAATTCGTAGCCGATGTCCTTGGACACGATGGTGCTCCGGATACCGAGGCCCGCAAGGCGCGCTTCGACCTGCTTCTTGATCCCGCGGCCCAGGTCGAGTTCCGCGAAGCGGATGTTGTCGTGCTCGTCGCGTTCGATGTTGCCGAGCCGCTCGACCTCGTTCTCGGGGATGCTTTCGGCGAGGCCTTCGGCGAGAATCGCGACACCGTCCTTGCGCTGCTCCGAGAGGCGCTTCACCACGGCGCCGACCAGGATGTCGGCGAGCGTGTCGAGCGTGGCCTTGCCGCCGGGAAACTCCTCGGGGATCAGGGCGAGTGTTGCGCTTGACGCCTTGGTGATACCAAGCGCGAGGTGCCCGGCCTTGCGTCCCATGGCGACCACGAAATACCAGCGGCTGGTCGTGTACGCATCCACCATCAGGTTCTTCACGAGCTCGACACCGAGGTGGCGCGCGGTCTGGTAACCGAAGGTGTCCACGTATGGGGGCAGCGCGAGGTCGTTGTCGATGGTCTTGGGAACGTGCGCGATGCGCAGCAGGCCGCCCGCGCGTTCGGCGACTTTCATCGCAGCAAACGCCGTGTCATCGCCGCCTATCGTGATAAGCAGCGTCGCGCCAAGCTGCTCCAGCGATTTCACAACCTGGTCCAGATGCTCCGGCTTCTTTGTCGGGTTTGCCCGCGAGGTGCCGAGCTGGGAGCCGCCCCTGAAATGGATGCGGCTTACATCCTCGATGGCGAGTGGCCGCACGCGATCGGTCTTTCCGGTCATGATTTCGGAGAATCCGTCGGGAACTCCCAGCACTTCGATGCCCTGGAGCCGCGCGCGTATGGTCGCGGCGCTGATCACGCTGTTGATGCCCGGCGCCGGGCCTCCGCCCACCAGCATCGCGAGTTTGTCGGGGTTTGGCATGCTTCACCTCGTGAAAGGTACGGACCCATCGGGAGAGGCTCATTGTCTCACAAGCCGCCGCCGTTGCATCGTGGTGCGAAACTGCTTAGCGAAGTTCTGTTCTCGCGAACCGCCCTGTGCGGCCCCGCATGCCGGGTGGGGGGAGGGCGGGTCAGCAGCCCGCCCCTACCCGATTATGCCGCCATGACTTCACGCAGAACCTCAGGGTGGCGGGCGACGATCTTCAAAAGTGTTTCGGCGGCACCGGACGGCTGGCGCCGACCTTGTTCCCATTGCTGCAACGTCCGGGGAGAAAT
>MERG01000134.1 GCA_001771985.1 Betaproteobacteria bacterium RIFCSPLOWO2_12_FULL_62_13 | reverse complement strand
ATCCTTCCGCCTTCCGCCTTGCCCTTTCATCCTTCCGCCTTCCGCTTTCATCCTTTGCCTGCCCGCCCAATCGCGCGCAAATTGCCACGCCACGCGTCCGCTGCGCGAGCCGCGCTGCAACGCCCACTGAAGGGCCGCACGCTGCACGGCGTCCGAATGTGCACCAGGCGCCTTGAAATGATCGAGCCACACGGCGACGATTTTCAGATACTCATCCTGATCAAAAGGGTAGAACGACACCCACAGTCCGAATCGTTCCGACAGGGACACCTTCTCCTCGGACGTCTCTCCCGGATGGATCTCCTCACCGACATGCTTGTACTCGAGGTTCTCCTGCATGTACTCGGGCATCAGGTGGCGGCGGTTGGAGGTCGCGTAGATCAGGCAGTTCTCCGAGGCTGCTGCGACCGATCCGTCGAGCACCACCTTCAAAGCCTTGTAGCCCGGCTCGTCGGCCTCGAACGACAAATCATCGCAGTAGAGAATGAAACGCTCCGGCCGCAGATAGATGCGTTCGACGATCTCCGGCAGGTCGACGAGATCCTGCTTTTCGACTTCGATCACGCGCAGGCCCCGCGGCGCGTACTTGTTGAGCAGCGCCTTTATCAACGACGATTTGCCGGTACCCCGCGCGCCGGTGAGAAGGACATTGTTGGCAGGGAAGCCTTCGACGAACTGCCGGGTGTTCTGCTCGACCCGTTGCTTCTGCTCGTCGATTCCCCGCAGGTCCCTGAGGTCGATGCGATGAACATTGATTACCGGCTCGATCAAGCGGCGGCTGTCGCGCTTGCGCCAGCGAAACGCGATCGACGCTTTCCAGTCGGTCGGCGCCGACTCCACCGGCACCAGCTTCTCCAGCCGCCCGACCAGCGACTCGGCGCGCACGATCAGTTGCGAGATGTCATTCATATCCTATAGGTTTCCTTGGCGCTCTTGGCGGCCTTGGCGGTTCTCCTCTCAACTGCGGTAATCCGCGTTGATGCTGACGTAGCCGTGTGACAGATCGCAGGTCCAGACCGTGGCCCCCGCAGTACCGCGGTTGAGCGCCACGCGCACCGTGATCTCGCTTTGCTTCATCACGCGCTGGCCGTCGGCCTCCCGATAATTGGCGTGGCGAGCGCCGCTGCTCGCAACCAGCACGTCGTCGAGATACAGATCGACCTTGTCGACGTTGAGATCGGCGATCCCGGCATTGCCCACTGCAGCGAGTATCCGGCCGAGATTGGGGTCGGAAGCGAAGAACGCGGTTTTGACGAGCGGCGAGTGCGCGATCGCATATGCGACGTTGCGGCACTCATCCTCGTTGCGTCCGCCGTCGATCCTGATCGTGATGAACTTGGTTGCGCCCTCGGCATCGCGGATGATTGCCTGCGCGAGTTGCGCCGCAACCGCGGTGACGCCGTCTCGAAACGCTGCGTATTCGACGCTCCGGGCATCGCTGATCTCCGGCATCGCGGCCTTGCCGGTCGCAATCAGGACAAAAGAATCGTTGGTCGAGGTGTCGCCGTCGACGGTGACGCAGTTGAATGAACGCTTGGCCGCATACGCAACCGCTGCGCGCGCGAGCGGCAGGCTGACGCGTGCCTCGCTGGCGACAAATCCCAGCATCGTCGCCATATTGGGATGGATCATGCCGGCGCCCTTGGCGATGCCGGTGATCGCGACTTCGGCGTCGCCTATCCTCGCCCGGCGCGACGCCGCCTTAGGCACGGTATCGGTGGTCATGATCGCCTGCGCGCCGGCAAGCCAGTTATCTTCGCGCAAGTTCGCAATGCACGCCGGCAGGCCCGCGGTGATTCTCCCAACCGGCAACGGCTCCATGATTACGCCGGTCGAAAACGGCAGCACTTGCGCGGACGAGCAGCCAAGCAGCCTCGCGAGTTCACCGCAGGTCTGGCGGGCCGCGGCGATCCCCTCCTTGCCGTTGCCGGCATTGGCGCAGCCGGTGTTGATCATGAGCGCGCGGATCGAGGCGTCCGGATCGAGCATGCTCAGATGCTGGCGCGCCACAATCACCGGTGCCGCGCAAAAACGGTTCTGGGTGAACACACCCGCAACCCGCGCGCCATCATCAAGCGTGATCACCAGCAGATCCTTGCGGTCCGGCTTGCGGATGTTTGCCCCGGCCACCCCGAGCGTCACGCCGGGCACCGGGAATATCGTCTTCGGATCAGGTTGCGACAGATTTACTGCCATGTCTTCCGGCCTACTTCCATTCAATCGCTTGATTATATGACAAGACCACTCCGGCCAATGGCGCTTGATCTTGAAAACAACTTCGTCGACAGCCTGTTTCACCACATCGAGCCGACCCGGTCCCTGCCGCGGTTCGGGCGTTGCGCAGCCCTTCCCCGGCGCGGCCGATGGCCGCGTGAATTTCGTCCTTGGGATCAGCCAGGCACGCGATACCCGCGCTCACAGTCACGCGGATTTTTCATGTGCAGAGCGGCGGAATGCAGCGCTACACCCATGCCACCCTGTCGCGCCCGGCGTTCTTCGCCTGGTACAGGGCTTCGTCGGCGCGGCGGATCGCGGCGTACATGTCGTCCCCGCCGTTGGCGGAATACGACACGCCGGCGCTGATCGTCACTCCAGTCGAGGCGCCGTCCGCGTCGAAAGGCGTGCCGCAGATTGCCTGCCGCATGCGCTCGGCGGTATTTTTCGCCTCCTCGAAATCGGTGTGCGGCAGCATCGCGAGGAACTCTTCGCCGCCGTAGCGCCCGACCACATCATAGGCGCGCAGGCTGCGCTTGAGCCGGGCCGAAACTTCGCAGAGGATTGCGTCGCCGACGAGGTGTCCGTAGGTGTCGTTGATCGCCTTGAAGTGGTCGATGTCCATCATGACGAAGCCCAGCGCATCCTTTATCGACTGCTGGCGGCGCTCTCTCAACATCCTCGAGTATTCCTCCTGGATGCGGCTGAGCAGGTGGCGCCGGTTGAAAATCCCCGTGAGCATGTCGGTCGCGGCCAGCGCGCGTAGTTCGTCCTGCGCCTGCTTGAGCCACAACGCGCCTTTCCTCATCAGCACGTAAAGGCCCGCGAAAACCACCACCAGCACCGCGAACAGTATGGCAACCGACGATGTGAGCACCTTGGGGATCTGCGCGCGCGCTTGGCTCACGTCTACGTAGACCTCGAAACTGCCGATGATCGCCTCGCCCGCCCTGATCGGCAGGTAAGTTTCCACCACGTCCACGTTGAAGCGTTCCTCGCCAGCAAGGTCCGCGACCTTGTCCTTCTCTTCCAGCTTTGAGTCGACCGTCCCGAACTGCAAAACCCGGTCAAGCTTGATGTTGCCGCTGTCGAGTTTGCCGATAATAGCGTGGTCGGTGCTGTAAACGATCGTCTTGTCGCTTGAAAATACCTTGATCTTGTACATGTTAAACGGGCGCAGGTACTTGCGCATGCGCGCGTCGAGCGCCGCAAAATCCTCGCGCTCGACCTGGATGCGCTCGCGCCCGTCGGAACCCCGCTTTAACAGCACCTTTTGTTCCTGCTCGAAGATCGCCTCACCGACGGCCACTGCGTCCTGCTCCGCGTCCCATATCTTCTCGGCACTGTATATGCGATACACCCCATAACCCACCAGCAGCAGGATCGCCGCCACCGACGCCACTGAAAACACGCTGAATAGCTTCAGAAGGTGATACGGGTCGCGTTTATCGAACGCCCCAGTCGAAATGACGTCCCCGGCGCTTGCGGGCTCTGCGGTCCGCCTTGATTTCCCGGCCGGCCGCCCCGCGCCGGCCGCTGTCTCACCGCCGTGAACGTTATCGTTCGGATTTGGTTGCGCCATCCCCTGCCTCCCGTGTGCGCTCGCCTTGGCTCACTTGCGAACCCGGCAGGGCGCTCGAAATACACGCCTTCCCCGTTTTGCTATTGTCGCATCGAATGGGGGTAACGAGTTTACTGAGCGTCGTAAAATTGCCTGACTCCGCTCAGCCCGCACCGCCCTATGTAAGCTTGCCGTGGCAGTGCTTATACTTCTTGCCTGAGCCGCACGGACACGGATCGTTTCTGCCCACTTTCTGCCCGCCGCGCACAAACGGCCTTGGTTTCTCGGCGACCGCCACCTCGCCTTCCTCTTCCACTTCCAGCGCGGTGTCGCCTCCGGTCAACTCGGCATGCTGATACTGGACATTTGTTGGCGCCTCCGGTTCTTCGACCGCCTCGAGCTCTTGGGCGCTCCTGATCTGCACCGTCATCAGGATGCGCGTCACCTCGGTCTTGATCATTTCGAGCATCATCGAAAACAGCTCGAACGCCTCGCGCTTGTACTCCTGCGTCGGGTTCTTCTGCGCGTAGCCGCGCAGGTGGATGCCCTGGCGCAGGTGATCGAGCGCGGCGAGATGCTCGCGCCAGTGCGAATCGAGGCTCTGCAGCATGATCGCGCGCTCGTAGTGGCGCATCGCCTCCTGATCGACGTTCGCTATCTTGCTGCGGTAGTGCTGGTGTGCGGCCTCGACGATGCGCGCCCGCAATTCCGATTCCTCGAGCTCCGGCTCGTCGGTCAACCAGTGCCGGATCGGAAGCTCGAGCTGCAGTTCCGCCGCCAGCGTTTTTTCGAGCCCCGCCACGTCCCATTGCTCCTCGACACTCTCCGGCGGAATGTGCTGATCGATGTGGCCGCTGATCACATCGGCGCGTATGGCGTCGAGGGTTTCCGTAATATCGCTCGCCTCGAGCAGTTCGTTGCGCTGCTGGTAGATCACTTTCCTCTGGTCGTTGGCGACGTCGTCGTACTCAAGCAGGTGCTTGCGGATATCGAAGTTGCGCGCCTCGACCTTGCGCTGGGCATTCTCGATGGAGCGCGTGACCCACGGATGTTCGATCGCCTCGCCCTCCGGCATCTTGAGCCGCTCCATGATCGCGGCCACCCGGTCGGAGGCGAAAATCCGCAGCAGCGGATCCTCGAGCGCCAGGTAGAACCGGCTCGATCCCGGATCACCCTGGCGCCCGGAACGGCCTCGCAACTGGTTGTCGATGCGCCGCGACTCGTGCCGTTCAGTGCCGACGATGTGCAGCCCCCCCGCCGCGACCACCTGGTTGTGCAGCTTTTGCCATTCGAGACGCATTTCCTCGACGCGATTTCTCTTGGTCGCTTCGTCGAGGCTTTCATCCGCCAGCGTCTCGTTGATTTCGGGCTCGGGATTGCCGCCCAACACGATGTCGGTGCCCCGGCCAGCCATGTTGGTGGCGATGGTGACCATCTTCGGTCGCCCGGCCTGAATCACGATCTCGGCCTCGCGCGCGTGCTGCTTGGCATTGAGCACGTTATGTGGGAGCTTCTCTTTCTGCAGCATCGCCGAGAGCAGTTCCGAATTCTCGATCGAAGTCGTGCCCACCAGCGCCGGCTGACCGCGTTCATAGCAGTCCCGGATGTCGCTGATGATCGCCTGGTACTTTTCCCGCGCCGTGCGGAAGACCTGATCCCCGCGGTCTTCGCGAATCATCGGTTTATGAGTCGGAATCACCACGGTTTCCAGCCCGTAGATCTGCTGGAACTCGTAGGCTTCCGTGTCCGCGGTGCCGGTCATGCCCGCGAGCTTCTTGTACATCCGGAAGTAATTCTGGAAGGTGATGGTCGCGAGCGTCTGGTTTTCCTTCTGGATCTGGACCTCTTCCTTGGCCTCTACCGCCTGGTGCAGGCCCTCCGACCAGCGCCGCCCGGGCATGAGCCGTCCGGTAAATTCGTCGACGATGATGATTTCGCCGTTCTGCACCACGTATTGCTGATCGCGAAGGAACAGGTTGTGCGCCCGCAACGCCGCGTAAAGGTGATGCATGAGGATAATGTTCACCGGGTCGTAAAGGCTGCTGCCCTCCTCGAGCAACCCCGCCTGGGCGAGGAGTTCCTCGGCATGCTCGTGCCCTTGCTCCGACAGCAGAACCTGATGCGCCTTTTCATCCACCCAGTAATCGCCCGGGCCTTTTTCCTCTTTCTGCCGCACGAGCTTCGGCGCGACCTTGTCGATCGTGACGTAGAGCTCAGTGGTATCCTCCGCCTGGCCGGAAATGATGAGTGGCGTGCGCGCTTCGTCGATCAGGATCGAATCCACCTCGTCGACGATCGCGTAGTTCAAGCCGTGCTGAACCTTCTCCGACACCTGATACACCATGTTGTCACGCAGGTAATCGAAGCCGAATTCGTTGTTGGTGCCGTAGGTAATGTCGGCGGCGTAGGCGGCTTGTTTCAGGTCATGCTCCATCTGCGACAGATTCACGCCGACGGTCAGCCCTAGGAAGCGGTAGATCTTGCCCATCCAGTCGGCGTCACGCTGCGCGAGATAATCGTTGACCGTGACGATGTGCACGCCGGCTCCCGAAAGCGCGTTCAGGTAAGCCGGCAACGTCGCCACCAGCGTCTTGCCCTCGCCGGTGCGCATCTCCGCGATCTTGCCGACGTGCAGCGCAATACCGCCGACCAGTTGCACGTCGAAGTGACGCATGTTGAGTGCGCGCTTGCCCGCTTCACGCACCACCGCGAACGCCTCCGGCAGCAGTTCGTCGAGCGTTTCGCCCTGCTTGTAGCGCGCCTTGAACTCCTCGGTCTTGCCGCGCAGCTCGGCGTCGGAGAAGCGTTCCACTTGTCGTTCGAACGAATTGATCTCGCGCACGATGCGCTGGTATTGCTTGAGCAGCCGATCGTTGCGGCTGCCGAAGACCTTCTTGAGCAAAGCCGTGACCATGGAATCCTGTCAGGGCGCCTCAGCGCCTAAATAAAAAGGGGTGGGGAAACCCCCACCCCCGCAAATTCTCTCCCCCGAACTTCAGCCGGGCAGTCGCAGAAACTTGGTCGGATCGCGCGGCGTGCCGCGTTGCCGCACTTCAAAATGCAGATGCGTTCCCGTTGCGCGCCCGGTCTTGCCGACTTCCGCGATTTTCGCGCCCCTCGCCACCACGTCGCCGACCTTGACCAACCGCTTTGATGCATGCGCGTAGCGCGTGATCAGCTCGTTGCCGTGGTCAACCTCGATCATATTACCATACTGCGGGTGAAAGCCTGAATACACGACGACGCCGCCGGCTGCGGCCTTGACCGGCGTGCCTTGTTCGGCCATGACATCGATGCCTTCATGGAAGGTGCGCTGTCCACTGAACGGATCGATACGCCAGCCGTAATTCGACGAATACCAGCCGCCTTCCACCGGCAGCATCGTCGGCACCAGCTTTTTCCTCGCGCTGTCGAAAGTGAACAGCGATTCGAGGATGCCGAGGCTGTCGCTGCGATCGTCAAGCCGCCTGGTCACCAGGTCGATCTGCCGGGCGAAATCGCCGAGAGAGATGTCCTCGCCCGGCAGGGCGGACACCGCGCCGCCGCGCCCCGGCATCTGGTCGAACATCAGATCCCGCGGCTTGAAGCCGGCAAGCCGGGCGAGCCGCTCGCCCAGGGTGTCCAGGCGCAGCAACTGGGCCTGCATTTGGCCAAGCCTCGCCGCCATCGCGTTCAGGTTCTCGCGCAAGTACGACTCGGTTTTTTCCTGCTGCTCTTGTCGGCTGGAAAACAGGAGAGACTGCAGATAGGGCAGGTTGAGATCGGATGCAAAGCGCAACGTCACGTAATGCAGCAGCGCAGCTACGACGAGGATGGTGCAAATGGCGCCGGCTCCGAGCAAGACCAGATGCGGCAGCCCGAGCGTGATCGTCCGCGCTTTTGCCAGATTTTCGGAAACTAGAATAATATTCATCGTTTCCCTCGTGACGGTTTCCTATGCCCGCGCAGAAACTCGCCTCGTGGCTCGCCTCCCGCGAACTTCGCTCGCTTTCCAGCAAAGCGCAGTGCCTGACGGAACTGCAACAGGTATTCTTCGACTCCGCCCCTCCCGCGCTCGCCCAGGCGAGCCGGGTTAGCAACTACCGGGCGGGCACCCTTTTTCTTTTAGCGGATAATGCCGCGGTTGCTGCAAAACTCAAACAACTGGCGCCGCGTTTATTGGCAAATATTCGCGAACGGGTGCCCGAGATTACTGGAATTCGGGTGGAAGTGCAAGTGAAGGAGGCTGCTGGCAAGTTTCAAGCCAGTAGCCAGAAACGTCCGTTAGGCGCTGAAACAATTGAAAATTTCAGGAAGCTCTCGGAGGCGATCCCGGAGTCGGCTCTTAAGTCTGCGCTTACTAACTTGGTGCGCCGCCACCGGCGGTGGAAATCGGCCGACTAGGAGTTTGTCCGACCCAAGTCAGACAAACTCCTAGATCTTCAGGCGGGGTGCCGCTGCCAAACGAGCGAAGCCGGCGCGTCCTCGGCGCGCTCGAACGTCACAAAATCCCACGCCTGGCGCTCTTCGACCAAACGCCGGAGAAGCAGGTTGTTGAGCGCGTGTCCGGACTTGTAACCGCTGAATGCGCCGACGAGCGGGTGGCCAAGCAGATACAGGTCGCCGATCGCGTCGAGCACTTTATGCTTGACGAACTCGTCCTCATATCGCAGTCCGTCGGTATTGAGCACCCGGTATTCGTCCATGACTATCGCGTTGTCGAGGCTGCCGCCGAGCGCCAGCCCCTGCGCGCGCATGGTTTCAACATCCTGCATGAAACCGAAGGTACGCGCCCGGCTCACTTCCTTGATATACGAGGTAGTCGAGAAGTCGACGTACACCGACCGGCGCGCGCGGTCGAACATCGGATGGTCGAAGTCGATGCTGAGCTCGAGTTTGAAACCGTTGTGAGGCTCGAATCGCACCCACTTGTCGCCCTCCCTCACTTCCACCGGTTGCAGGATGCGAATGAACCTTTTCGCCGCATTCTGCTCTTCGATGCCCGCGGATTGCAGCAGGAACACGAAAGGTCCCGCGCTGCCATCCATGATCGGCACCTCCGGCGCCGTGACATCGACGTAGGCGTTGTCGACGCCCAGCCCCGCGAACGCCGACATCAGGTGCTCGACCGTGGACACTCGCACCCCGTCTTTCTCCAGACATGAGGACAAACGGGTATCGCCGACGGCGTAGGGGTCAGCCTTGATCTCAACCGGGCTCTCCAGATCGACACGGCGAAACACGATGCCGGTGTTTGCTGTGGCCGGGCGTAACGTCAGATAGACCTTCTCGCCAGTATGCAACCCGACACCGGTGGCGCGGATCAACTTCTTCAGCGTGCGCTGCTTAATCACGAAAAACTCTTAATTTTTTCAAGTTGTTAAGGCGCGAAGTGTAGCACACCCCGCCGCGTCCGACAAAGGCATCTACATGCGGTTACCCGGCTGTTCGCAAAGCGCAAGGCAGCGGGCGATTCGGCGCCCCCATGCGTTCAGTCGGCCTGCTTGCGCAGGAA
>MERG01000133.1 GCA_001771985.1 Betaproteobacteria bacterium RIFCSPLOWO2_12_FULL_62_13 | reverse complement strand
TACTTGAGCGAGGGCTCGGGATATTTCACCCCTATTTCCTTCCAGAATTTCGCCGCCCCCGGATGAACCGGGCCGATATTGCCGGTCAAGGGATCCTTGCGGTTCACGTTCGCCCCCTTGAATGCCATGTTGACCTGACGTATGGCGTCCTCGGAATAGGCGAGCTTGGTAAACTCGTAGACCACCGCATCCGGCACGTCCTTGTGCGCGATGAGGTACCCGGCGGAGCCGAATAACGTGACGTCGCGCTTCTCGCCCTTGTAGGTGCCGCCCTTCACGACGACCTTCTGGAAAAAGGTGTATTTCTTCAGGAACCCGCTTTTTTCAAGCAACGGTCCGAAGTCGACCAGATTGACCGGCTTTTGCGCTCCGATTTCGTCAACTGTAGCCGCGGGTATGCTCCCCGCCCGGTTGATCACCTGAACCTTTCCGTCGAGCAGCATGCTTGGGTAGTCCTGGTGCGGCAACATCCTCGCTTCAAGCGTCGATTTGAGCCCCGAGTGCTCGAGGAACAGGTTCATTTGGTCCGCCGCCATGGAGCCTGGCGCCCCGATGGCGAAGACCTTGCCTTTCAGGTCGGACGCGGTCTTGATATTGTTCGAGGCCAGCGTAATCACGTGATTCGCCAATACCGGCGTAACAATGCCGATGACCCGCCAGTTGCGCATGGGCTTGTCGAACGGCTTCTTTCCGTGCCACCCCGCGTACATCAATTCCTGAGACGTCATGCCAAGCTGGGCCGCGCCGCTCTCTACCCGCCGGAGATTTTCCACGCTGCCGCCGGATGTATTCGGCGTCACCCGAACCAGCTTCGAGTGCTCGTTGATGAATTTCGCCATGGGCGCACCGATCATGTAATAGCTGCCGGTGACGCCGCCGGTGGGCATTTGCAGCATGGTCTGCGCAAATCCCCCGGGCTGCCAGGCGAAGGCCATGGCCATAAATACGGCTCCGCAAAACGCGGAAGTCTTCCAATCTCGTGTGGCAGGTGTCATCTCGTCCTCCAATTGTTTACCAGCTTCGGCCGGGCAATCACGCGCTGGGTCGTTACGGGCTCTGGTGTGCGGCCGATACACCAGGAATAGTCTGAGGCCAATTCGGGTCTGCGGTCAAGACGCGGGAAAACCGGTACATGCGGTGCAGCCGCCCGATCCTGTTGTGTTTTTCGCCCTCGATCGCTTCCAGTCTCCGGAAGTTTCTGCGCGGGAGCGGACAGCTCAGGTGTTCCGCGGCAAGGAATCGCTCTTCTTCAAGACCGATTTTTCTCATCGTTGATTTTCTTCACCTGATTCCTGCCGGTTGAGCCGGATTTCCCCGAGCCAGAGACTATCCGCCAACTCGAAATCGAGCACCTGCGCACGGTAACCGTCTGCCGTCACCTCGACGCGGTAGCTGCCGCTCGCGGGCGCCAAAGCATCGAAGCGGAAGTCGCCGAAAGCATCGCTCAAGGTGCTGCCGATGGCTTCAGAGCCGCGCGAGAGTTGCACCTGCGCGCGCGGCACGCATGCCTCGCGCCCTGCGTCGTTGCCGACCACGGCGCCGGCAACAAAGACGCGGTTATAGCGGAACAGGTTGCGGTAATGCACGCGGGTTCCATGTGCTGCGGCGGGGTCGAGCGGCGCGAGCCCTTCGGTCTGCGCGATGCGCCGCATTTCCTCGTCTTCGACCTTGAGCGCGCGCAGCGCGCCGGTGGGGCAGGACTGCACCGGGCGCGGCGCGGCCCAGCCGGCATCGATGAGGTGCGCATCGAAGTTCCAGTGCTGGGGCAGCGATAGCGTCTCGTTCCAGTGGATCGCGCCGTAAGGACAAGCGTTGAGCAGTTGCCGCTGACCCTTGGCCTTGACCGGGTCGATGATGACGATGCCGTCCTTGCGCTTGGTAATAGCGCCGTCCCTGGCCGCCTTGATGCAGGGAGCATCGTCGCAATGCTGGCACGCGTGGAACAGATAGGCGATATCGACGGCCGGGAAGCGCCCGCGCTCCCGCTGCCGAATATCAACCCATTTATGGCCGTGCCGCGGCATCTCCGCGCTATAGCCGGGAAAATCGTTGCCCACGTATTCGTCTTTCACAGCCAGCACGCAGTTCTGGCATCCGGTGCAAAGCGCTGCGTCGAAAACGAGATTCCACTTCTTCACGGTACGTTCTCAGGCTGAATGGGTCTCGACGGTTTCGTGCGCCGAGGCGGCCGCTGCATGCCCGGCCCACGGTTCGACTTCCACGAGGCAGTTGCTGTTGCCCATGGCGCTCGCGCGCGCGATCTGCGATTTCTTTGGCGTAATGAGATTCAACGCTCCGCCCACATCGGTCGGGCGTTCCGAATCGGCAAGCGGCTCGTACCTTGCCGAAGATTCGTAGCCGTGCACAACGCCCGGCCGCACGCAATGCGTGAGATGCGCCGCGCAAATCACCGCGCCGAGCTCATTGAATACGCGTACCAGACTCCGCTCCCGTATGCCGCGCGCAGCGGCATCGACCGGATTCAGGCGCAGCACCCAGTAGTAGCTTCCGTTTACGAGTACGCGATGATCTTCGATGTCGTTGAGAAAGCTGTCTTTGCCGTCGCTTTCGGTATGGAAGCTGAACCTTGGATGCGGCGTGATGAGTTGCAATGGGAAGCGTGCTGCACGTTCCGATTCGACACTTTCGCGAGATCGGGAGTATTTCAGCACCGGCGGCCGCTCGGGATCGTCCGGCGCGTAGCGCTTCAGCGTCATGCACTCGAATTCGAATTTACCGGAAGGCGTCTGCAAGCCCTCGAGATACCGGTTCTTGTACTCCGAGGGCAACGGACTTGGCTCGGGAAGGTCCTTCTTGCGCCCTTCGTTGAACCAGCGGTACGCAACCGGCGCGCGCAGGCGTTCCGGCGGGGCGGGCACCACGTAATATCCCTTCTGCAAAAACTTCTTCCACGACATGCGGCGCGGCAGATCGGACGCTTCGAACATGCGCTGCACCCAGTCGAGCTCGGTCATGCCCTCGGAGTAGTACATTCCGAGGCCGAGCCGGTGTGCCAGCTCCAGGAAAATGCGGTAATCCGATTTGGATTCTCCGAGTGGCTCGATGCACTTGTGCTGCATCACGACCACGCGGTGATTGAGCTGCATCTGGGAGTGGAGCGCGAAGCCGCCCGAGTTGCACCACTCGCTCACGTCCCAGCGCTCGAAGCTGGTGCATGCCGGCAGGATGATATCGGCGTACTTCGCCTCGCCTTCGAACCAGATCGACTGATTGACGACAAACTCCAGGTTCGGCGACTGGTACATCTTCACATACCGCTGCGACTCCGGCATGGTGCCGAGGTTCGAGCCGCCGTAGCGATAGAACAGGCGCACTCGCGAATGCCCCGGCGCGGGATAGCGGATCGGCACGAACTGTCCTTCGATCGATCGGGCGTCGCGCTGGTAGCCTTCGGTGCGGCCTTCGATGATCGCCTCGGGGAGGTTCGTTCGCGGAAGGACCTGCAGCGTCGGGTTCATGCTGGGCAAGTGCGGCATGCGCTGATACAGGGATATCGAGGAAGCCGTAGCGGCGAGATCGCCGGAGAAGCCGCCTTCCCCATAGCCGGAAAAATAGAACGTGGTATCGATCGGCGTGCCCCACTGCAGGTTGCCGAAGTTGACACCCGGTCGCCCCAGACCCTGCATGGCCACGAGACACGCCATCGCGCGCGCCCATTGGACTCCGGTGGGGCCGCGGCACGCTCCGCCCAATCCGTTGCCCCATCCGCCGGCGGCGAGATAGGTGCGCTTGCCGCCCCACTCACGCGCGAGCGCCCGCACTTCGCGCGCGGCAACGCCCGTCTCGGATTGCTGCCATTCCGGCGTCTTCGGTATGCCGTCGTCTGCGCCCGTTACATATCGCTTCCACGCCTCGAAGCCCACCGTACGATCGGCGATAAACCGCTTGTCATAGAGCCCTTCCGTAATCCAGACGTGTGCGATCGCAAGCGCGAGCGCTGTATCCGTGCCCGGCCGCGGCGCGAGCCACTTGCCGCCCAGGAATGCCGCGGTCGCATTGAGGTATGGCTCGATATGCACTGTCGGAATGCCGAGCTCCTTGAGCCATGTGCGCCGCAGCGTGCCCTCGTAACCCGCATAGATGCCGCTGGTGGACTCGGGATCGCTCGACCAGAACACGACGAGCTCCGCTTCCTTGAGCAGATCGCCGACGGTCCCGTAGGGCTCTGCCGTGCCGAGGCGCATGCTGTTGCCCCAGTGATGCTCGGCGCCCCAATACCAGCCTTCCCAGCTATCGGGATTGTGATTGACCCGCGTATGGCCAACGGCATTGAAGAATCGCAGCAGCGCCGAGGTCCAGTAACCGACGTTGCCCCACGAATGGTGTGATGGATAGTTGTAAAGTATCGCGCCGGGGCCGTGGTCCGTCTTGACGCGGCGGATCTCGCTCGCGACGAGATCCAACGCCTCATCCCAGCTCACGCGCACATAGCCCGATTTGCCGCGATTCTCCGGGTGCCGCTCGCCGTGCGGATCGAAATCGACTCGGCGCATGGGATAGAGCAGGCGGTCGGGCGAATACACGATCGATTTCCACGCAAGGCCGTGAACAGCGAGCGTCGTCTTGCGTGGCGGCGTAAAGCGCCGGCCGCGCGCCTCGATCGTCCACGGCGGTGCATCATCCTGATCGAAGTCGATCGGCGTGATGCGCAGGATTTTTCCGTCCTTGACGTAGACGAAGCACGGTCCGGCGTTCGTCATGCTGGTATAGCGCCGGACACCGTCACCGGCCTCAGCACCGAATCGCCAGCCGGCGCCTCGTGTCGCGAACATCAATTGCGTGAATCGGTAGACAAGCTCATCCGGACCGTCCACCTTGAGCCGGAAGTTTTTTGCCGAGTTGATCTGTTCCTGCCAGTCGATGGGCGGCGTCAGGAGGCGCGTGGCGACTTCTGCGGTTTCATAGCTCAGTGTGACGTCGGGCTTCGGATGGATGCCGGCGCGCGAACGCACCCTGCCCGCCTTGATCTCGTACCAGCGGCCGCTATCTTCGTCGACTATGCGGATTTGCGCGATGAGATCGCACTGGGCGAGTTGCGCGCGGTAGGCGGGATGGCGCCATGCGCAGTAACGCATCACGGCGTAGAGTCCCGTGAGCATAATGGAGAAACGTCTGAACACCGATGATCCCTTCCGGCAATAAGCGTGTACGCGAAACAACGACCTTATCTCAACTTGGCGGACTCCGGCATGATCCGGGACCACATAGCTCAGGCAGGCCGTCCTCTTGCAAGACTTGGCGCTCGGCGCGTTCCGCGGGTTGCCGCCGAGGCCGCGCGGACCTCGCAACGTGTGCTTTGGCCGGGCCGCGGCGCTCGCCGGCTTTGCCGAAGGTGCTGTGCCGTTGAGCGAGCATGGCGATCGTTTGCGATAAAGGCTGGGTCTGGCGCTTTTCGAAGACCGCGAAGTACTCGAGATCCGGGAGCTTTGGGGTCAAATCCAAAAGCTGCAGCCGCCCGGCTTGGACTTCATGCGCAAAATGCTGCCATGGAAGGAAGCTCACGCCCAGCCCGGCTATCGTAAGGGCCGCAAGGACGCCAATGCTGTTGCAGACATCCACGCGGCGGAAGGTCGCGTCGTTTTCCTCGAACCACGTGCCAAGAAGCCGGTGCAGATTCGAGTCACGGGTAAGTGTAAGGAGCGGCCAATCGTGAAGATCGCGTGGCGTCAGCCTGCTCCGCGGCACGCCAAGCTTGGGGCTTGCCATCCAGGCAAACTCGACTGATCCAAGAGACACGTTGGTCAGGCCCGGTTGTTCGATGGGGCCGGGCAGCACCGCCAGGTCGAGGTCGCCACTCTGGAGCTTTTGCAATTGGTTCAGGGTCAGGTCGACGTCGAGCTCCACGACGACGCTCGGATAGTTCTTGTTGATTGCGGTCACGAGCTCGGGTAGCCACGTGACGGCGACGAATTCCGTTACCCCCAACCTGACCGTTCCGGACAGCACTTGCGGATCGCCAATACGATGCCGGATATGCGTCGCGAGCGTGATGAGCTGCTCCGCGTCCTTGACCAGTTCTTGGCCCTTGGCGGTAAGGCGCGCCGAGCGCTGACTGCGATCGAACAACGCGACTCCGAGGCTGCGCTCGAGATCCTGTATGCGCATGGAAACGGCGGACTGGGTCGTATGAAGATGTTCCGCGGCCGCGGCAAAGCCGCCGAGGCGGCAGACCCAATAAAAGGTGTGAAGCTGTTTGAGGGTCACGAATAGAGCCTATGAAGAGAGGTTTAATCATATCACCATTCTTGATATGTCGTTTATGCAGAGAGATCCTGACTCCGTGGGTAGCGAGGATGAGGAGGTCGCGCATGAGGCGAAGGGCACCACGATCCCCACCGCGCGCCAGACGGCACGGCACGGGCGTTTCGCGCTAAACTCGCAATTTGTGAATTCGCCACCCACAGGTCACGCTGCTGCAGCATCCAGCAGACAAAGGAACTTTTGTACGTACAGTCCCCGGGACGTTCGCTACGGTAATGCTATTTCAGAGAGAAAAGACTAAGGATGAGTCAATTTGAGCGCTTGTTCAATCCGATAACCGTCAGGGGCGTTTCGATTCGGAATCGAATCGCTATGGCGCCCATGAATACGAATTTTGCGGAACCTGACGGTTCGGTGGGTGAACGGTTTACCAAGTACTACGTGGAACGTGGAAAAGGCGGAGCAGGCCTGCTCATCGTGTCCTCTGCTTATATAGATGCCGCGGCCAAAAAAAGGGTGGGTTCGTTGCTTCTGGATGATGATCGC
>MERG01000132.1 GCA_001771985.1 Betaproteobacteria bacterium RIFCSPLOWO2_12_FULL_62_13 | reverse complement strand
TAATCCGCGGGCGCATGTCCCTCTTTCACTGGCAGATACCTGCCAGCTGCGATCAGTATCACTGAAAGAAGGCCAGAACAACTATATTGAGGGGGGAAGGTTGGGATGGTAGGGTGAGAGGGCAAGTGAGCATCGTTTTGTTACGGGCTTTAAGAGGTACTTCCATGATCTCAAAGCGCTTCATTCAAACGATCCTGATCTTGATCACCTTGGCGAGCGGCCTCAGTGCGGCCAACGCGCAGAGCCAGGGAAAATGGGACACGCGCGCACCCATGCCGTCCTCACGCACCGAGGTCGCGGCAGTCGAGCTTGGTGGAAAGATCTATGTCATCGGCGGCTTCGGCAGGAGCGGCGATCTCGTCGAGGAGTTCGATCCGGCGACGAACGCCTGGCGGCGCCGTGCGTCTCTTCCCGTCCCGTTGCACCACGCCGGCGCGGTGGCCGCCGGAGGAAAAATCTACGTAATCGGCGGCTATAGCGGCCGCTGGGATGCCGTGGACACCGTCCATGAGTACGATCCTTCAGCCGACAAGTGGCGAACGCGCGCGCCCATGCCTACAGCGAGAGGCGCTTTGGCGGCAGGCGTGATAGGCGACAAGATTCTTGCGGTGGGCGGAGTCGGGCGCGACCGGAGAAACACCGGCGCCAACGAGCAATACGACCCGGCGTCCGACCGGTGGACCAGGCACGCGCCGATGCCAACGCCCAGGGATCACCTTGCGGCCGGCGTGGTCGATGGCAAGCTCTACGCGGTCGGCGGCAGAGTGGATGGAAGCTATGCGAGAAACCTCGCCGTGAATGAAGAGTACGATCCGAAAGCCGACCGCTGGCGCACGCGTGCGCCGATGCCCACGCCTCGCAGCGGTATTGCCGCCGCGGCGTTGGACGGAAGGATTTTCGTGTTTGGCGGCGAATCCCCGTCGGGCACGTTCAACCAAACCGAATCGTATGAGCCTGTGAAGAATGAGTGGCGGTCCTGGACGCCCATGCCCACGGCCAGGCATGGGTTAGGCGCGGCGGTGCTCGGAAAGCAAATTTACGTGCTGTCGGGCGGGCCGACGCCGGGTGGAAGCTATTCGTCGGCAAACGAAGTCTTTACACCCTGATCGGACTCATGTTCACCGTTCGTGTCGAGCGTATGTGCTTTACATTCAGAAAGCCGCCTATCGGGAATTCGAGGAAAGGGTCGGTCATATGGCGTCGCCCCGGGGCGCCAAGACTGAGCTTGTGTCGGCGGCCATTGCGCGCCAGCAAGGGGAGTTCCGGGTTGCCGATCTGTAGAAAGCGTGTCCGGGCGTGAGCATTGATCTCATCCGGCGCGTGCACTTGATTATGACAGGCAATAGACCTAGTCATGTCTCGGGTTTCGGCAGCCATGGTCAACCTCATTGCTGCCGGGCATTGCATAGTAGGCGCTATCGACTTCGGCGACGGGGACCTGTGTGGCATAGTGGCGGAGCCGATATTCCCGGGTGTTTACCTGCGGGGGATAGACGCGCCCCGACTGAATCAGGATTCGTCCGGTTTGGGTAGGCACAGGTCCCGCCGGCAGCGCCGAAGGTGCGCCCGGGAGGGCCTACCAAGTGGATACCGCCGGGGATGAGCGGAAAATGGACTGAGCCGATTACTCGCACCACGATTGACTACGGCACCCCGGCGACAAGTCGCGCGCCGGGCAGGCTCACCAACTGAGCCATTCCTGTTAGAGTTCTCCCGGCGAAATCGGGCTGCGCCGTCGCAGCTCCACACGGGGGAGGGCGCCATGAACAAGACCGAGCGCATCTTCGAGATCGAGCAACTGATCTCGGCACGGTGCTTGGTGTCATCTGCGCAAGGACCTGCGCAGTTTCGCCGCGGATGGCATCCAGCGCGCAAGATAGTGCCAGCCGACGCGAGCCCGCTCATGGGACTTGCATGCATCGGCGCCCTTCCCTGGCTGCACGAGCTCCACAAGTCGATCGCGATTATTCGGGGGGTTCGACGCGAAGAACGCGATTACCGTCGGCCGGCTGTCAACCCAATCGGTAGATCATGCGCTTAATGTCGTACGCGCATGAGCACAAGAAACCAAAACGAGAAGAAATTCACGCGGTGGGAGGAATTGCCGGGCGGCGGGCGGCTATATCGGCTCGAAGTCGCAGGGCGTCGGGGCTGGCGCGCCTGCTATCTGAAGGAAGTGGACTCCACCGCGGTGACGATCCGGTTCTGGCAGGAGATATAGGATGCGCACGGCAACCTCGTGGAAATACACGAGAAGCATCCCGTGGATAAGGGTCACCGGAAAGTGTAGGATCAAGTTATGACGATCACCAAGCGCACCGTGGCCGATCGGATTGCCGCTTACCTCCGCCACCAGATTACGCAAGGCGAACTGGTGGACTGGGCCGAGCGCGCCCTTATGGATGGCGAGTTCGCAGACGAAGATACCGCCGTCATTTCGGCGGTGGGGGCACGATTGGGGGTCGCCGATGTTCGCGAATTCGGTCTCACGTGGTCGGATTGCGAGGACCTTCTCCGGCAACTCGGCTTCCACGCACGCATCGAAATCGTAGCGGCCTGAACTCCCTCCCCTGCGAAACGCGGGGGGTTGGGGGGGCGGTGGGCATGAATGTCCACCCTACGATCTCGTCACTCATCACTCGTCACCCGTCACCAGGGCGCAGTCGGTAGGGCGGCCCCGGCCCGCCAGATACCTAAGCGCTTGTCATTGCATGGAGACTGCTTTGGGGCTCTCTTCCTTCGGGTATGATGGCAAGCATCTGCTGTGCTAAAAGCGCCTATACCCAATATCGAGGACAGGAAGGTAACGCCGTGCAGAAACGAACAACCAGGATTCCCTTGATCCTGAAGGTCAACGGCGAGGAGCACCAGCTTTTGGTGAAGCCTCGGCAGACCCTGCTGGGGGTGTTGCGTGACGATCTTGGCCTCACCGGCACCAAGCAGGGGTGCGACGATGGTACCTGCGGCACCTGCGTGGTCACCGTGAACGGCGCTATGGCCAGGGCCTGCCGAGTGCCCATCGATCGTGTGCAAGGCAAGGATGTTCTTACCATCGAGGGGCTAGGGACCCCCGAGCGACTTCATCCCTTGCAGGAGGCCTTCATCAGGGCCGACGCCGTCCAGTGCGGTTTCTGCACGCCGGGAGTGATCATGGCGGCCAAGGCGCTGCTGGACCGCAATCCGGCCCCGACCCGGGAGCAGATCGCCAAGGCGCTGGGGAGCAACCTGTGCCGCTGCACCGGCTACACGAGCATTCTCGAAGCGGTCACTCGCGCGGCCGATCTTGGCAGGGGCATTCCGTACCCGGAGCCGCAAATAGGGAGCGAGGCGCACCGGAGGACCGGTGCGCAAGGCAAGGCGCTGGGAACCGCCCTCTATGCCGCCGATCTCACTATGCCCGGCATGCTTCATGGAGCGGTTCTGCGGAGCCCTCACCCTCACGCCGACATCCTCCACATCGATGATAGCGAAGCCCGGTCCCTGCCGGGTGTAGCGGCCGTAGTGACGGCCGGGGACGTGCCCGGACTCAATCGCTTCGGGCGAGCCCTCAAGGATCAGCCCGTGTTGGCTGACGGTCGGGTCCGCCAGATCGGCGATGCAGTGGCCACCGTTGCCGCGACATCGCCGGAGGCAGCGGCGCAGGCTTTGTCGCTGATTCGCGTGAGCTACCGGCCACTTCCGGCAGTCGTGGATCCCGCCGAGGCCCTGAAGGAGGGCGCCCCTCTTGTCCACGACAGCGGCAACCTTCTGGCCGAGAAAGATAGCCACTGGGGCGATGCGGAAGCAGCGCTGGCGCAGGCAGACATCGTGGTGGATGAAACGTATACCACGCCGTTTTGCGAGCACGCTTACCTGGAGCCGGAGTCGGCGTTGGCCTACCGGGACAACGAAGGACACCTGGTGGTGCGATCGGCCACGCAGTACGCTCACCTGCACCGCAGGGCAGTGGCCGAGACCATGGGCCTGCCGCTGGAGCAGGTGCGCATTTTGCCGACCGTGGTGGGCGGCGCGTTCGGCGCCAAGACCGATGTCTCCTGCGAGTGCGTCGTGGCCCTGCTCGCCTTGAAGACGGGCCAGCCGGTGAAGATCGTCTACAGCCGCGCCGAGTCGTTCGCCTCCACCGCCAAGAGGCACCCCTTCCGCATGCGCTGCCGGACGGGCGTCAACCGGGATGGCCGGCTCACCGCCCTCGCCGCGGATCTGCTGGCCGATACGGGGGCCTACGCGTCGGCGGGCCCCGGAGTCATGGTCCGGGCCTTTGTGTCGCTCGTGGGTCCCTACCAGTTCCCCAATGTGTCGATCCACGGGCGAGTGGTGTACACCAACAACACCCTGGCCGGCGCCATGCGCGGCTTCGGTGCTCCCCAAGTGGCCTTTGCCATCGAGTCCCAGATGGACATCATGGCTGCGAAGTTGGGCATCGATCCTCTGGAGTTCCGGTTGATGAACCGCCGCCGGTCGAGTGCTGCCGAGGCGACGCCTCAGGACATCGAGCAGGAGGCGGCGTACCGGGAAACCGTTGAGGCTGTCCGTCCCTACTATGCGGAAGCGTTGCGGGCACGGCAGGCCAGCGCCCCCGGCGCCGGCCGGTGGCGTCGCGGGGTGGGAATAGCCTCCATGCGATACGGCATCGGCTACAGTGCGTGGCAGCCTCCAGAGGCGGTCGTGGAGCTCGAGAGCGATGGCCGCGTGCGCCTTTTTATCGGGTCCATAGACATGGGCCAGGGAACCGACACGGCTTTGGGACTCATCGCGGCCGGCGAGCTGGCGTTGCCGCTCGAATCGGTGTCGGTGGTGAGCGGCGACACCGCTCTTACGCCCGATACCGGCGCTTCTTCGGGCAGCAGGGTGATCTATACCGATGGCAATGCGGTGAAGGAGGCCGCGGTCCGGCTCAGTGAAGCCATCCTTTCCACCGCCTCCGGACTGTTGGAAATATCCTACGAGAGTTTGGAATTGAGGGACGGACTGGTGGCGCCACGGAAGGAGACGGGCATCTCAGGCCCGACGGTTTCCCTGGCGGAGGTGGCGCGGGCCAGGCAGTCCGCAGGACTTCCCCTGCGGTTCAAGGGGAACTTCCATCCCACCCCGATGCGCGATTCGCTAAGCGGGGGCCCGAGCCCGTATCTGGTGCATGTGTCCGCAACGCACATGGCGGAGGTGGAGGTCGACATGAAACAGGGGACGGTGCGCGTGCTCCGGGTAGTGGCTGCCCACGATGTGGGACGCGTTATCTATCCTCAGGGGCTGAAAGGACAGATAGAGGGAGCCGTGTCGATGGGGATGGGGTTCGCCCTCAAGGAGGAATTCCACCCCGGCGAGACGACGGGCTTCAAGCAATACCGCATCCCCACCACACGGGAAACTCCTGAAGTCGTCCCGCTGATGGTGGAGATGGTGGACCCCTCGGCGAGCCTCGGCGCCAAGGGCGCGGCCGAGTGCGCGGCGGTGGCAGTGGCCCCCGCCATCGCCAACGCCATCGCCGACGCCACGGGAACCCGAATCCATCATCTGCCTGCCACGCCCCCTCGTCTACTGGCTCTAATAGGCAGCGCACCCGGCTAATCCTGGTTCAGAGCTTTTCCGCGAGGCCCTTTATTCGCTGGCCGCAGTCATCAGTTTTCGCCCGATGATCGATGTTGTAAGATGGCGCGAAGAGAACGGGTTGACCCAATGAGCGAAATCATCTTTGTCGTGGAGCAGGCTCCGGAAGGAGGACTGACCGCGCGCGCACTGGACGCGTCTATTTTCACGCAGGCTGAAAGCATCGAGGAATTGCACGGCCGTGTCAGGGACGCAGTGCGGTGCCACTTTGACGAGGGCGATGCGCCCAAGTTGATCCGTCTTCACTTCGTCCGCGATGAAGTCATCGCGGCATGAGGCTGCCGCGGGACCTGTCCGGCGCTGATCTCGTCAGGGCGCTGGCGCGCATCGGTTACCGCGTGACGCGGCAAACCGGGAGTCACGTTCGGCTTACTACCGATTTACCCTCACAACACCACGTCACAGTGCCGGCGCATGATCCGCTGAAGGTCGGAACCCTGTCAGGAATCGTGGCGGATGTAGCGGGGCACCTGAAGATCAGCCGCGACGAACTGTTGCAGAAGCTGTTTGGCTAAGGGCAGCTTACCGTCACCGCTCATCGGGGTTGGTCGCTCTCTCGCCCTCCCGCCTTTTCCTTCATCCTTCATCCTTCCGCCTTTGCAGTAGAATGCCACCGAAGAGGGCACGTCTTGTCCAGCGAAGAATAGGCGAGGGCGTGACTGCACAGCAGCTTGCTTCGCTTGGCCGCGCACTCGCGGCATCATTTGCTATTGAGGCCCGGTATGGAAAATGTGATCCAGCAGCACCGCGACCGGATTGCCGAGCTTTGCCGGCATTACCACGTCAGTCGGCTGGAGCTTTTCGGGTCCGCTGCGAGCGGCACGTTCGATCCGCAGCGCAGCGACATCGATCTTCTTGTCGAATTCGCGCCAGGCGGTGACCAAGACCTTTTTCACCGGTATTTCGGATTGAACGAAGCGCTCAACGGCTTATTCGGCCGTAAGGTGGATCTGGTGATGGTCGCTTGCTTTTCGCAACGTCCTCATACACGGCTACGACCTCGTCGATCACGCGCTCGTCTGGAGCGCGATCGAGAGCCAGGTTCCGGCACTGTTGCGCGATGTCGAGGAGTTGCTCCCCGCGAAAGATTGAGCGTATCAAGCCGTCACCAATCACCGCCCTTAACATCCCTTATCCCTCATCCCTCCGCCCTCATCCCTTAGAAACTCCCCCATCCTTCCTCCTTCAGGATCCCCCTCCCGCTCTCCCGCTCGCCGGGGTTAGAATTGCCACCTGAGTATCCGGTCGGAGATGAAGGCCATGACATTCACTCGCATTACCGTGAACCCAAGGCAGATGAATGGAGTTCCGTGCATCCGGGGGCTGCGTATCCCGGTAGCGACGGTGGTCGGGATGGTGGCCGAGGCGATGACGGAAGCGGAGATACTGAAGGCCTATCCCGACCTCGAGGCGGCTGACATCCATGAGGCGCTGCGATATGCCGCCGAAGCAGTACGGGAGCGCGAGCTGCCTCTGGCGGCGCCGTGAGATTCCTGGTCGATAATGCCTTGTCACCCATTGTGGCGGAGGAGCTGCGGCGTGCCGGACATGACGCCGTGCACGCGCGCGACTACGGTCTCCAGGCAGCGGAGGATGAGCAAATCTTTTCCCGAGCCACACATGAGGACAGGATCATCCTTTCGGCGGACACCGATTTTGGTGCGCTGCTGGCGTTAAGAAATGACAGCAAACCCTCGGTGATTCTGTTCAGGCGCGGTGCGGACCGACGGCCGGAACGACAGGTCGCACTATTACGCGCAAATCTGCCGGCCGTCGAAGAACCCCTTCAACATGGCGCTGTGGTCGTATTTGAAGAAGCGCGTATTCGCGTGCGCACGCTCCCGATCAGCCAGCCGTAGGCTTTCCTCTCTCGCCCTTCCCGATCTCCCCACCCTCCCGCTCACCGCTTTCTCGTCACGCCCCACCACGTCACGCCGTATCAGTCATTCTTTTCAATACCCCGTGGAGGGGTAGGCTCCATCAGTCACTGGGTTTCCATCCTTCCTCCCTCATCCTTCCTCCTTCCGTCTTCATCCTTCCGGATCGACCTCCCGCCGTGGCACCTCAAACCAATTTTCTCCGCTCGGGGGCGCTCTTGCCGATGGCGACCGGGTTATGGTATATTATGCCATATGGCCACGCGGACCCGAGGTAATGGGAACCGGCGCCGAATTTCGGCCGGCAAAGCCGAGCTGCTGCTGCACGAGAAGATCGTGCAGCCGGATGACTCGATCATGGAAATCGTGCTTTGGCGCCTGCCGCAGCCGACGCCGGGCCGGCCGCACGGTTTGAAATATCGCCTGTACTACGGCCGCCGCGGCGTTTGCCTTGTCCGCTATGACAACGAAACGGGCAAGGGTGACCACAGACACATTCGCGGGCGGGAGACACCGTATGAGTTCAAAACGGTCGAACAGGTTCGCCGCGATTTTGAGCGAGATGTGAAAGCAGTAGGAGGCAATCATGAAAAGGACGCTTAAGGTTCGAGTGGGCAGCGCCAACTCGGCGCTGGACCGCTTCGAGGCAACATGGAACAGGGCAACGCGGGGCGAAAAGGTCTCCACGGAGCACGTGCTCACGTTCGCTAACCTGCAACTGCTCCTGCGCACGCTCACGCCCGCGCGCTGGACGCTGCTCGAGCGACTGCGCGCCGAAGGCCCGCTGTCGGTGAACGAGCTGGCGCGCCGTCTTCAGCGCGATTACAAGAACGTGCACGGCGACGTGAAACGGCTCGCGGAGCTCGGTCTCATCGAACGCCGCAAGGATGCTCTCGTCTCGGTCGCTTGGGACGTCGTTCGCGCAGAGATGCGCCTGGCGGCGTGACGGACCCAATCAGTCACGCTTCTCCAGTCACGCCTCACCACGTCACGCCGTATCAGTCACGCCTTCCCAGTCAGTCCAGTCACGCTCCACCAGTCACTGGGTTTCCATCCTTCCGCCCTCCGCCCTCATCCTTCATCCTTCTTCCCTCATCCCTCGGAACCTCCTTCCTCCTTCAGGATCGCCCTCCCGATCTCCCGCCCACACGGAAGTTAGCGCCTATCACGGCGCCGGCCTGATCCTCCCGCAGAGCGCTGCCTATCTGCCGCGTCCGGAATTCCTGGCGTGGCACAAAGAGCAGGTCTTCAAGACACCGCCCAGGGATCTATGATTGGCACCGGGATACCAGCAACCCGTCACGCCCCATCAGTCACGCCCCTCAAGTCACGCCTTTCCAGTCACTTTCCTTTCAATGGCGAGTAGAATCAACTGATAACACTACAACGGGGGAGGGGAGCTTTGTCCACCGAACGAGAAGCGACGGCTACGATCAATGCCCTGCTCGCAAAAGCGGAATGGCACGCCACTCGTGCGTCCCACGTCACGATTCCCGTCTTGTGCCATAGGACCGTAGTTTCTCCGTGCAGTTGACGCCTCACCAAGCGAAATACTTCGCGCACGACCTGACGCGTCGGGCGGCAAGCGGCATCGACCGGCTTTCCATGTCCCTGTTCGACGCGGCGGTGGACCTCAATCCGCACCAGATCGAGGCCGCGCTGTTCGCACTCCAATCTCCACTTTCCAAGGGCGTGATCCTTGCCGACGAGGTGGGGCTGGGCAAGACGATTGAAGCCGGCATCGTGCTGTGCCAGTTCTGGGCGGAGCGCAAGCGGCGACTGCTCGTCGTATGCCCCGCGTCGATCCGCAAGCAATGGGCACTCGAGCTACAAGAGAAATTCAGCCTGCCGGTGACCGTGCTCGATGCGAAGACGCACCGTGAAGCGCAGCGCACGAGCCGCGACCCGCTGGCGCCCGGCGCGGTGCTCGTCATGTCGTTCAACTTTGCGCACGCATTGCGCGAGGCGCTGAAGGCCGTTGCCTGGGACCTGATCGTCATCGACGAGGCGCACAAGCTCCGCAACGCCTACCGGCCCAGCAACAAGGTAGGCCAGGGCATCCGCTGGGCGACCGAGGACTGCCGCAAGTTGCTCCTGACCGCGACACCGCTTCAAAACTCGCTGCTCGAACTGTACGGCCTCTCGACCCTGATCGACGAGCGCCTGTTCGGCGACGTTAATGCTTTCCGCTCGCAGTATGCCGGCGCCGGCAGCAACCTCGATGCGCTCCGGCAGCGGCTCTCGGCATTCTGCAAGCGCACCTTGCGCAACCAGGTCGCGGAATACATCCGCTACACCGAGCGGCGGCCGATCACG
>MERG01000131.1 GCA_001771985.1 Betaproteobacteria bacterium RIFCSPLOWO2_12_FULL_62_13 | reverse complement strand
GCGGCGCGCGCGTGGACGAGGCGAGCCTGGTGCCCGTTGAGCCCGGGCGACTGCCGGATGAGGCTCTGCCCGCGCTGCCGTATGTCAATCCCTGCGGCACGCGCTTCAATTTGCTCGACAAGGCGTTGAGTTTCGACGAGGCGCAGGAGGCGCTCTATCGCGTCCCGGCGCCCCTGGTGATCGTGGGCTCCGCTGGCAGCGGAAAGACCGCGCTCACGCTGGAGAAGGCGAAGCTCGCCACCGGTGATGTGCTCTACGTCACCCAGTCCGCGTTCCTCGCCCGGCACGCCCGCGACCTCTACTTCGCGAATGGCTATGAAAACGAGGCGCAGAACATCGACTTTTTCTCATTTCGGGAGTTGCTTGAATCCATACGCATGCCGGCGGGGCGCGAAGCCGGTTACCGCGAGTTCCGCGCCTGGCATGCCCGGCAACCGCAGGCGCGCGGCGTGCCCGCGCACAAGCTGTTCGAGGAATTCAAGGGGGTGCTGACCGGGCTCGCCACCGACAAGCCGTTTCTCGCGCGCGAGGACTATCTCGCACTGGGCGTCAAGCGCTCGATCTTCCTCGACGAGGAGCGCGCCGGCGTCTACGATCTCTTCGAGCGCTATCTCCGCTGGATCGGGGAGTCGGGCCTCTACGATTCCAACATGGTCTCGCAGCACTATCTCGCCGAAGCGAAGCCGCACTACGACTTCGCCGTGGTCGACGAAGTGCAGGACATCACCAACGTGCAACTCGCGCTCATCCTGCGCCTGCTGCGCCGCGAGGGCGAATTCCTGCTCTCCGGCGACTCCAACCAGATCGTCCATCCGAACTTCTTTTCCTGGGCGCAGTTGAAAACGCTGTTTTTCACGACCTCGGCGCTCGACCCTGCCTCGCTCGTGCACGTGCTGCGCACGAACTACCGCAACGCCGCGGGCGTGAACGATCTTGCCAACCGCCTGCTGCGCATCAAGCAGCGGCGCTTCGGCTCGATCGACCGCGAAAGCAACTACCTGGTGGAAACGGCCTCGCGCGAGGCCGGGGTGGTGGAACTTCTGGCGCACGAACCGAAGCTGCTCGTGGAATTGAACGCCAGAACGCGGCAGTCCACGCACTTCGCGGTGCTCGTGCTGCGTGAGGACGTGAAAGCCGCCGCGCGCGAGCATTTCCAGACGCCGCTCGTGTTTTCCGTGCAGGAGGCGAAGGGGCTGGAGTATGAGAATGTGATCCTCTACAACTTCGTGTCCTGCGAGCGGCAGAGCTTCGCCGCCATCGCCTCCGGAGTGTCGGCCGCGGGCGTGGAGCAGGGCGACCTCGAATACCGGCGCGCCCCGGACAAGACCGACAAGTCGCTCGAAATCTACAAGTTTTTCATCAATGCCCTCTACGTGGCCGTCACCCGGGCGGTCCGCAAGGTGTACCTGGTCGAGTCCGACAACGGGCACCCGCTGCTGCGCCTGCTCGGCCAGGAGCGCGCGCGCGAGCGGATCGAACTCGCGGAACAGAAGTCCTCGCTTGAAGAGTGGCAGCAGGAGGCGCACCGGCTGGAGCAGCAGGGCAAGCTCGACCAGGCCGAAGCGGTGCGCCGCACGGTGCTGCACACGCGTGCGGTGCCATGGCCCGTGCTCGATGGCGAGGCGCTCGCCGCGCTGGCGGAGCGCGCCCTCGATCCGCAAAACATCTCCAACAAGCCGCGCCAGCAGATCTACGAGTACGCGGTGCTGAACGACGAGCCGGCGTGGGTGGCGCGGCTTGCCGAGGTGCGGTTCGAACCCGCGCGTGGCGTGCTCGAGTTCGCCGATGAGAAGGGGGTGCGGCTCGTCGAGACCGGCGCCAACCTGCTGAGGCGCCACTACGCGGCCTACGACAGCCGGAACTTCAAGGAAGTGTTGCGTCAGGTGGCCCAGTATGGGCCCGATTTCCGCAACCCCTTCAATCAGACGCCGCTCATGATCGCCGCGGCGCGCGGCAACGTGGCCCTCGCTGAAACGCTGCTCGAGCGCGGCGCGGACGTGGAACTTGCCGACAACCACGGCCGGCTTGCGTACCACCACGCCTTGCTGCGCGCCCTGCTCGATGCCGCGTACGCCGCGGGACCATTCGCCGATCTGCACCGGCTGCTCGCGCCGCCGGCGGTGGATATCATGGTCGAGGAGCGTCTCATCAAGCTCGACGCCCACCTGATCGAGTTCTTCCTGTTCAACGCAATGCTCGCGCTCATGCAGCACCGGCTCAACTACCCGAAATGGTGGCGCGTGGGCCTCAACGTTGACGACTTCGTCAAGCCGGCGGAGGCCTTCCCCGAACGCGTTCTGCCGGAACGCCGCAAGCGGCGCACCTACCTGAGCGGAGTGCTGGCGCGGAACGAGATCTCGCGCGACTACGCCTACAACCGCAGGCTGTTCGCGCGAACCTCGCGCGGCTTCTACGTGATCAATCCCGCACTTTCACTGCGGCAGGGCGAGAGCTGGACGCCGATCTACGACCGTCTGAATCCACCGCAAATCGACCGCTACCTCGGGCACCGCAAACGCGTCGAGGAGATCGTCGCGTTCCAGGCGGAATATGCGCGCGACCCGGACGCCGCGCTGGCGCGACTCGATTCCGAATTCGCCGCTGATGACGTCAGATCAGGCGACCTATTCTGATCGAGAGCTCGCGGCACGTTTTTCCACGTTGATCGACGGTAATTCGCCATGACAACCACGACACGAAGCGGGCGGCGCAAGACCGCACAGACCGGACCTCGTCTCTCCCGGCTACACACGCCACCCGACATGGCGCCGCAAGCCTGGCAGATCGCTCTGCGGCGGCAGTTCGGCCGCGAGAGCAGCTTCTTGCTGGAAAACCTCGGCGCGGAGCCGGTATTCTCGGAGTTTCGCGTCGTCAATCCGGCAGGCGGCGGACGCTACCGTGTCGCGATCCGAGGCGCGGGCCTCGGCGAGAATTACTGTTCCTGCCCGGATTTCGCGACCAACGAGCTGGGCACCTGCAAGCACATCGAGTTCACGCTTGCGAAGTTGGAGAAGCGGCGCGGCGGCAAGCGGGCGCTCGCGCAAGGCTATCAGCCCCCGTTCAGCGAGCTCTATCTGCGCTACGGCGCGAAGCGAACCGTGCACTTTCGTCCCGGCGCGAACTGCCCCGCGGAGCTGCTGTCACGGGCGCGCCGGGTGTTCGACGATTCCGCGGGTTGGGTGCTTCCGCCTGAGCGCTTCGCAAGGCTCGACGACTTTCTCGCCAGCAACCGCAATGGCCACGAATTGAGGGCCTACGAGGACGCGCTCGGTTTCATAGCCGAGGTGCGCGATGCCGAACGCCGGCGCGAAGTGCTCGACCGCGCCTTTCCGCAGGGCGCCAAGAGCCCGGCGCTCGTCAAGCTGCTCAAAGCGAACCTGCACCCTTACCAGGCCGAAGGAGCACTCTTCGCGGCGCGGGCCGGGCGCTCGCTGATCGGCGACGAAATGGGTCTGGGCAAGACGGTGCAGGCGATCGCCGCCGCAGAGATCCTTCGGGCACATCTCGGGGCGGAGCGCACGCTCGTGATCTGCCCCGCCTCGCTCAAACACCAGTGGGAGTTGGAACTCGTCCGCTTCACCGGGCGCCGGGGCCTCGTGATCTCCGGCGGACGGGCGCTCAGGCAGCGGCGGTACGCCGAGACATGCCCATGGAAGATCGCTGCCTACGATACGGTGGCGCGCGACCTCGATCTCATCGGCGGCTGGTCGCCGGACCTCGTGATCCTGGACGAGGCGCAGCGCATCAAGAACTGGAACACCATCGCCGCGCGCGCGATCAAGCGCATCGACAGTCCCTACGCCATGGTTCTCACCGGCACCCCGCTGGAGAATCGCCTGGAAGAGCTTCTTTCCATCGTGCAGTTCGTCGATCGCCACCGTCTCGGCCCGACGTGGAGGCTCCTGCGCGAGCACCAGATGCGCGACGATCACGGCCGCGTGATCGGCTATCAGCGGCTCGACGAGATCTCCCGCACGCTCGCGCCGGTGATGATCCGGCGGCGCAAGCGCGAGGTGCTGACCCAGCTCCCGGAACGAACCGACCAGAACGTGTTCGTGCCGATGACGCCCGAGCAGGCCCGATACCACGACGAGAACGCCGAAATCGTCGCCAGGATCGCGGCGAAGTGGCGCAGGCAGCGCTGGCTGTCGGAAGCCGACCAGCGGCGGCTGACCTGTGCGCTCCAGAACATGCGCATGTCGTGCAACAGCACCTGGCTCCTCGACCGCGAAACCGACTACGGCTTCAAGGCCGACGAGTTGGCCGCGCTGCTCGAGGATTTGTTCGAAAGCGCCGATGCCAAGGCAGTGGTGTTCAGCCAATGGATCGGCACGCACGAGTTGATCGAGCGCCGGCTCGCGGCCCGCGGCTGGGACTACGTGATGTTTCACGGCAGCGTTCCATCCGACAAACGCGGGGCGCTGGTGGCACGATTCCGCGAAGACCCGGAGTGCCGCGTGTTTCTGTCGACCGACGCGGGCGGCGTCGGGCTCAACCTCCAGCATGCGGCGACCGTCGTCAACATGGATCTGCCGTGGAATCCGGCGGTGCTGGAACAGCGCATCGGGCGCGTGCACCGGATGGGCCAGCGGCGCAACGTCCAGGTGGTGAATTTCATCGCTCAAGGCACGATCGAGGAGGGCATGCTTTCGCTGCTCGCGTTCAAGAAATCGCTTTTCGCCGGCGTGCTGGATGGCGCCGCCGCGGAAGTGTTCCTGAACGGCACGCGTCTTGCGCGCTTCATGGAGAGCGTCGAGAGAGCGACCGGTGCAATGGGCCAGCCCGAGGTGCAGCAGAGCGCCGCGGAGGAGACGATCGCCGCGGCGGCAACGGGGCGGCCCGAGGAGACGGCACGGGACGCGGCCGAGCCGGGCCCGGCCGCAGCAGAGCAACCGATCGCAATAACTGCGCCGGGTGCTGATCCCTGGGAAGGACTCGTGAATGCCGGGGTGGAGTTCCTGTCGCGCCTCGCCGAGGTTGCGACGCTGCCGGCCGAGGGCAAGGAGCACACCCCGGGGCAAACCTTCTCGCTTGAGACCGAGCCCGGGTCGGGGCGCCGTTATCTCCGGTTGCCGGTACCGGACCCGCAGGCGCTCGCCCAGCTTGCCGGCGCACTGAGCGGTCTTCTCGGTCGTTTGAACAAGGGCTGAATCTCTCTCTATGCGGTGCAGGGCCTTGCCCAGGCGCCCGCGCAACCGCCCTGCCGGGGTCTGAAATTTTCTCCTGCTGGAGAAATTGACCGAAGCACGACCTGCGCTTCCCGCAGGCGCCGCTGGCTCTATAATTAATGTGAGGGAAATTCGCCGCTGCATCTCTCCAGATGCGCGACGCCCGGCGCCTGTCGCGCGTTTTGCATTTTTGCCGGCCGTCGCATCAGATCGAACTTCAGAACGAGGCCACCATGAAGACCGACGTACGAGCCACCGTCAATGTTTATACCCCAGTGGTCTATGACCTGCCGTTTCCCCGCTCCGAATACGAGGCGCGCCACGCGCGCGTCAAACGGGAAATGGCCAACGCGGGCGCCGACGCCACGCTTGTGACCATGCCCCGGGACTTTTCCTGGCTGACCGGAACGCGGGTCGATTTTTACGCCGCCGAAAGCCCGCAGTGGCTGATTGTGTGGGCGGGCGAGCCGGTCGGCATCGTGCGGCGGCTGGAGGCGACGACGCACCGCTGCTGTTCATTTGTCGATCAGTGGGTGGGATACCCGGACGAAGGCCCGGTGAATCCGTATGATCCGGTCCAGTACACCGTGAAGTCGCTGGAGCAGATCGGCCTTGCCGACAAACGCATCGGCATCAATCTGCGGGTGACGCCGGTCGAGGAATACGAGCGGCTCAAGACCCTCCTGCCCAAGGCGCGGTTCGTGGATTTTCGCGTGGAGCAGATCCGGGTGCGGCGTTCGGCAGCCGAGCTGGAGTGCGTTCGCCGCGCCAACAACATCAACCGCGCGACCCTGGCTGAAACGATCGAAACGATAGGGCCCGGGTGGAGCGAATGGGATATCGTCATGCACCTGTGCGCGGGCCATGAGAAGCGGCTCGGAGAGGAATATTTTTACTCCGCCACCGGCGCCACGGTGTGTCAGGTCGGCGACCACATGCTGCACATGCACGTCCTGCGCACGCCGCACGAGCGCAAGCAAAAACGCGTCGCGCGCGGCGATGGGATTTGGATCGAACCCGGTATCTTCGTGAAGACTTACGTGGGCTGCATGATTCGCACCGTATGGTTCGGCGAGCCGCCGCAGCGCGTGCGCGAAGCGCTGGATGCGACGCACCAGGCGTTCGACCGGCTCGCCCGGGTCATGGCGCCGGGCCGGACTTCACACGAGGTCGATGCGGCAGCGCGCGACTACCTTACCGCCGCGGGCTTCGAGATGCAGCATCGTTCGGGGTATACCGCCAACGAACGGTGGACCGACGCCGGGATCCTGTCACTTACGCCCGGAAACCCGCTCGTTCTGGAAGTCGGGCAGGTGTTCCACTGTCCCATGCACGTGTTTCTGCCCGGCATCGGCTACGTGGGATCGAGCGAGCAGGTCGTCATCACGGAGACAGGCTGCGAGATTCTGGGCGACCAGTCAGTCTGTCCGCGCCGCCTCTACGTCAAGTAGCGGCGCGCACGGCTGCAAGCGTATGGTCGATGGCCTCGTCCGTGACCTCGAGATGGGTCACGGCCCGCAGCCAGCCGCCGCCCACGTGCAGCATGCGCACATTGCGCCGCGCAAGGCGCGCGACCAGCGCGTCGCCATCCACGCCTCCCCAGCGCCAGTAGACCATGTTGGTGACAGGATCGGGAATTTCCACGCTGATCGCGCGTCCCGATGCTCCGAGCTTCCGCAGGCCGTTCGCGAGCGCGGCAGCACGACGGTGATCCTCCGCGAGGCGCGCCCGCGTTCGCACGCCGTAGATCGCGGCAGCCGCGAGCACCCCGGCCTGGCGCATGCCGCCGCCCAGTCGCTTGCGCAGTTTGCGGGCACGGTTCATGGCTTCCGCCGTGCCGGCAATGGCGGATCCCACCGGGGCGGCGAGCCCCTTGGAAAAGCACACGGCAACCGTGTCGAATCCCGCGGTAAGATCACGCTCGGTTTCCCCGGCCGCGATCGCCGCATTCCAGAGCCGGGCGCCGTCGCAGTGCGTGCGCAGATTGAGCGCCCGCGCCGTGGCCAGGATACGGGTGATGTGCCGCTTTGAAAGCACGCGGCCCCCCGCGCGATTGTGGGTGTTCTCCACGATCAGCAGCGAGGACGG
The DNA here is from genome assembly GCA_001771985.1 of Betaproteobacteria bacterium RIFCSPLOWO2_12_FULL_62_13. GTDB lineage: Bacteria > Pseudomonadota > Gammaproteobacteria > Burkholderiales > SG8-41 > DSOT01. The sequence goes on along the minus strand of MERG01000131.1, from coordinate 1,009 downwards.
CGCCGCGTGCAACTCGTCCCCGCGATAACGCGCCGTGATCGCCGCGTCGGACATACGTTCCGCGAGCGGCACCAAGTCGAATTGCACCCCGGCAAACGCTGCGGCGGCGCCCGCTTCGTTGATGAAGACGTGTGAACCTTCCTCGCAGATGACGGAATCCCCCGGTCGCGTGTGAAGCAAAACGCCGATCTGGTTCGCCATCGTGCCCGAAGGTGTAAAGACCGCCGCTTCCGTGCCCATAATCCCGGCAACCTCGCGCTCCAGCTCGTTCACGGTCGGATCTTCGCCGTAGACATCGTCCCCCACCTCGGCCGCCATCATGGCTGCGCGCATTTCGAGCGTGGGCTTCGTCACCGTGTCGGAACGCAGGTCGACGACGTCCAGTCGATCTGCTGTGCTGACTTTTTCTGCATTCATGCGGCTGATCGCTTTCACATTGCGTGCGCGCAAGCGCAACGGGGCGGCGCCGCCCCGTCATCGTGATTACGTCGAGTGCCTTGCCGCTGCCGCGCTTCGGTCAGTGGTGCGTGTGTTACGAGACTTCCTTCAGTGCGCTCGCCGCGGGCTTGGTGGCTTTGAGGGCAACCGGTTTTCCGTTCCAGGCACTGTCATTAAGAACGAACATCCGCCGCGGCGCGAACTGCGGCCGCCGCCCAATGAACTTCGACAGGAAACTGCGGGCCGCGTTCGACCGCCGGCACATTCGCCGCGGAAAAGCGGCGGTGTCCGGCAGGCATCACGGCTGACGAAATCGGCGTCTTCCTCTGGTCTGAGAACGCAATGTGGGGCAAAGTCGTCGAGCGCTCCGGGGCATGAAAACGTTACTACGACCCCAATTATTCTCTCTCAACTCCGCCTTACTCGGCGAGGGCGACCCGCTCAATGTATTGGCGTGGACGCCCAACCAGGGCCGTTACAGTCCGCTGTGGGACGTCCATCCCGCCGTGTTGGACGCGAGTGAGGTGGCTGCGAACCGCAACACCCGCCAGACAGACTTCGGCGATGTACT
>MERG01000130.1 GCA_001771985.1 Betaproteobacteria bacterium RIFCSPLOWO2_12_FULL_62_13 | reverse complement strand
TCGGGGAACGCTGCGCGTCCCCCGACCTACGCCTCTCACGCCCTCGCCAGCCACGAGCCTCGAGAACTGAATACGCGCCGGCCGCAGGAACTTTCCGAGTCTGCCCCGCACTCAAAGTAGAACCACCGCCAGGCTTTCGATCGCGGTGGGGTGTGGAAACGGGTGGAGGCGCCGAAACATCATGCCAAGCCCACTGTCGCCCGGACACATCCGCGCGGTTGTATACTGTCACACCGGGAGGGTTGGTGGAACCCTCCCTTATCGATAATGGAGGAGGCAGCTATGCTCAGACGTACGCTTACATTCCTCGTCGCCGGCCTGATGGCGACCTTGGGCGCCGCGGCGTGGTCGCAGGTGAAAGAGATTCCCTGGGGCACCTCAGCGGTCGGATCGTCCGGACACAAGGCGCTCGTTGCGCTCGCGGAAGTCTTGAACCGCGAGATGAAGAACTACCGGGTCACCGTTCAGCCGACGCCCGGGGCGATCGTGACCGTCAAGGGTTACGCGACGGGCCAGTTCGAGGGCTATTACGGCGCCGACATCGCCTTCTACGAGCTCGCCAACGACATCAATCGCTTCAAGGGATTCAAGACGAGCATGAAGCGCCAACCCGTGCAGTCCTTCTGGGTATTCACCGTCGAGGTCGGCACCGCGGTCCATTCCCGCGACAGGGCGAAATTCAAGGGATGGGCGAATCTCGCCGGCAAGCCCGTGTTCACCGGGCCGCTCCCCTGGGATGTGCGCGCCCATCTCGAGCGCGCGTTTAGCGCGCTCGGCGTAAAGCACCAGTACCGCCAGGTTGACCTCTCCGCAGCCGGATCGCTGCTCCAGGGCGGCGGCATCGAGGCGTTCATCATATACACCAACGGCGAAGCCACGACGGCGCCCTGGATCACCGAGGCTTCGCTCGCGGCGGATTGGGCCGCCCTCAACCCGAGCGCCGACGAACTCGCCAAACTGAAGAAAGCCGGTTTTGCGGTCACCGAAGTGAAACCCGACGTATTCAAGAAGGACGTTCACACCCCCAGCGTGACCCTGTTGCCGTTCTATTATGGCTTCCACGTCGGCCTCGAGGTGCCTGAGAACGACGTGTACAGAATGCTCACGGTGATCGAGAAGAACGTCGCCGAGCTCGTCAAAGCCGATCCGGGTTTCGCGCAGATCGCCAAGGACATGCCCGGGTTCCAGCGCCACGGCGTCATGTCGGCGGTGGACTTTGTACCGATCCATCCGGGGCTCGCGAAGTACATGCGCGAAAAGGGTGTCTGGGACAAGAAGTGGGACGCGCGGATCGCGAAGAAGTAGGTTCGATCACGTGTGTTAAATGACCCGCGGCCAAGCCGAGGGTTTACCTCACTGAATCAATTGGGCGGACGGGCGCAAGGACGCGCCCGTCCTGTAGCGATCACGCAGAGCTTTTCCCAAACATGACCAACCCCGCCGCGCTTTCGTCCCGGCCACGTGCCGTCATCGACGGACTCTATTACCTGACCGCGGTCTTCTTCTTCGTCTACCTGTTTGTCTACTACTGGACCAGTGCCGGCGGGCCGGTATTGCTCGCGATCACGCTGGTCCCGGTCACGTTCATCCTGTTCACGCTGGACGAACTGCGCAAGGACGAGTTCTACCCGCGGCTCCCGGCGGTCGCCAACTACGTGATAGCCGCCGCCTACATCGCGATCTCGATCGCCGTCGCCGTATACATGCACGTTGAATACTTCGAGATCGGCACGGTGCGAGCCGGCATTTGGAGCACGACCGATCTCACCATGGGCGTGTTGATGGCCGTGCTGATCATGGAGTATGCGCGGAAACGCTACATGGCGCTGTTCATACTGAACGTTGTTCTGATCCTCTACGCGGTATACGGCTCGGTGGTGCCCGGCATGTTTTTCCATCCAGGGTTAAGCTGGGAACGGATCATCAGCGCCATGAGCGTCGAAATGTCGACCGGCGTCTTTTCCAACCTGCCGCAGCTTGCGCTGACGCTGATCGGTTCGTTCATTCTCGTCCTCTCCGCGCTGCGCGCCTTCGGCTGCGTCGACTCGATTCTCAAGGGCGCGACGCAGATCGCCGTGCGCTCGCCGCACGCGCTGCCGCAGGCGGCCGTGCTCGGCTCGATGGGGGTTGCCGCCGTGAGCGGCAGCGGCGCGGCCAACGCCATCACCACGGGTTCGGCGACCATTCCAGCCATGATCGGCGCCGGCATGCCGCGGGTGACTGCGGCCGCGATCGAGACGGCGTCATCGCTCGGGGGGCAGTTGATGCCGCCGATCATGGGCATCTCCGCGTTCCTGATGGCGGAGTTCCTGGGACGCAGCTATTTCGACGTGGTCGCGCGCGGCTACGCGCCGGCGCTCATCTATTTCGTCGGCATCGCGGTGTCGGTCTACCTGCTGTCAACACATTATCGTCACCGCCTCGAAAGCGTCTCGGCCGAAATCATGCGCTGGACCGACTGGACGAACATCGGCGTCTTCGCCGCCGTCGTCGGGGGACTTATCGCCTTGATGGCGGTATTTCACCTGGCGCCGATGTTCGCCGCGCTCTATGTCTTTCTCGCCGTTGCCGGGGCCCTGGTCACCGCGCACCTGGTATCGCTCGCAAGGACGCGCGCCTGGTCGCTGCGTGCGCTCGCCGCCCCGCTCGGGCGTTTCGTCGATACTTTCGCGAACATGACCGCTGACCTGACGCTGCTGCTCGCGACGCTGTCGATCATGACCGGAGCGCTCGTCATTACCGGCGTGCCGACGAAAATCGGCGCCATCCTCATCGAGGCCGCCGGGGTCAATCTGGCCGCCATGGCGGTCGTCGCCTTCTTCTTCGGCGCGCTGCTCGGAACGGGATTGCCGCCGGCGCCGACCTACATCATCACGGCCCTGGTAATCGCACCGCCCATGATCCGCGTGGGTGTCGACCCATGGGTCGTTCATTTCTTCGCCTTTTTCCTCGCGGTGTGGGGCGAGCTCACCCCGCCCACTTCCGTGACCGCCGCAGTCACGGCCAAGATCGCGGACGCGCCCTTCATGCAGACGCTGTTTCACGCAATCCTTATCTGCTTCTCCCTGTTCGTCCTGATGGCGGGCGTGTTTACCCGGCCGGAGCTCGTGCTGGAACCGGGGATGGCACAGATCGCGGCGATGCTGCTCATCATGACGTCGACGATCGGCTTGAGCTTCAGCATCCAGGCCCGGTTCGCCGACCGGCGCGAGATCGACGTGCCGCTGCGGCTCGTGCTCGCCGCCATCGCGTTGGTGGTGCTGTTCCACCCCGATCAGCAGGTGGCGGCATTCGCCTGCATTCCGGTCGGCCTGTTCGTCGGTTATTGGATCCTGCGGCGCCGCGATGCCCCGGTTGTGGGCGCGCGGCCGGCCTGAGCTGAGGAAGGATGAGGGAGGAGGGATGCGGGCGGAAGGATGAGGGCGGAAGGATGAGAGGCGTAGGCCGGGGCGCGCACGGCGCTCCCCGGCGTCAAAGTGTCGGGTAGCCTGACGGCAACCCGACCTACGCGAGACTTTCTCATCACCCGTCACCCGTCAATGCCCCAGTATCTGGCTCAGGAAAAGCCGCGCGCGGTCGGTCTTTGGCGACGAGAAAAATTCCCCCGGTGGACCCGACTCGACGATCTCCCCCTGGTCCATGAACAAGACGCGGTCCGCAACCGTGCGCGCGAAACCCATCTCGTGCGTCACCACGATCATCGTCATGCCCTCCTCCGCGAGCTCGATCATCACATCGAGCACCTCCTTGATCATCTCCGGATCGAGCGCTGAGGTCGGTTCGTCGAAGAGCATGATTTTCGGCCGCATGCAGAGCGCCCGCGCGATCGCGACTCTCTGCTGCTGGCCGCCGGAGAGCTGCCCGGGGTATTTCCTGGCCTGCTCCGGGATGCGCACGCGTTCGAGGAGGTGCAGCGCCAGTTCCTCGGCCTCCGCTCTGGGCAGGTTCCGCACCCAGACCGGGGCCAGGGTGAGGTTTTCAAGCACGGTAAGGTGCGGGAACAGATTAAAGCTCTGGAACACCATGCCCACCTCGCGCCGGATCGCCTCGATCTTCCGGAGATCATCGCCGAGCTCGATGCCGTCCACGATCACCTGTCCCGACTGGTGTGCTTCCAGCCTGTTCACCAGCCGGATCATGGTGGACTTGCCCGAGCCGGATGGTCCGCAGACCACGTATTTCTCGCCGCGGTCGACCGTGACGTCAATGTCCTTCAGCGCGTGGAAGTCGCCAAACCACTTGTTGACCTTGCGCATCTCGATCATGGCAGCACTTTTCACCGCCGTTTTCCCTCCTCGGCCCTTGCGAGTTGCCGCTCCAGGTTCTGGCTGTAGCTCGACATCGCGTAGCAGAACGCAAAATACACGATCGATGCGAACAAGTATGCCTCCACCCCGAAGCCGGACCATGCCGGCTCGGTGAGCGACACCTTGATCGTCGAGAGCAGGTCAAACAGCCCAATGATGAGGACGAGCGAGGTGTCCTTGAAAAACCCGATGAAGCTGTTTACGAGCGGCGGGATTGCGATCCTGAGCGCCTGCGGCAGGATGACGAGCAGCGTCTTCTTCCAGTACGACAGCCCGAGTGAGTCGGCCGCCTCGTACTGGCCCGCGGGAATCGCCTGCAGCCCGCCCCGGACGACTTCCGCGAGGTAGGCCGCCGCAAACAGGATGAGCGCGATCTGTGCGCGCAGCAACTTGTCGATCGTTACCCCGCTCGGCAGGAAAAGCGGCAGCATCACCGACGCCATGAAGAGCAGCGATATCAGCGGCACCCCACGGACGAGCTCAATGAAACCGATCGCGAGCCCCTGCAGCACCGGCATCGTCGAGCGGCGGGCGAGCGCGAGCAGGATGGAAAGCGGAAACGCCAACGCGATGCCGAAGGTGGCGAGCAGCAACGTGAGGATCAATCCGCCCCAGCGCTCGTTTTCGACGTAGGGGAGGCCAAAGACGCCGCCCCACATCAGGAACCCGATCGCGGCAAGCCCGCCCGCCCACACCGGCGCGAGCCACCCCTTCCAGAACACGCGCAGCGCGCTCACGGCCCAGAGCGCGATCAGGATCGCGCTGGCAAGCGCGGGACGCCAGTGCTGCTCGAACGGATAAGTGCCGAACAGGATGAAGCGGTGTTTCTCGGTGACGAACGCCCAGCACGCGCCCTCGCCGCGCAAGGCGCGGCAGACTTTCGGATCGGCTGTCTGCCACACCGCGTCGAGAAACGCCCAATTGATGAACGGCGGCACAGCCTGCCACAGCAGATAGACAATGACGAGTGTGGTGAGCGCGTTGGCCCGGTTTGAGAACAGGTTCGCGCGCAGCCAGGCGAGCGGCGAGTGCGCCGCAGGCCGCGGCAGCGTTGTGGTTCGCACCTGCCCCATGCTAGTGTCCTGAATCGTTAATTGACTGCACAATTTTGGGCGTAGGTCGGGGTACGCGCAGCGTTCCCCGACATCCACGTGGCGTCAGGTAGCCGTGCGGCAACCTGACCTACGCCATCTCGATATGAGAGGCTCCAAAGATCCTGCATCGAAATAATGACTCGGGACACTAGCGCTCCTTGAGTGCGATGCGCGCGTTGTACCAGTTCATGAAAGCCGATATCGAAAGGCTGATCGTCAGATAAACCGCCATGATGATCGCGATCCCTTCGACCGCCTGGCCGGTCTGGTTCATGGTGGTGTTGGCGATCGAGACGAGGTCCGGATAACCGATCGCGACCGCGAGCGAGCTGTTCTTGGTGAGGTTCAGGTATTGGCTCGTCATCGGCGGCACGATCACGCGCAGCGCCTGTGGCAGCACGACGAGCCGCATGGCCAGGCCGCGGCGCAGCCCGAGTGCATACGAAGCCTCGAATTGGCCGTATTGGATCGCGACAATCCCGGCGCGCACGATCTCTGCGATGAACGCGGCGGTATAGATGACGAGCCCGAGGGTGAGCGCCGTGAATTCGGGCGTGAGCGCCACGCCCCCCGTAAAGTTGAAGCCGACAAGCCGCGGTACGTCGAGTTCAGTCGGCGCGCCGGCGATGAAGTATGCAAGCGCCGGCGCAACGAGCACGAGCGCAAGGACGATCTCAAGCACGGGCGGACGCCTGCCGCTGAGCGCCTGGCGGCGCGCCGCCCACCAGGCGAACAGCAACGCCGCTGCAACGCCTCCAAGGAAGGCGGCGAACATCCAGGCGTAGGCCGGGTGCGCTGCCGGAACCGGGAAAAATACTCCGCGGTTCGTGAGGTAGACACCGGGCAGCGGTTCGAGCGCCTGGCGCGGCAGCGGCAGGTTCTCGGTGATGAGCACATACCACAAGAAGAGCTGGACCAGAAGCGGCACATTGCGGATGAACTCGACGTAGCCGGCGGCGAGCTTCGCCAGCAGCCAGTTGTGCGACAGTCTGGCCAACCCGATCATCGTTCCGAGCACCGTCGCCGCGACAATCCCGATCAGCGCCACCCTGAAGGTGTTCGCAACGCCCACCGCGAGCGCCCTAAAGTAGGTGTCCGCCGCGCTGTAGGCAATGAACGTCGTCTCGCCGATCGCGAAGCCGGCCTCGCGGCCCAGAAAACCGAGGCCGCTCGCGATCCTGCGTGCCTCAAGGTTGGCGAGCGTGTTGGAAATGAGATACCAGGCGACAAACAGCGCCGTTGCAATCGCGGCCGCCTGGTAGACGAGTGCGCGAAGCCGCGGATCGCTGAAGGAAAGCTTCACTCCGGTTCCCTGCCTCCTATTGAGTTTTGCGCAAATGGATGACAATCGATTTGCGCGTCAGGCCGTGTTCGGCCGCGAGAGCGCATTGTATCGGCGTTGCCCTAACCGTTTTATCATGAAAAAAGCGATCAGATGCACTGTGTCATTCCCGAGCAGTCGGGAATCCAAGTGCTGTCGGCACATTGGATGCCCGCCTCCGCGGGCATGACACGGTAAAGTCAACAGTTTGTTGAAAAATGCCGAAAACCCGTTCGTATCGAGCGTATCCCGAGCTTGTCGAGGGAGGAGTCGAGATGCGGACGGCTTATTTGCCGCCTTTCTTGCGTGCATCCACGTTCATCTGCGGTTTCAAGGTTTAGGAACCGCGTGCTCTGGCGCGCGCCACTACGCGGGTCTGCCCGCGCCGGGCGCGCGCCGTCGCTTTACCTGATCGGCGGCGCGTACATCAGACCCCCCTGCGTCCAGAGCTTGTTGAGACCGCGATCGAAACCAAGCGGCGTGAGGTTCCGCTCGAAGCTCTCGCCGTAGTTGCCAACCTGCTTGACGATGTTGTAGGCCCAGCGGTTGTCAAGGCCCAGCATCTTGCCGATGTCACCGGTGGCGCCGACGAAACGCTGGATCGCAGGATTGGCGCTCTTCACGTGCCGGTCGATGTTCTTCGAGGCAAGGCCGTGCTCTTCGGCTTCGATCATCGCGAACAGCGACCACTTGACGACGTCGTACCAACTGTCATCACCGTGGCGCACCACTGGACCAAGCGGCTCCTTGGAGATCACCTCAGGCAGAATTACGTGGTCGGCCGGGTTCAGCGCCCGCGAGGCGCGCACCGCGACGAGGCCGGAAACGTCCGTCGTGTATACGTCGCAGCGACCCGCGAAGTACGCGCTCGTCACTTCCTCGAGCTTTTCGATTACGACCGGCTTGAAGGTCATCTTGTTGGCGCGAAAGTAGTCGGCGAGATTGAGCTCGGTCGTGGTGCCCGGCTGCACGCACACGGTGGCGCCTTTCAGCTCCTTGGCGCTTTTCACGCCAAGCTTCTTCGGCACCATGAAGCCCTGCCCGTCGTAGTAGTTGACGCCGACGAAGTTGAGACCCAGGCTCGTGTCGCGCGTCACCGTCCAGGTCGTGTTGCGCGACAGAACATCGACTTCACCCGACTGCAGGGCGGTGAAGCGCTGCTGCGCGGTGAGGGGAGTGAATCGAACCTTGCTCGCGTCACCGAACATCGCCGCGGCGACCGCGCGGCACACGTCCACGTCGATGCCGCGCCACACCCCTTTCGAATCCGGCTGCGAGAACCCCGCGAGCCCGGTATTGACCCCGCACTGCACATAGCCTTTTGACCGCACCGCATCCAGGGTCGATTGGGCGCCAGCCCACTGGGGCACTGCAGCGGTCGCGGCTGCGATGGCGCCCGCCAAAATGAATGACTTTCTCATCCCACGCCTCCTGCAAAAAAAGATCTTCACGGCTTGTCGTATCCACATATGACCACACCCGGTTCCGCTGGTTGCATGTCGGCGACACACGGTGGGCGGGCACGCGCGTCGCGAGGGCATGCCAATCAGTTCGCAAGCCGGCGGTTGAGTTCCGCCACCTGTTCCGCGGTAAAATGCGCACCGGTAATCGCATCGATGACGGCAAAACGGTAGCCCTCTGCCTGCAACCTGCGCATCGCTTCGCCGATCGCCGCGCTTCCCTGCTCCACCACGTCCTATGCGATCAGCCCGACCCGGCCCTTGCATTGCCGCGCGAGCACGCGTATCAGCAGCGGATCGGTCATCGGCGTCAACGGATGATGCCGCATGCTCGATTCCGACAGCAGCACGCCGACGACGAACAAATGCCCGACGTAAATCGTGTGTAAAATACACGGGTTTTCATTATTCCGCACCCATGTCATTGTCCCGTATCACCCTGATCCACGCCACGCCCGTCGCCGTGGAACCGATCGTTGACGCATTCAAACGGCTCTGGCCGGAGGCGCGGACCACTAATCTGCTCGACGACTCGCTCTCCGCCGACCTCGCCGCCGTAGGCAGGCTAACCGACAAGATGATCGAGCGATTCGTGACGCTGGCGCGCTACGCGCACGGCTGCGGCGCGCATGCCGTCCTCTTCACCTGCTCGGCATTCGGTCCGGCGATCGAAGCGGCGCAGGCCGCCTTGAACATTCCCGTCCTGAAGCCCAACGAGGCGATGCTCAACGAAGCGCTCGCCGCGGGCAACCGCATCGGCCTGCTCGCAACCTTCGCACCGAGTATTCCCGCACTCAGGGCCGAGCTCGAACAGATGGCGCGGCAACGGCAGCTCAAGCTCGAGATCAAGATCAAGACACAAGCCATTCCCACCGCGCTCACGGCGCTGCACGCCGGGCGCGCTGCGGAGCACAACCGGCTGATCGCGCGGGCGGCGGACGAACTCGGCGTTTGCGATGCGCTGATCCTCGGGCAGTTTTCGATGGCAAGCGCCGCCGCGCTTATTCCCGATCAGCCGGGGCGCAAGGTGCTGACGAGCCCCACTTCGGCGGTGAGACAGCTCAAGCGCATGTTGGCCGCGTAATTCAAGACTTCAGGAAGTCAACAAGGGTGTTTTCCTCAAATACTGATTCGATTCCAGTTCCTGGAGCATGAAGTGCGCAACATCCGCGCGGGAAATCCAGCCTGCGGTTACCCCCGTCAAATCAGTGGGCGCTCTGTAATTTTTCGTTAACGGTCCGTTGGTGAGGAAGCCGGGCCGGACGATAGTCCAGTCAACATCGCTCGCCTTGATCAGCGATTCCTGGCGGTCCTTGTCCGCATAGACCGGCCAAAGCAGGAAAGGGCGGAAGACACAATCATAAAGAAAACCACCGTGCCCCCTGCTGTCTCCGGCGCCAATGCCCGTCACGCACAGCAAACGCTTGACCCCGGCTTTTTTCATTGCCTGGAGCAGATTCCCGGTGCCTTCCGAGAAGACCGTCACCGGCGGCCACGGCACCTTGACCCCGATCGTGCAACACACCGCACGCTGACCTGCCATCGCGAGAGCGACCGAATCCGAATCCAGAATATCGCCCTTTATCACCCTGAGCCGATCATGCTGTGTCGAAAGCCTTCGCGGATCGCGAACCAGGGCGGTTACGGTATGTCCGGAGGACAACGCCTGTTGAACAAGTTCCCGCCCGATACCGCGAGTGGCGCCAACGATCAAAATGTTCATGAGTGGTTTTTCCCTGTTTAGAAGGGGCAGATTGCGGATCGAAACAAGAGCGTCACTTCGAACCCATTGATCATGTTAGTCCTCGCCGAGCAGGTCCTTCGCGGTGAGTTCACAAACGTACTCGCGCTCGCTCGCGGTCAGCTCCGGTATCGCGTCGATCGCGCCGATCGGATCCTCCGGCCCCATGTCGAACGGGTGGTCGGTGCCGATCACCACGCGATCGGCCCCCACGCGGTTGATGAGGTGCCGCGCGGCCAGCGGATCGTGCGTTAGCGCGTCGAAGTAGAAGCGCCGCAACAGGTCGCGCGGCGAGGTCCTGGTCTTCATCTTCGGCTCGGGCCGTACGTTGAATCCGTGGATGAAGCGCCCGATCTGGTACGGCACATAGCCGCCGCCGTGCGCGCACAGGATGCGCAGCCTCTTCAGGTCGTCGAGCGCGCCGCTGTACATGAGGTGCGCCACCATCATCGTCGTGTCGAGCGGGAAGCCGATGAAATTGCGCAGGTAGTAGTCGTCCATGCCGCCCTGCGCCAGGCACTGGTAGGGGTGCGCGAAGACGAAGCAGCCGAGCTGTTCGATGGTCCTCAGGACCTTGCGGAACTTCTGGTCGGCGAGCGCCGTGCCCTCGATCGAAGTGCCGATTTCCACCGCCTTGAATCTGTGCTCCTTCACCACCCGTTCAAGTTCGACGATCGCCGCGTCCGTATCCTGCATCGGCAGGTGCGCCATGCCCCGCAACCGGTCGGGATGCTTCTCCACCATTCGCGCAATACCGTCGTTTGCGAGCCGCGCGGCCTCCAGCCCGGCGTCGGGCGACAACCAGTAGAAATAGATCGGCGGGCCGACCGAGATCGCGGAAATATCGATTCCCCTGCGATCCATCCATTCGATCTTGGCGTTGACGTCGTAGAACTCCGGCAGCAGCTCGGTCATGCGTCCGTGGCTTTTGAAATAGCGCTTGCCGCCTTTCACCTCGATATTCATTCCGAAGCGTTCCGGATTGCGCACCAGCGCATCGACGATCGTCGGCGGAATCACATGGTTATGCAGATCGATGTTGCTCATGATGCGACATGCTCCTTTGTCTCGCTATGGATGTTATTGCGGCTGGATCCCCGCGGCCTTAATCACCTTCGCCCACTTCTCCGTCTCGCGCCTGATGATGGCCGCGTATTCTTCGGACGTGCTCGCGACCACCTCTGAGCCCTCATCGGCAAGGCGTTTCACGATCTCGGGCGTGCGCATCGCGGTCGCGATGTCGCGCTGCAGTTTTGACATGATTTCCCTCGGAACTCCCGCGGGAGCAACGATGCCGTGTTGCCCGCTCTCGTCAAAACCGGGCAGCCCGGACTCGGCGATCGTCGGCACGTCGGGGACGACGGGCGACCGGGTGAGCTTGGACACGGCCAGTGCGCGTATCCTTCCCGACCTCACGTGGGGCATCGCCGACACCATGTTGGCGAGGTAGACCTGGGTCTGGCCGGCGATGAAATCGTTCATGGCCGGGCCGCCGCCTTTGTAGGTGACCTGCACCATCTTGATTCCCGTTTTTTGCATGAACACTTCCATCGCCAGATGCGGGCCGGTGCCGCTGCCGCCTGAGGCGTGATTGAGCTCTCCGGGGCGGGCCTTCGCCAGCGCGATCAGTTGCTTCACCGACTTCACGGGCAGCGAAGAATGCACGGTGAGAAGATAGGGCGTGCTCGCCAGGAGCGAGACCGCCGTAAACTCCTTGAGGGTGTCGTAAGGCAACTTGCGGAAGAGGCTTGGATTGATCGTGAACGCGTTTTGCGCGAGCAGGAGAGTGTAGCCGTCAGGCGGGGATTTGGCCGCGATTTCGGCGCCGATCACCCCGCTCG
>MERG01000129.1 GCA_001771985.1 Betaproteobacteria bacterium RIFCSPLOWO2_12_FULL_62_13 | reverse complement strand
CTTCGTTGCATTCCTGCTGATCGCCAGGGGTTTACCCGAGGGATGGGCGGTGCTTGCGGTACCGCTGATCCTGACGGGCGGCATGGCGGGCAAGCTTGCGTGCGGATTGCTTGCCGAGCGCTTCGGCATCATCCGCAGCATCGTGATCACCGAACTCGCCACCGGACTCGGCATCCTGCTGACACTGGCGCTGCCCGGGATCGCCGCGTTCGTGCTGCTGCCGCTGATCGGCGTGGTGCTGCAGGGCACCTCCTCAGTGCTCTACGCCACCATCGGCGACCTCGTCGACAAGGAACGGCTGCCGCGGGCGTTTGGTCTTTTCTACACGCTGGGTTCGCTGTGCGGTATCGCGGCGCCGCTCGGATACGGCCTGCTTGGCGATTACTTCGGGGTCGAGAACTCGATCGCCGTCATCGGAATCGCGGTTCTTCTCACTCTCCCGCTGTGCCTCGCCCTGCGCCCGGCGATCGGCGTCTCGCGGCCGGTCAGCATCTAACGGATCGGTGGGATCCGCGCAACTCCGTCATTCCGGAAGCGCGAAGCGCTATCCGGAATCCAGTGGTTGGCTAACACCAACGCATCCGTTTCTGGCAGGATGTGAAAACCTGCACCAACGGTCATAATTGCGATATCGACCGCAAGGAGAAACAGGCATGGACAAGCAACGCATCAGTTACGTGCCGCTGGAACAGATGGACGACGCCATGCGCGCCGAGATGGCGCGCTGCGCCCAGTACGGGACCCCGCGGCCCGAAAGTTCCGCCGTGCGCGCGCATGTGCCGGCGGCGTTCTGGGCATTTGCGAATTCGTGGCAGGCGATCTTCAGGGAAGGCGTGTGCGACCACGCGATCAAGGAACTTTGCCGCCTCTATGTCTCACGCTCGGTCAAGTGCGAGTTCTGCGGCAACCAGCGTTCGATCAAGGCGTTCAGCCAAAACGACATCCATGAAGCGCAGACCGACGACCTGGTGAATTTCGAGAAGTCATCCAAGTACACCGGCCGGCAGAAGGCAGCCCTCGCCTACGCGGAAGCGATCACTTGGCGGCTCGACACGGATGATGCGTTCTGGGAGCGCATGCGCAAGCACTTCAGCGAGCCGGAACTGGTGGAGCTCGGCTGTTTCATCGCGCTCACCATGGGACAGCAAAGCTGGCTGCGGCTGCTCAATATCGAACACCACGAGGTAATGCCGGGCACCGCCGCATCGATGGCGCCGGGATTCGAAACGCCCGAAGCGCTCGCGAAGACCAAGGCCTCGCCCGACTACTGGGCGAAGAAAGACGCCGCGCCGGCAACGAAGAAGAGCGCGGCGTAAGGTGAGCGAGCCCAGCGCGCCCGGGAACGGCATCACGCTCACCGCCGACGAAGCGCTTGCGCTCGGCGTGCGCGCGCTGCAGCGCATCGGTTACAGCGACGAGGAATCGCGGGTCATCGCCGCGCATCTCGTCGATGCCGCGCTCTGCGGCTACCCTGCGCTGGGACTGCCGCGCATCCTCACGGTCGCGGAGCATCCGCGCACGAAAGAGCCGCGCCGCGCCATGCGCATCGTGCACGAGACGCCGTGCTCGGCCTTGATCGATGGCGGCAACTACGTCGGGTTCTATGCCTGCCACCGCGCGGCCGAGATCGCGATCGAGAAAGCGCGCGCGAGCCGCTTCGCCGTCGTCGGACTGCACAACAGCTTCCTGAGCGGCCGCAATGCCTACTATCTGGAGATGATCTCGCGCGCAGGCTTCGCCGGCATGCAGACGGCGTGCGGCGCGCCGGTCGTCGTGCCGTTCGGCGGAGCGGCGCCCGCGCTAGGCACCAACCCGATCGCGTTCGCGCTGCCCGGCGACCCCCATCCCTTCATCTTCGATATGAGCACTGCAACGACCAATTACGGCGACGTGATTCTCGCCAAACGTCTGGGAGAAAAGCTTCCCGAAGGCCTGGCGGTCGACGCGCGCGGGCTGCCGACGACCGATCCCGCCGCGGCGCTCGCCGGCGGCATTCTGACTTTCGGCGGACACAAAGGCTACGGATTGTCAGTCACGATACAGGCGCTCGGCCTGCTCGCCGGTGCGGCGATACCACGGGGCCAGGTGCAGGACTTTGCTTTCCTGTTCGTCGTGTTCGATCCCGAGCTGCTCGTGCCGCGGGAGCAGTTCAAGCGGCAGCTCGCCGAGCTGCTCTTGCGCATCCGGTCGGCGCCGAGGCAGCCGGGCGTCGCTGAAATCCGCATCCCTTCAGAGCGCGCCTTCGCGGAGCGCGAGCGCCGGCGCCGCGAAGGCATCGTCCTCGAACGCAGCCTGTACGAACGCCTGAATTGAAAGTCATGCTCCGAACCTGAGCTCTCCATTCGGCGGTATGGCGCGGGGGCGCACCGGGCGCACAGCGACCGAATCTTCAGGAGTGAGGCGGATCTCCTCGTCTTCGTGCCGCAGCACGAGGTCTTGACCTTCGATGAGCGCATATCTTGCCTCCCTGGTGCCGATTTCCACTTCGAAGAGCTGCCCGCGCCACGTCAGTCTGAGGCACAGGCGGGCGGTTTCTTCCGGCACGCGCCGCGGGCGGAAGGCGAGGACGCCGTCGCGGTCGTGCATGCCGGCGTAGCCGTAGGCGAAGATCATCCAGGTGCCGCCCATCGCCGCGATGTGGCAGCCGTCCTTGACGTTGCCCCCGACATCCGCGAGGTCCATCAGGAGCGAGGCGCGGGCGTAGTCGATGGATTTCTGGCCGTCGCCGACCTCGTTCGCGACGATCGCCTGGATGCAGGACGACAGCGACGAGTCGCCGGTGGTCAGCGGATCGTAGTAGCGGAAATTGCGGCGCTTGGCCTCGAACGTGAATTCGTTCTCGAGCAGAAACATCGCCAGCATGATGTCCGCCTGTTTGATGACCTGGTGCCGGTAGATGACAAGGGGATGATAGTAGAGCAGCAGCGGAAAGCGGTCGCGCGGGATGCTGTTGAGATCCAGGCGCTCCTTGTCCATGAAGCCGTCGTCCTGGGGAAAAATGCCGGTCGCCTCGTCGAACGGTATGAACATGGCGTCCGCGGCGCGCTTCCACTCCTCGATTTCGCCGGCCTCGAGCCGCGTCTTGTTCACGAGTCGGGCGTATGCCTCGGGCTTCTCGCTGCGGAACCTTTCCACCGTCTGCGCGGCGTAACGCAGATTCTCCCGCGCCATGAGGTTGGTATAGGTGTTGTTGTCGACGACCGTGTTGTACTCGTCGGGGCCGGTCACGCCGTTGATGCAGAACCTGCCCCCTTTGCGCTCGGAGAAGAAGCCGAGATCGGCCCACATGCGCGCGGTCTCGACCAGGATCTCCGCGCCGTGGTGCTCGAGAAAATCGTCATCGCCCGTCGCGTTCACATACTTGCGCAGCGCGTAGACGATGTCCGCGTTGATGTGGTATTGCGCCGTGCCGGCAGCGTAATAGGCCGACGCTTCTTCGCCGTTGATCGTCCGCCAGGGGTACATCGCGCCGCGGTTTCCGAGCTCGCGCGCGCGGGCCCGCGCGTGATCGAGCAGGTTGTAACGGAAGATGAGGAGGTTCCTCGCGATGCGTGGCGCCGTATAGATCAGGAAGGGCAGGAGGTAGATCTCGGTGTCCCAGAAATAATGTCCTTCGTAGGCATCCCCCGTGAGCCCCTTGGCCGGCACCCCCGTGTTGTCGGCCCTGCCGCATGCCTGCAGGATGTGAAACAGGTTGAAGCGGATCGCCTGCTGGATCTCGATGGTCGTGCGCTTGACGAGATCGTGCCTCACGTCGCTCACGCGGACGTCGCTGCGGCGCCAGAACTCGTCCATGTATTGCTGCTGTCCCTCCTGCAGCGCGGCAAAGCCCTGTTCGACCGCGCGGTCGAGCGTGCGCTCGACGCGCCCGCACATCTCGTGCGCGGCGGCGGTGGCGGTGGTGTGATAGGCGATGTACTTGACGAGCGTGACCGGCTGGCCCGGACGCGCACTCACCGTGAACACGGCCTCGCCCGCGTCCTCGGAGCTTGCGGCCTTGACTGAATGCGGGCATTCCGTTTCGATGACGTGGTCGGTCGCGCACGCGAGAATCATGCCGCTATGCTCCGTGCCGTGGCAGAGAACGACCCGCCGGTCCTGGTGATAATGGGCGAGCGGACGCAGCACGCGCCCGCGAAGGCCCTTCGATTTCCGCGGGTCGCCGGACATCTCATCGGCGGGCGGCGGGGGCGTTGCCATCTCGGAGGAAAGGACGAGCGGGGCTTCACCGTTCAGCATCTCGACGCGGTACCAAATGGCGGCAAGATGGCGGTGCTGGAACGAGACCAGCCGCCGCGACCTGATGAGGACCCGTTTGCCGGCCGGCGTCTCCCACACGATCTCCCGGTCGAGCGTGCCGGCCCTGAAGTTCAGCCGCCGATCGAACGAGACCAGGTTCGCGCGCGGCAGGTAGAACGGCTCGTCGTCGACGTAGAGCTTGATGGTCTTGGCGTCGGTGAGGTTCACGATCGTCTGGCCGGTTCGGGCGAAACCGTAGGCGTCCTCGCCGTGGACGATCGGCCAGGTATCGTAGAACCCGTTGGCGTAGGTCCCGTTGTTGCCGACCGGCGTGCCCTCCTCGAAGCAGCCGCGCATTCCGAAGTAGCCGTTCGCGAGGGCGAAGATCGTCTCGGTCATCTCGAGAAACTCGGGCGAGTACTGTTTTTCGACGAGGTTCCACTCGTCGGGCGGGTAGATGTGCGGCGGCGGAACGACGCGTTCGTGGTGGATCATGATTTTTCTCCCTGGGCACCCGTCACCAAATCAGGAACATGGTCCTTCCGACTTTTCTGTGGGTGTCATTCCCGCGCAGGCGGGAATCTATAGGGCCCCCATTTGACGAGTCCATCGTAGAAGCCTTGTCGATGTGAATTCCTGTGATGATGTTCACCGCGGACAATGCCAGCATGGTACGCCTTGTTCAACGCCGTATGGATTCCCGTTTGCACGGGAATGACAGGTCCCGCCTGCAGGAACATAAGCCGCGCTGAACGGCGGCTCCCTCCACCCCTAGGCCGCCTCGCCAATCGCCCGCTGCCCATCACCAATCCTGCCGGCATTCACGCAAGCAACTCCGCGAGATCATTCACCACGAGGTGTGCGCCATGGCGCTTCAGCTCTTCGCTGTTGCCCTTTCGCGCGACACCGATGACGAGGCCGAAGTTGCCGTTGCGGCCCGCCTCGACGCCGGAAATCGCGTCCTCGACCACGACCGCCCGGACAGGGGGCACGCCCAGCTCCTTCGCGGCAGCAAGAAACGCGTCCGGCGCGGGCTTGCCCGAGAGCTTGCGCTCGTGAATCACGTTGCCATCCACGCGAACCGCGAACAGATGGTCCACCCCGGCGGCCTTCAGCACTGTCTCGCAATTCTGACTCGAGGTGACGACGGCCGTCCTGAATCCCTGATCGCGAAGGTGGCGCAGCAAAGAGATCGTGCCTGGGTAGACGCCGACGCCCGAGGTCGCGATGGCTTCATTCACCAGGTCGTTCTTGCGGTTGCCCAGACCGCATACCGTCTCGCGCTCGGGCGGGTCGTCCGGCGCACCCTCCGGCAGCTCGATGCCGCGCGACTTCAGGAAGTCCCGCACGCCGTCGAAGCGCGGCTTGCCGTCCACGTAAAGTTTGTAATCGGTTGCGAGGTCAAACGGGCGAAACGGTTCGCCTGTCCTTTCCGACCGGGCCTTCAGGTACTCGTCGAACATCCGCTTCCAGCAGCGCGCGTGGGTGCCCGCCGTGTCGGTGATCACGCCGTCGAGATCGAGCAGCACGGCGTCGTACTTCTCGCGGGTGATGGGGTTCGGTGTGGAACGCGCGCTCATCGTCGATTACTATAAACCTCTCTGAGAACTCTGTGATCTCTGTGGCCAACAGCTTTTTCCAGGATAAAGTAAGGGCCAGGGTGGGGATGGGTTTGGGTTGGCATGACACAGTAGAGCTATGCGTAATCCTGGAACTGCGCCATATCGGCGCCGGTGGCTTGGAATCTTGCGCGGATGTGATATCGTCTGTGCGGGCGGATCGCCGAACCCGCCCGTGCGGCGCGCCCGCCAAGCTGTCGCACCAGAACGAGGAGGAGACATGGATAAAGCACCCAAGTTCAGGCTTGAAACGTTTTTCGATTTTTTCCTGCTTTTTCTGGGTCTTGTCATCAGCATCATATCCTGGGGGTACGGTTTTGGGAGCCTCGGGCAGCCCGGGCCGGGTTTATATCCCTTCTTCGTCGGCGCGGCGATTGCCATTTTCTCTGTTTTCCTTCTCATATCGGAATTAAGGTCTGCAACAAGCAAACCCGTTCTTGACAAAGAGCGCGCCAAAACGCTCATCCTGATGACGGCTACCTTCTGTCTCTGGATCCTCGCGATGCCTGTTCTGGGTTATGTCCCCGTTACACTTGTAGCAACATTTTCCTTCTGCAAGGTGATGAAACTCGAGGGCTGGCGGAAGCCCTTGGCGGTATCCGGCGGGACGGCTCTGTTCATTTATCTGCTGTTCGATTACTGGCTGTATATCGACTTGCCCCGAGGGATACTGGGATAAGGAGAACGAGCATGGAGGGGTTAAGTATCCTGTTGAACGGATTTGCCAATTCCTTCACCACGGTAAATCTCGTTGCCTGCTTCACGGGAGCTTTGATAGGCACCCTCGTCGGTGTCCTGCCGGGATTGGGGCCCACGGCGACGATGGTACTGATGCTGCCCTTTACCTTGCCGTATGGGCCGACGACTGGTCTGATCATGATGACGGGTGTCTGGTACGGCGCCATGTATGGCGGCTCGACCACCTCGGTTCTGGTCAACATTCCGGGAGAAGCGGCGAGCGTCGTGACCTGCATCGACGGTTACCAGATGTGCAAGAAAGGCAGGGCAGGAGCAGCCCTGGCCCTGGTGGCGGTGGGATCCTTCGTTGCGGGCACGATGGGAATCCTCGGGCTGCAGTTCTTTGCACCCTTGCTGGGGAATGCCGCGCTCTCCTTCGGCCCGCCCGAATTCCTTGCCTTCATGATCCTTGCCTTTGTCCTGTTATCCAATCTCTCTGCCGAGGCGCCGCTCAAGGGAGCATCGATGATTGCCCTGGGGCTTTTCTTGAGCACCATCGGCCTCAATCCCATGGACAGCTATCCCCGTTTCACCTTCGGTTCGGAGAAGCTGATGCTGGGCATCGATTTCCTGCCCGTCGCCGTGGGGCTTTTCGGCATCTCCGAAGTCCTGAGCGTTGCCCTTGAAAAATATGTGAGGCCGGTAGTCAACAGGATCCGGCTGAGAGAGCTCTATCCCAACAGGGAAGAAATGAGGCGCTCCATTTTCCCGACGCTGCGGGGTTCGATCCTGGGTTTCTTTGTCGGGTTATTGCCTGGACCCTGCACGGTGATTTCCACCTTTGTCTCCTATTCTCTCGAAAAAAGAATATCCAAAACCCCTGAGAAATTCGGACAAGGAGCGGTGGAAGGCGTGGTGGCGCCGGAGTCCGCCAACAACAGCGCGGTGATGGGCTCGATGATCCCGCTCCTTACCCTGGGGATCCCGTTTGCGGCGCCGAGCGCTGTCATGCTGGCGGGGCTCAGGATGCATAACGTGGAACCGGGCCCGATGCTTTTCACAACCCATCCGGAAGTCTTCTGGACGTTCATTGCCGCCATGTATCTCGGCAATCTCATGCTCCTGATTCTCAACCTGCCGCTCGTTGGCGCTTTCGCGAGGATCGCCGTGATCCGTCCCCAGATCCTGATACCGATAATCAGCGTAATCTGCCTGGTCGGCGTCTACAGCGTGAGAAATTCTCTTTTCGATGTATGGGTTATGATCGCCGCGGGCGTGGTCGGATTATTCCTGCGCAAATGGAAATTTCCGGTCGCCCCTTTTATTATCGGACTTGTGCTGGGGCCGACAACGGAAAACAGTCTCCGCCAGACGTTGCTGATGTTCCAGGGAGATGTATCTCTCATCGTGAATCGCCCGCTCTCCATTACTCTGTTGGCTTTGGCGGTTGCATTCCTGGCTTATAAGTTCACGGCTCCGCTTTGGGGCAGGAAGTATGAGCTGAAAGTCGAAGAGGGTAAGCTGTGACTGCCGTGGTTCGTGGCTTGTAGTTCGTGGTTCGTGACTCGTGACCTGTGACTCGTGACCCGTGACCCTGTGACCGGTGACCCGTGGCGCAGCACGCCTGCTGCGTTCTGTTGCGGGCGCCAAGTTCCCTTCTGGACAGCGCCGAAAGGAGGTGGGATCATTCATCGAACGAGCACCCTTTTAAGAAGGTGTTTGCGTGTTTTCAAAGAGGTGTCAAATTGAATCCAATCAGCAAAAAGGAGAGGAACATGAAAAGACTATCGACTGCCATCGTGGGCGTTTGGTTGTGTTCAGGCTTTTTCAGTTCGGGGGTGGTGCAGGCGGCAGAGAAGTACCCGGTGAAACCGATCACGTGCATCGTTGCGGTCGAGGCCGGAGGCGACGGAGACGTCCTCGTCCGTCCCATCATGGAAAGAGTTTCCAAGATGTTGGGCCAGCCCATTGTGATCGTGAACAAACCCGGGGCAGGCAGCTCCATAGGGTATCGCGAACTTCACGGGGCAAAGCCCGATGGGTATACGCTCGGCTGGGGGTCGGCGACGATCATCACCAACAAACTCCAAGGGGTTTCACCGCTCGACTATCATGACTTTACCCAATTGGGCGCCTATGCAACGTTTTTCCCCATAGTCATTGGCTCCACCAAGAGCCAGGTTCAGTTCAAGACCATCCAGGAGGCCATTAAATATGCGAAGGCCAACCCCGGAAAACTCAACATGTCGACGGCGGGTGTCGGGCAGAGCTGGTGGGTCGCGGCCATGTCCTTCCTCGGCGGAACAGGCATCAAGGTCAATACCATTCCTCAGCCGGGAGCCGGCGCCTTGGTCGTTGCCCAGGTGGCGGGCGGACATGCCGAGCTGGGGGTTGCGGCCATGGGTTCAGCGAAGAGCATGGTCGAGAGCGGACAGGTGAAGTTTCTGGCGACCCTGGGTGAAGGGCGCGCTCCCGCGCCGTATGACAAGATTCCCACCGTGAGAGAACTGGGATACGACGTGAGCTGGGAGTCGACCAATTTCCTGATGGGCCCACCCAAGATGCCGAAAGAAATCGTGACGATCCTGGTTAACGCCATTGAGAAGGCGGCAAAGGACCCCGAGTACATCAAATTCGCTACTGCGAGAAACACGCGCTGGGAATATATTCCCCCTGGCAATGTGATCCCCGCGTTCGACAAGCGGAGAAAGGCCGTTCGTGAAATCATGAGCAAGGCCGGGATATTGAAAGAGGCAAAATAATCGCTATTCCCATGGCGAGACGAAACTCGCTCGGTGTCGTCGGTCTTGGGCGGATGGGCGGCCCGGTCGCGCAGCGACTTGCGCAATCGGGTTTCCCCCTCATGGTCTGGGACACGGTCGCGGCCTGCCGCAAGCCCTTCGAGAACAAAGACAACATACGCATTGCGAGCCCCGGCGAGATCGCCGGCGGGTGTTCCGTCGTCTTCTTTGTCGTACCGTCCTCGAAGGAAATAGCGGATTGCCTCAAGGGAAAAGATGGCATCCTTCAGAATGCCAGGAAGGGCCTCGTCCTGTGCGACCTCACCACCTCGGACCCTGTAGAAACGCGCAAGATCGCCCGGCGCGCCGCCCGCGAGGGCATCGACTACATGGACGCCGGCATGAGCGGCGGGCCGGCCGGCATCCTCGCTGGAAATCTCACCCTTATGATCGGGGGCGATGCAAAGGTCCTCACCCGGATCAAGCGCTACCTCGCCCCCTTTGCGGGAAACATCTTCCACCTCGGTCCTCTCGGCTCGGGCCACGCCATGAAGCTCATCCACAACATGGTGCTTCACACCATCTTCCTCGCCACCTGCGAAGGCGCCCGCCTTGCCGAACGGATGGGGATGCGGGTCGCCGACATGATCGACGTCTTCAACGTCTCCACCGCCTTCAGCTACGCCAGCCGCCACCGCTTCCCGAACAACATCCTCAACGGTTCGTGGAACGCCCAGGCGCGTATCTACAATCCCTGGAAGGACGTCGGCCTCGCCGTCCGTCTTGCCCGCAAGTGCGGCGCCGGCGTCGAACTCGGTGAGCGCACCTTCGCCTTTCTCGAAAAGGCCGTGGCGCGGGGAATGATCGAGGAGGACTACTCGCTGTTGTATCGGGATTTCGAGAAAATCAAGAAGAGCGGGGTTTGAAACACCGCTGCCGTTATTGATCTTTGCGCAAGTCGGTGACAGACATCTTGCGCCATGAACCTCCTCTCCCCCACCGCAGTCACGGTTCGTAGGGAAAAATGGGGCCGGGTTCACATTTCCGACAAATGTGGACCTGACCCGACTTATCCCACATCCCCGTTCGTCCCGAGCGTAGCCGCGAAGCGCCGAAGTCAAAGCCTGTCCCGAGCGGCGTCGAGGGAGATGAACGGGGCCTCCGCTCGGAAAAAACCGCGCGTACAGCAGTGGACGGTGGGTGGCCCGAAAAAAGCGAAGTGGATTCCGGGAATCCTTGTCCCCGGATTTCATGTCATTCCATCCAGGCTACGCTTGCCCTGATGCTATTTAGGCTCAGTCTCTTGCGAATGTCGCGGGCGGTATGTAGAGTCCGTAATTCGGGGCGGGTTAAAGGGGGTGTTTATGCAAGCAACTGGCCTGACCATCGGGGAGATCGCGGATGCTACGGGAGTCTCGATGTCAATGGTGCGCTATTACGAGCGGTGCGGGCTGGTGGCGCCGAGCCGGCGCAGCGGTGAGTGGCGCCGCTACCGTGAAGGCCTCGTCAGCCGCGTTCGATTCATCGGGCGCGCGCGGGCGCTCGGATTCAGCCTGGAAGAGATCGGCACCCTGCTCAAACTCGAAGACGGCGGCGACCGCCGCACCCTCCGGCGCATCGCCGCCGCCCAGCTCGAGGAGACCAAGCTGCGGATCGCCGACTTGCGGCGCTTCGAACGCGCGCTTACACGCGTGCTTCATGCGTGTGAAACGCACGCGAAGTCTCTCCCGTGCTCGATCACACAAACATTACGCTGACCGACGGATCGCGCCTTCCCTACCTCCTTGGGACGCTTGACAGGGCGTTCTCGTGTCCCCCGTCGAGCGGACTCCTTACGCCCCGTCCACCTTTGTTCAGCACGTGCGTG
>MERG01000128.1 GCA_001771985.1 Betaproteobacteria bacterium RIFCSPLOWO2_12_FULL_62_13 | reverse complement strand
CAGCAGGAAAGAATCACCTTCACCCGCGGACGCGCTTGGAAGAAAAACGATGGCTGTTTCGTCGAGCAGAAGAATTACTCGGTGGTGCGGCGCGCGGTGGGCTACGCGCGCTACGATTCGCCGCGGCAACTTGAGCTCCTGAACCGGCTCTATGGCCGTCTGCGGCTCTACACCAACTACTTTCAACCGGTGATGAAACTTCTGAGCAAGGAACGCACCGGGGCCAAAGTCAAGAAGCGCTATGACGAACCGCGAACGCCGTACCGCCGGCTCCTGAGCGCGCCCGGCGTGAGCGAGGAAACGCGCCAACGCCTGCAGGCAGAATATGCGACTTTGAACCCGGCGCAGCTCAAGCGGGAGATTACGCGATTACAAGCCGCCCTGCGTAAAACCGCGGCCCGTCGCCGAAGATTAAGGACCTCAGCCTCGACTCGTCTCCCGACTGAGCCAAGGCCGCATGCGATTTGACTCAGATTTTTACGTGAGGCAACGAATCGCATTTCACTCAGATTTTTAGATGAGGCAACAGGCTGTATGTGATACTCAACTGCGCATGTGGAGGGAGGACAGGATGCTGACTCAAAAGCTGGCTGAATTTGTCGTGCAGAGGAACGACGTTCCGGTGGATGTGGTTCATGGCGCGACGAACGCGCTGATCGACACGGTCGGCGTTGCGCTGGTGGGCACGCGCGAGCCTGTCGCAGAAATCGCGTGGCAGTGGGTCGAAGAGGTCGGCGCGAGGCCGAAGGCGACGGTGTGGGGCTCCTCTGTTCGAACGTCGGCCGGGGAAGCGGCTTTCGCCAACGGCATCGCCGGTCACGTGCTCGACTGGGATGATACGTCGCCTTCACTCCGTGGCCACCCGAGCACCACGCTCATCCCTGCAGTCATGGCGCTTGGAGAAGCGATACATGCACCGGGCGATGCAATGCTTGCCGCTTACGCGCTCGGCTTCGAAGTCGCCGGCAAGGTCGCGAAAGCGCTCGGCAATGGCCATTACACGCGCGGATGGCACAACACGGTTACCGTCGGCGTGTTTTCATGTGCAGCGGCTGCAGGTCGCCTGCTCAAGCTCGACGTGAGTACCATGCGTCAGGCGCTCGGGCTAGCAGCTTCGCAGTCGGCGGGACTGCTGCGCAATTTCGGGACCATGACGAAAGCCTTTCACGCGGGCCAGGCCGCTCGCGCGGGGATACACGCGGCATGGCTTGCGAGCCGGGGGTTTACCGCCGACGCCGCTATTTTCGACGGAAAGAACAGTTTCTTCTCGACCTACGCAGGCGAAGACGGCGAACCTTTCGCCGAGCTGGTGAGCAAGCTCGGCCAGCCGTGGGAAGTGGTGAAGCCGGGCATTAATTTCAAGAAGTGGCCGTGCTGTTATCAGATCCATCGCGGGATCATCGGCCTCATGGATTTGCTGGAAGAAAACAAGATCGCGACCGGCGAAATCGAAAGTATCGCCATCGGCTTCCCGCCAGGGTCGGACGCGGCGCTCATCTACGATGATCCGAAGAACGGCCTCGAAGGCAAATTCAGCGCGCAATACAACGCTGCGGCTTTCGTTCTCGATCGCAAGCTGGGTCTCGAAAGCTATACGCAAGCCGCCATCGAACGGCCTGCCGTACGTAGTCTCATGAGCAAGATTCGCCGTTACCGTGTGCCCGATACGAAGAGTTATGCCGGGACCGTCGGTTACACCGATATCGAGCTCGTCACGAATAGAGGCGCGTTCAAGCGGCGTGTGCAACAAGCCGAGACACGGGCTGCTTGGGTCGTCACCGATGAGGAGCACAACGAGAAGTTCCTGGAGTGCGCAACACCGATTCTCGGCCATGAACAGGCTCGGCAGGTTCTGAAACTCGCGCGGCGCTGCCCCGGGCTCGACGACGTATCGGTGCTGGCTCAGGCGACGACGTGCGCGCCGGACCGCGTTGCAACGGCAAGAACGGCGGACAAAGCCAAGACAACGGCGTGAGCCGCTGATCCAGACGCGGGGACGGCATGGCATCGACCGGCAAACTGAAAGCCAAAAAAATGACGGCGCGGCCTGTGCCCGCTGCGCAGCCCGGCGGCGGTCTCGAAGGACGCACTGCCATAGTAACGGGTTCCGGCAGAAACATCGGCAGAGCCATCGCGCTGCGCTTCGCGCGTGCCGGCGCTAACGTCGTGGTCAATGGGCATCACGACAGGAACGCTATCGACAGTGCCGTCGCGGAGATCGAAGCCATCGGGGGCAGAGCCATCGCGATTCTTGCCGATGTCGGGAATCACAGGCAGGTCGAGAAAATGGTCCGGACCGCAGAGCGCGCGTTCGGCAAGGTTGACATCACGGTGTCCAATGCCGCGGTGCGATTGCGCCAGCCGTTTCTCGAGATGTCGGTCGAGGATTGGCACCGCACGATCAATACCAACCTGTACTCGGCTTTTTATCTTGCGCGTGCGGTGCTCGGCGGCATGAAGGAGCGCAAGTGGGGGCGGCTCATTCATATCTCGGGAGAGGATGGATTTACGGCGCATGTCGACTGCCGCGCGCATACGATCGTGTCGAAAGCGGGGATACACGCTTTCGCGAAGGCGATTGCGCAGGAGTTCGGAGCGTACGGCATCACGTCCAATACCGTCTCGCCGGGCCCCACCGATACGATGCGGGACTGGAAGCAGTATCCGCCGGGCTGGGCAAAAAAACGCGTCGAGCCGATTCCACTGAAGCGCGTTGCAACCGTCGACGATGTGGCCGGCGCGTGCCTCTATCTCGCAGGCGAAAGCGGCTCGTATATCACAGGCCAGGTGATACACGTGAACGGCGGCCTGTTCATGTACTGATCGGCATCAACGCAGCACTGAGGTGTTGCATGCACAAAGCGGCGAGCGGCTCAGGCGAGGTGTACTCCTTTACGATCGTTCACCGCGCGCCCAGCCCCACGTTCGCACAACAAGCGCCGTATGTCGTCACGGTGGTCGTGCTGCGGGAAGGTCCGCGCATGATGACGCGGCTCGACGGCGCGAGCCCGTCGCTGCGCCACGAACGACGTGGATGGGGTTACCTTGCAGATCGGCCGTGATCTGCCCGAAGACGTCCGTGAACTGTACCGTCAGTCGACACGTACCCCGGCAGCCTTGATGACCTTTGCCCACTTTTCGACTTCGCGGCGCGTGAATGCCGCGTATTCCTCAGGGGTGCTGGTGCGCGGTTCATAAGCGGAGGCGTGGAGCCACTGTTTGACATCAGGACGCTCCAGCACGCGGACGGTCTCCGCATGAAGTCTTGCAATGATCTCTTTCGGCACGCCGGCGGGCGCCACGAGCCCATACCACGTGCTCACGTCATAGCCGGGAAGTCCAGCTTCGCTCACGGTTGGAACATCCGGCAGCAAGGGTGAGCGTTGCGTGGATCCAATGCCGAGCGCCCTGAGTTTTCCCTCCTTGATATGGGGAATCGCCGGCGCGAGCGAGGAAAACATGAGCGACACTTCACCCGTGAGCGCCGCAATGATGGCTGGGCCGCCGCCCTTGTATGGCACGTGGAGCATCTTGATCCCGGCCATGGAAGCGAAAAGCTCCGGAGCGAGATGCGAGGATGAACCGCTGCCGGATGAGGAAAACATGAGGCTCCCGGGACGTGCCCTGGCAAACGCGATCAATTCCTTCAGTGACCTCACTGGCAATGAGGGGTGCACCACGAGCACGTGTTTTGAGATCGCCAGCATCGTGACCGGCGCGAAGTCCCTGACGAGATCGAAACTCAAGTTGCTGTAGAGCGACGCGCTGATCGCGTTGGCCTGGCTTGCCAGGAACAAGGTGTAGCCGTCGGGCGGCGCTTTCGCCGCGAGCGCCGCGCCGATCGTGCTGCCTGCGCCACCGCGGTTGTCGACGACGATCTGTTGGCCAAGCGGTTCCGCAAGCTTCTGGCTCAGCATTCGGCCAATCAGACTGGTGTTGCCGCCGGGGGGAAACGGCACAATCAACCGCAGCGGCTTGACCGGATATTGTTGTTGTGCGCCCACCGGTGCTGTGCTGAATAGGGCTGCGGCAACTGCAAATAAGAGGCAAAACGGAATTAGCTTCACGATATGCTTGGATGCGGTCATTCCACCTTCTCCATTCGTTTTCGGCGCTCTGGCGCCGCGGCTCACGACCAAGGGCCTCGCGAGCCCACCGGAAAGGGACGCAGCGTGACGCTGTTGAGCGCAGGTCTTACGCCGATATGGCGGCCACCAGTTGCCGGACATCTTGCAGCTTTTCGAGGTTCTGCGTGAGTTCCAGAGCGTCTTGGATGTTCCGCTCATTCAGGACGCGCTTCGCGCAATCACGGTATTTCCCGATTCTTTCCCGCTCGGTCGGCGCGGGCCAAGGCTGGTCCTCTTCCATGTCTATCCGGCGGCACAACTTTCGGCCATCCGCCGTAATGACCGTCACTGTTGGGCCTTTGCCGCCGTGATGCGGCACCTCCGGGTCCGCATACTTGCGTACCTTGCGCATCAGCGACTGAACGGCCGGCTCGTTTACGCGGGCGTCCGTGAAATCGTCCAGCACGACTTTGCGGCCCAGGAGCGCGATGGCCAGACAGAACTCGGCCGAAAACTTGCCTTCGAGACCGGTCCTCGGGTTTGAGTGAACCAGTATGTTCATGACGCTCGGGTTGATGCCGCATTCGATGCGTTCCACCTGCTCGGGGCGGATGTCGTGCTCCTTGGCGAGCGCCAGCATCGCTTCAATCGGCCGCGCCGCCTGCCCGCAGGCCGAAAATTTCTTGATGCGGATGGACGAGACGTAATGGAACGGCCGCGACAGGCTCGCGTGCAGGTCCGCGAGATCATAGTTACCGTCGCCGAAGAAGACCTTGCAGAAGCCGAGCGGACCTTCGAGGACGCCGGGATCTGCCGTCCATCCGCGTTGGGCCAGCATTGCCGCGGTGACACCGTTCCTCGCAGTAAGGCCGCTGTGCAAAGGCTTGGTCATGGTTCCGAAGTTCTGACGGATTCCGGCGGCCTGGGAAGCGGCGATGCCTAGCGCGATGCGCGTCTGCTGCACGTCGAGCTCAAGCACTTTTGCGCCCGCGGCGGCAGCGGCGAGCGTGCCGACCGTGGCGGTGCGATGCCAGCCGCGGTCGTAGTCAAGCCGGCTCGTGGCTGCTCTGAATACCGCGACCGCCGCTTCGAGCCCATAGGCGAATGCAGTGATGGCCTGCTGGCCGGAGATACCTCTCTGCTCGCCCAGAGCCAGCACGGTCGGAAGCAGAAACGAGGTGAAGTGGAAAGAAAAGATCTGCAGCGAGTCGTCATAATCGAGCGCGTGGATCATGGCGCCGTTCGCGAGCGCCGCATCCGGGGGCGAGGTCCGGAAGCCGCTGCCGAGAACCGTTGCCTGGGGATGGCCGCCGAGGTCTCTGACGTACGCCGTGATGGTCTTCCCGAGAGGCTCGACAGAACCGGCCATCGCCACGCCGATCCCGTCGAGTATCGATGCCTTCACTGCCGCGACGGCATCGGCAGGCAAGTCTTCGAACCTGCCCTTTACCACCGCGCTTGCAAGCGCTTCGGTTGCTTCCACTGCGTTCTGCGGCATGTCACGCCATCCGGTTCGCGTTAGGAGTTTGTCCGACCCCAAGCTTGCCCCGGACTCCGATCCGGGGTCTGACAAACTCCTAGCGCACCAGACCGCTCGCGGTGCCCACGATCGCTTTTTCCCCGGTCTGCTTCTCCACCCACACGTCGCAAATGAACCTGATGGCGGAGCCCTCGGGGATCTTTTCCCTGATGATGCCTTTCGCAGTCGTGAAATCCGTTGCGTGAGCGGGCTTCACAATCTTGGCGGAGAGCTTCCCGCCCTGGACCCAGCCCTCCGCGAAAGCGAGCATCATCATGCGCGATATCTGCGAGAGCAGCAGCGGTCCGCCTGCGACCGGCGCCTTGAGCCCTTCGAGCTTCGCAGCTTCGACGTCGGTATGAATGTTCGTGGCACTGTGGAATCCGGGATTGCCTTTCTGCTGATAATCTTCGCGCTCGATCCAGTGCTCGAGCCGCATCTGCATCGAAACAGGCGGGAGCTCGAAGCCCACCTCGGTCGATCTCGTAATCGTCGCCATTACCACGTGGCGTCCTCCTATTGAATTTTACGTAAATGAATGGCAGTCATTTACGTCTCGAATCTCCCCTCGCCCCATGGGAGAGGGGTCGGGGGTGAGGGATTGAGCGCGCCAGGCATTTATGCAACGCTCAATAATGTGCGCTGGATTACAGTTTATTGAAGGTCTTTTCGTTTGTCGCGCTTCGCGGAACGCTGCGCGGCAGCGCATCGAGGACGTGCACCCGGCG
The DNA here is from genome assembly GCA_001771985.1 of Betaproteobacteria bacterium RIFCSPLOWO2_12_FULL_62_13. Lineage (GTDB taxonomy): Bacteria > Pseudomonadota > Gammaproteobacteria > Burkholderiales > SG8-41 > DSOT01. The sequence continues at coordinate 637 of MERG01000128.1, read as the reverse complement.
CGTCCGGAAGATTTCCGTGCCGTCCTCGTCCACGCAAGTGACCCTGTACTCGATGAATTCCTTGTCTCTCTTGATCCACTTGTTCGTCATTTTTCCGGTGAGCCGCAGTTTCTTGTTCGGCTTGAGCGGATTGATGTTCTCGGTTTCATACTCGTAGAGGAGGCCCCGCACGTTGTATTTCGCCGAGAGAAGGTCGCGCGCCGCGCGATAGTTCATGAGGGGAGGGCAGATGCGTCCGCCGAAAGGCGAATCGACCGAGTACCACTCGTGGTAGTCGTGATTGCCCTGGCAGAAATAGTCGATCTGCTCGAGCGTCAGGGTCAACTGCGCCGGCGTGAATTCCGACCCGATCTCGAATTCGTCGTATTCGGTGCGTTTGGCCTTGCCGTCGTACAGCACTCTCGCTTTGGCCTCGGTCACTGCTGTCCTCCATTCATCAACGATCGGTTCGCGGGCGACTCATTCGATGCGGATGCCTGCCTGTCTTGCGAGCTTCGACCATTTGGCGACTTCACTTTTCACGTGAGCGCGGAACTGTTCTGGTGAGCTGCCGACCACTTCGGATCCGGCTGCGGCGAGGCGCTCCCGGATCTCCTGCGCGTGCAGCACTTTCACGATTTCGCGGTTGAGCCGGGTG
>MERG01000127.1 GCA_001771985.1 Betaproteobacteria bacterium RIFCSPLOWO2_12_FULL_62_13 | reverse complement strand
CAGGCGACCGCAACCCGATCCGTCAGATGACAGATGTCGATATCGACCGTTAACCGGCGGACCGCCACTTCCGGCACCTTCGTCTTGCCAGCACCGGGCTTGAGCCGAACGAAGCCCGCCGCAGCGAGCTTGCCCAGCGTACGGCTGACGTTCGGTTCGGCCCGCCCGACCAGCCGCGCGAGGTCGGCGACCGAAGCCGGTTTCTTTTTCTCGATCACCGCCAGCAATTGGCGGTTCTCCGGCGTCAGCAGGCGCATGACGGCCTCAATCGACTCGAACGAAATCCGCCCCGCATCGGCAGGCGCCTTGCGCTCGCCGCGAGCGACCGAAAGCATTTCCGCCTTAAGCTCCTTCATCGATTGAATTTTGAGCTTCATCTCTATCTCTCTTTCTCATCCACGATCTCGAATGCCACACCCTGTTCCTTCAACAAGCGCTCGGCTTCGGTGAAAAAATCCTCCAGCAGCCGCTCCACTGAGACGAAATCGTACGGCCGGCCTTTGTCGCCTGCCGTACGGTGCCAGTGGTCGGCTTCCGGCTTTCGCCTGACGTGACGGCCGCCCCGGTGCGGAACCGGATGTGCATTGTCAAAACCGAGGAGCCGCTTGCCATCCGGGGCGTGGAGCGTCAGTGAATATGAAATTCCGTGCGGAACCTGCCGAGATTTCTCTACCGCCTTGACCTCGAATTTGAGGTAATGGCCGCTTGCGAAATAGTGCAGCCTTCCATCATAGGCGAGCAACAGCTCGAGCGCGTACTCCGGGACATCCACGCCTTATACTATCACGTCATGATAGGATCATAAAGGCTATTGAACGCTGAACGCGGTCGGAGCAGTGCAACGCATTGATGTGGCGATCTAACACGGCAAGATAGGAGCGGCCCAGGCCCGGTTCAACGCGCTACACGGGTGCGACCCGGTGCGAGCGCTGTGCAGCGGACCTCGCGGTCTGTGAGCGCCGCGATCCGAGGGGACTGTACAAGAAGGCGCGCGCCGGGGAGATTCCCGAGTTCACCGGGATTTCCGCGCCATACGAAGCGCCCGCTGACCCGACGATCAGGTTGGACACGGGGGTGCTTTCAGTCGAGCAGAGCATCGCGGAGCTTCTCGGGGTTATTCTGCCGCGTCTGCGCGACGGCCACGCGGGACGGTGAGGTGGTACGTGGGTCGTGGAACGTGGATCGTGGGTCGTGGCGCGCGCTGCGCGCCGCGTGGGCGCTATTCGAACCGAATCTTGGCGCAGGATTGCTTGAGGGCCATCAGTTCCTTGCCCATTTTGCCGACAACCTCCTGGTAGATCTGCTTTATCTTCTCCGGAAGATACTCGTGAACGATGCGGTTCCGCTGGTCTCGCATGTGGATCCAGAGTGGGACCGAGGACACCAACTTGAGCTTTGCCGTGCGGTTTAGCAAATCCCGCAGAGTGTCGGACGCTTCTCCGAATTGATAGCGCTCGTAGGCGCGGAAGAAGCGGATCGATGCTTCCACGGCCCGAATGTAGCGATCGGCCAGCGCATCGTAGGGCTCGAGCTGCTTTGGGGTGTAGCGGCGTTTGGGATCCAGGGGCCGGTCCCTCCGAACGGACGCAGCGAACAACGAAATCGCGCTTACCGCCTTGTCGCGCGCCGCCATTGCAACGAGCGCAATGTCGTTTTTCCTTTTCTTCACGCGATGCGTTTCCTCTTCAGCGTCGCCAGAAATGCCCGCTGTTCAGCGGTAAGGCGCTGCGGATTCATTACCACCACGTCGATGCGCTCTTCGCACTCCAGGAAGAACCGGGTGGTCACTTTGCGCGAGAGCTTGAGCGGATCTGCCCTGGAAAAAATCAGGACGTCGATATCCCCGCCGCTCGCCTTATCGTCGACACGCGAACCGAAAAGAAAAACTTCAGCCGCGTTGATGCCGGCGAGCGCCTTTTTCAGGGCCTGGCGTTCAGCGGGATCAAGGCGCATGGTTCGTGGTCCGTGGCTGGTGTTTCGTATTAATTGCTGGCATTCGACATCGCGCTGCGCAGCATTTGGCTAATTATCCCACACCTCTCCCCCTGCGGATAACGTTCGCTCGGCTCAGCCGCGCCTGCGCGACGGCCACGCGGGACGGTGAGGTGGGTCGTGGATCGTGGTACGTGAGTCGTGGTACGTGAGTCGTGGTACGTGGATCGTGGTACGTGGGTTGTGGTACGTGGAACGTGACCGCCACATGGCGCATGCACGAGCGAGCTTGCTCGCCATCAGGCTCCTACAATCTAATGACGCCTGTCCGCCAATGCAAACGCAGGTGTCATCGAGTCAATTTCTCCACGCCCCAACCCCAGAGCACGTGCTCGGTCGCGCCAAGTACGTATTACAGCAAGGATCTGCGTCAAGATTCTTGCGGCGCGCGGCCGGTCGAGCCGGTACAGCTCGGCGGTATCCAGCACAAGATCGATATGAGGTGTCGCGTCGCGACCATCAAAAGTGAGAGTATGTTCGCGCTTGGCAGGGTTGGGGTTCATGCCGAATGACCCGAGCCGCGGGTACGCTGATACGGCACTGGCGCGCCATGTCGTGCACGACCTTTTCCCAGGCACCCATGTTGCGCCGGTCCTCCCGGCTCGGAAACTTGGCGATCCACAGCGAACCGTCCGCATCGATAAAGTTGGCCTTGGGACGAGTGCCGCCGAGCGAACTGTCAGGCGCAATCAACGTGGTAAGCCACTTGCGGTATTGCGGCATGTCCTCGGCATTCGGGTCTTCGAGGGACAAGGAGATGGCCTGCATTTCCTGCAGTGAAGTCACGGGCGGAACGGCCAGCTCCTGGTTATCGAGGTACGGAGAATCTTCGTCGCGTCGAAAACGCAGCGCCCCCAGCCGCGACAGGTCACTCACACCCAGCAGGTAGTCCCATTCGGTCAGGGTTCGGACCGGGCGTCTTTCCTCGTGGGCGTTGAGTGCCTCGCGCCGATCCATCAGCACTCGCCCCCAGCGGTCGGGAGCGGAATCCAGGAAGATGCGAAAGTTGCCGGCCGGCGTATCGGCATAGGTTTCGCCCCAATGGAGATCGAGCTGGGGATCCAGCGCAAAACGATGCCTGCTCGCAAGCCACTCGCCGCTGTACTCGAAGGAGAAGACGCTCGAGCCGCGCAGTGCCCTGTGGTATAGCACACCCACGACCCGCTCGGCAGGCAAAAAATCAGCGGCGATCCACACTTCGACGCCGTCGCGTTTTTCTGTGTGGCGGGGTTTGGCCATGGGTCACGAATCGCCAGAACTCCGGCCTTGCCGGGTATTTCGGATATTGGATGCAGCGCCGACGTTGGTCTGCGCAACAGGAGGCGTGACACGTTTCTTGCGTCGAACAGGGGATGACAACTTGAGGTCCTGCAGCTTTCTGCCCAGCTCGTCGTCGCGAGCCAGCGCGTCCAGGTCTTTGTCCAGTCCGAGCACGCGCAACACGCGGAGATACGTTCCAAGCGCGACCGCCGGGTCTCCGGCTTCGACCCGATAAAGCGTATCGCGCGAGATGTTGGCGCGTTCAGCCACCACCACGGTTGAATACGCGCGGCGCAAGCGCGCCAGGCGCAGCCGCTCGCCCAAGGCGGCCATTTGGCGTTGCAGCGGAGGAAAGGGTTTGGGCTGCGTTCTAGGCATAATGTCTGATATCTTAGACATTTACCCCAACTTTTGTCAAACATATCGGACATACTTACTCTAAGGCACGCTCGGTTCGCTGTTTGGCGGTTTGGGATCAGCTCGGATCCGATCTTGTCGGCATGAGAGCGCGAGCGCTTCGCCGACCCGGCGCTCGCGCGCGAGATGCTGGGCTGGAAGGCGGAGCTTGGCATCGAGGCGATGTGCGCCGACACGTGGCGCTGGCAGCAGTGGGCGGCGGAGAATTTGTGAGCGGTGGTTCGTCGCACCCCCATCCCCACCTTCCCCCATCAAGGGGGAAGGAGCGGTCATGCGTGGGTGGGCAAGCCCTCAGCGTTCACGTGCGCAACGTACGGTGATATGGTCGCTGTGCGACCACAGTGGTCTGGGCCCACGCTACCTGGCGCCCCCGCGAGGTCGACGCTTATGAATTTCCACAACGCTTTGATTGCGGCCCGCCGGCGCTGTCTTGCCGAGCCTGCGCTGCGCGCGGGCCTGTATGCGGGGCCATTGCTTTTCCTTGAATTCGGCCGGCATCGCTTGCACCGGGATAGCCTCGAGCAAATCGATCCCATATTTCTTTTGCAGCGATGCGACTTCCTTGGTCCGGGCGAGATCGCCGACGCGCTCGGTCAGCTTCAATGCAAAGCGCTCATGTCCCTCCTTAAGATACCTCTCGATTGTTGCTCGCAATATCTTGAGCGCAAGTTTCGCTCTGAGAAGGTTCTCGTCAATGGGCCGCTCGGGTTTCGAGGGCTCGTCAGTCAAGCGGGACCTCTCGCAGCTCTGCCTTGAGATCAGCATCGGCGAATGGGCTCATTTGCTTCCAGTTGACGAGTCCGTCCCTTTGTGCGGCATGGTCGATGTTCTGGCGAATGTGCTTTGCCTTCATGAGGTCGCTCGCGGACACTTCGACAACGCGTGCGGGTCCGGCCTGCTTTATGAGACGCACCATCGGGTCGTCGCGCGCGATGCGCGCTCGGTAACGAAGCGCCTTTAGTTCCTCCGCAGACAGCCCCAACGCCTCGAGCGCGCGGCCGAGATCGGCCCAGTGCTCGATCTGGCCGGCAATCGATCGGTGCATGGCGCGTGCTTCCACCTTGGCGGCGGCCGCAAGCTGCTTGGAGATTCGGACGGCAGACATGGAAGACAGGATGCAATAAAACATTGCATTTTGCAACATCTGTTGCACGACCATACACCGGCGGCTATCTGACATTGTGTTCATACGAAGCAAGTCCCATTTGCGATCGCTGCCATAGGCGATTTCGCCCATCGAGACCGGGCTGAAAGACCTATTCAAATCGGGCGGTTCCATCCATTGATTTGATGACTGCGCAGCGTAGAGTTTGCGATGGAGCAAGAGCCCTTTGCCCTCCGCGGCAAAGGTTGCGGTGTGGACAGCGGACATTCATTTCCCCGTGGCTCGCTTACATGTGCGTATAAATCGGACACCGCTGCACCGCGCGTCTGCCGGATGCCTTGCTGATTCTTCTCCTTCCCCGCCACTGAGCTTTGCAGAAGACTGTGACACGCTCAGCCCCCACCCCCGCCGCTCCCCCGCGAAGCAAGGGAGGGGAGGTTCGCGGCACAAGCAGGTTGTCACCTACTGTTGTGCAAGACTCAATAAGGAGGCCCTATGAAAATGTCCAAGATGAACGCCGTCACAAAACTCGTGGTCGTGGGCGCGTTGTCGGCGGTATCCATCGTCGGCGCACCGGCCCACGCCGCCAGCGGCTGGTCGATCACCGACCTCGGCACACTCGGCGGTTTGGTTAGCTACGCTTACGGCATCAACGACAGCGGGCAGGTAGTAGGATTTAGCTTGACCCCCGCCAACGACTTCTACCATGCTTTCCTCTACAGCGGGGGCGTCATGACCGACCTCAACACCCTGATCGATCCGGCACTGGGTTGGACGCTCACTGAAGCGAGGGGCATCAATGACCTCGGCCAAATCGTCGGATATGGTGACATCGGCGGTAACACACGCGCCTTTATCATGACGCCTGTCCCCGAACCCGAAATCTACGCGATGCTGCTGGCCGGCCTTGGTCTGATGGGTTTCTTGGCCCGTCGCCGCAGACAGTGGCAGGACAATGCTGCCTGATCCGATAAAGCAACCTCGCGGACCTCGCACGAGAATTTGCTTCTTGTGTGCTACTGGTTATGGGTAAAGGTAAGCTTATGGGCGAACGAGTGGGTGTATTCCCGCGCGGCCAGATTGACGGCGCGCATTTGCGCGCCAGTGACTGTCGGGGAACGCCGCGCGTACCCCGACCTACCTCTTGATTGCGGGAGTCAAATGAATGGCGCTCCGAAGATCGGTCCGGGGGCTGGTCCGTAGATTCGGAGAGGAAACGCGCGGGTCAGCTTTGGAGCGAACGGAGTGCATCCCACGCTTTGAGCGCTGCGACGCCCGCCAGCGCGCCGCATGTGTCCGCCAGGAAATCGATGATGCCTGCGGTGCGCCCCGGGATGAATGCCTGGTGGATCTCGTCCAGTAGCCCGATCACGGCTGTGATCAGCACGACCCAGGCTGCGCTCAAGTGGCCTGCGCCCAGGCGCAGGCATATCGCAAGAGCGCCGTATACGCAAAGGTGGGCGAGTCTGTCCCAAGGAGATGGAAACAAGCTCCCTGCGCCCGGCAGGCGGCCAAGCACGAATAACGCCAACACGATCGCCGTAGCGACGATCAAAGGGATGACTTTAAGCGTTTTCCTCAAGGCGCAGCGGGCTTAATCTTGTTAGTGTCCTGAGTCGCTAATTCATAGCACAATTTCAGACGTAGCTCGGGGTGTGCGCAGCGTTCCCCGAGATCTACTTGGCGTCAGGTAACCGCCGACGCGGCAACCTGACCTACGCCTTCCCGACACGGCCGCTCTAAACATTCTGTATCGAAATAATGACTCAAGACATTAGAACTTGCCATGAAAGGTGGGCGCGAGGGTAGAAGTTTTCAACTATGGAGCTTGGGCTATTCCAGTTAAAAACTCTTTCCCTCCCCCTTGACGCGACGGAGGGCCAGGGCGGACCAGGGTGGGAGTGAAATGTCGACGTCATTTGTCAGCGCAATG
>MERG01000126.1:3509-10457 GCA_001771985.1 Betaproteobacteria bacterium RIFCSPLOWO2_12_FULL_62_13 | reverse complement strand
ATCCGCAGGAGGCTGCGTAGGCTGCCATCGATGCGTTCCTGGTGCGTCCCTTATTGACTTGTCTCGAGGTCAGTTGGCCTTGATCCCGGATTCCTTGATGAGCTTCCCGTAGAGTTCAGCCTCCCGACGGATCAGCTCGGCAAACTCGGCCGCGTTCTTGTTACCCGGTTCTGCCCCGCGCCGCTGGAATTTCTCGCGCATTTCCGGCGCACGAAGGACTTTCTGTAGGGCATCACTCAGGCGCGTGAGAACGGTCCTGGGCGTCCCCGCAGGCGCGAGCAGCCCGAACCAGGTAATGGCTTCATAGTCAGGCACTCCGGATTCGCTGATGGTGGGCGCCTCAGGAATCAGGGCAAAACGCTTCGCGCTGGTGATGCCGAGCGCCCGCAGCCGCCCCGCCTTGACATGCGGAAGCAAGGGTCCGATGGAAAGCATGGAAAGGTCGATGTGGCCGCCGACGAGATCGGTGGTCGCCAGCGCGCCACCCTTGTAAGGCACGTGATTGATGTTGGCACCCGTCATGCTTTTGAACAGCTCCATCGCCAGGTGATTGGTGGCGCCGGTGCCGGCTGAGCCATAGTCGAGCTTGCCGGGCTGTGCCTTTGCGAGCGCGAGGAGCTCTTTAACGCTGCGCACCGGCACCGATGGGTGCGCGACCAGCAGATAAGGGCCTTGGGAGATCAGCCCGATCGGGGCGAAATCGCGCAGGGTCTGGTAGGGTAGGTCTTTCTGCAAGTGCTGCATGATGGTGAGTGTGCCTGGCGTGCCCAAGACGAGCGTATAGCCGTCGGCCGAAGAGCGCGCCGCTAACTCGGTGCCGATCCGCCCGCCGGCGCCGGCGCGGTTGTCGACCACGAACTGCTGACCGAAAAGGGCGGACAAATCGGGCGTGACCAGCCGCAGGGACATGTCGGAAGCCGACCCGGCGGGAGTGGGAACGATCACGCGGATCGGCCGGTTCGGATAGTCCTGGGCTGCTGCGAGCAGCGGAGAGAGCACAACGGGAAGCGCGGTAAGCAGGGCGCGCCACATGATGAATTTCCTCCTCTTATTTGACTCGACCCGCGGTCCCAAGCTCAGCGGGCCTTTCGGCAGTGACGGCGTACTTGCATGCGGTCACGCCCGGATCGTGATTGAGACGCATAGTTTACGCCATCGCTGCCGCTCGTGACATAAAATATGGCAAGTGGATCATGGAATCGGCCTTAGCATGAGCGCATCCCTTTAGCGCCCAACGTCTATGCCGAAATGGAAGACGGAAGCGCCAGGTAATGCAACTGCTCGACACCTTCATCACGAACCAGAAGCTCAAACAGAAGGTCCAAGCCAAACAGTCCGCGTGAGCGGCTAAAGGTAGATCATGACGACATTGCAACTCAAGCTCACGCTGCCCGATGAGCTCGCCAAGCAGGCGCGCGCTGCGGGGCTGCTCAAGTCCGAGGCAATTGTGGCGATGCTGCGCGAGCGGCTCCGGCAGCAGGCGGGCGAAGAACTGCACGCGATGATGGACAAGCTCGCCGCGGCCAACCTCCCGCCGATGACCGAGGAGGAGATCCAAGCCGAGATCGACGCGGTGCGCAAAGCGCGCAAGGCCGGCCGCCGCGCGTGAGGCTCGTCCTCGACACCAATACGGTCGTTTCCGGCTTCCTGTGGCAGAACGCGCCGCGCCGGGTGATCGATGCGGTCATCGAGGGCCGCATCGAGCTTACGACGAGCGCAGCGCTCATCGAGGAACTCACCGGCGTGCTCGGGCGCGCCAAGTTCTCGCGCAAGATCGCCGAGCACGGCGTTTCGATCAGCGCGCTCGTTGACCGCTACGCGAAGCTCGCCAGGCTCATCACCCCAGCCCTGATCGGGCGCGTGGTGAGCGATCCCGATGACGATAAAGTCCTCGCCTGCGCGCTCGCCGCCCAAGCCGATCTCATCGTCTCCGGCGACAGCCGCGTGCGCAGCCTCAAGACCTACCACGGCATCCGCATCGTGAACGTCACAGGCGCGCTCGCCCTCATCCCCAAGCCCTGAAACAACAACGCCCAGCGCAGAGCGGGCGTTCAAACAGAAACCGTGGTGCGTTCCCTGTTACTGCCTGTTACTGCAACTGATCTTATCCACCATGTTGGGGCAAGGCGGATAAAATCCTATTCGTTAGCTCTTGCCCCAATATCCAGCCATGAGCGATGAACAGCAGATGCGAGAATGGAAATCGAGAGCCAATGCCGAGTACCAGAAGGTCATTGCCTCGATAATTTCGCTTTCCACTGTGGGTGTGGGTAATGGGGTCAAGTCTTGCATTAGCGTGCGTCAATGCAAGATCTGACCCTCGCGCCGCTCTCCCGCCTTTTAGCGCGACAGAGGGACGTGCCTACGAACGAGAACGCGAACGCGCCGCAGCGAAGGACTTGAAGACCACCGATGCCCACAACTGACACGCTGGTATCGTGGTACAAGACCCACGTCGAGGCCATCGACCCGAAGGCCAAGATCTAACTGCAGCGGCTGCTGCCCGAGAAGAAATTGGTCGAGGCCGCGGCCGAAGCCGGCCGGGATTTGCGGTAGATCAAACAAACCCCATTTTGTTGAACGAAAGCCGGTCAGAGCATGAATAATTACTGAGCGTCGTGAAAATACCTGACTCCGCTCAGCCCTCACCTCCGCCCCTCTCCCGGAGGGCGAGGGGAGATTTGTGGTGCACATGGGCTGTCACCCATTTGCACGAGACTCAGTATGGAAAAAACGCCAGGGAGCCGGAAACGGTTCTTCGGGAACTTGCGGTGAAAGAGGAGTTGGGCCGATGACATTGGAAACAAGGAATGAAAGCGTTTGAATTCTTTGCCGCCAGGGATAGCCGGCATGCTTTGGCTTTGCTTGCCGAGCATGGCGCGTCGAGCCAGCTTCTCGCGGGAGGCACCGACCTCCTCGTCGAACTGAAGTCAGCCTCTCATGCGCCCAAGGTGGTGATCGATATCTCGCGTGCGGAGGATCTGAAGGGCATCGTGCTCACGGAGCAGGGACTTCGCATCGGCGCCCTGGTCACCCACGCCGAACTCATGCGCTGCCCGATCGTGCAGGAGATGGCGCCTGCACTCGTCGATGCGGCACACACGATTGGCGCCGTGCAGACCCGGAATCGCGGGACCGTGGGCGGAAATCTCGTGACGTGCGTGCCCTCGATGGACAGCGGCCCTGCATTGGTCGCGCTCGATGCGCTGGTTACCATCGCCGGACTTGATAGTCACCGTCAAGTGCCGCTCATCGAATTCTTCGCCGGACCGCGCAAGACCATTCTCAAGCCCCGCGAGTTGCTCTTTGAGATCGTCATTCCCGGGAAGAATCTCGGCAAGCCGGCGGAATTTCTGAAGTTCGGCCTGCGCAAGGGCCAGGCGCTGGCATTGGTCAATGTCGCGGCGAGTCTCTGGGTCGACTGGGGCGAGCATGTTTTTGTCGAACCGCGCATCGCGCTTGGCGCCGTCGCGCCGACCGTGATCCGGGCGACACGCGCGGAAGCATACCTAGAAGAGCGCGCGATAACTCCCGATGCGATGGCCGAAGCCGGACGCATCGCCGCCGGCGAGGCGAAACCGATCAGCGATTTCCGCGCCTCGGCCGATTATCGGCGCGAACTCATCGCCGTGCTCACCCGACGGGCCCTGGAAAACGCCTGTGCGCGGGCCAAGGCGAAACGCGAGGGAGGGTCAGGGTGACGAACGTCACGATCCAGCTCAACGGCGAGACCCGGAGCGCTGCGGCGCCGCCGGAAACAACGTTGCTTGATCTGCTGCGGGACCATTTCGGCCTGACGGGCGCCAAGAACGGGTGTGACGTTGGCGATTGCGGCGCGTGCACGGTGATCGTCGACGGTAAACCGGTCAATGCGTGCCTGATGCTCGCCGCACAGGCCGATGGTTGCACGGTACTGACGATCGAAGGGCTTGCCAGCCGGCATCGGATGCACCCTATCCAGATGGCGTTCGAGGATCACGCATCGCTGCAATGCGGGTTCTGCGGGCCGGGGGTCATTCTGTCGGCGAAAGCTTTGCTCGACGAGAATCCGAATCCCGCCGTGCCGAAGATCAAGGACGCACTCTCGGGAAACCTGTGCCGGTGCACCGGTTACACCAAGATGATTGAGGGGATTCAGGAAGCCGCGCGCGTGCTTCGTGAGAGCGCAGCGTCGCGGCCGGCCCAGGAGTCAGGGGAATGAACCCGGCTGCAGCGCGGCTTGATTGGCGAATTCCAGAGAAGATGAAGGCGTGGGTGCTGGGTGGCCCGGGCGAACTGAAGCTCGCGGAAAAACCCGTACCGCAGCCCGGCGCGGCTGAAGTGCTGGTGCGTGTCGACGCGGTCGCGGTGTGCGCGACCGATCTGGAGGTCATCAGCCACGGCGAGCCGGCGCTGATACAGGGCGGGCTGCCGTTCAACAGGAATTTCACGCCCGGCCATGAGTACATGGGCACGGTGGTCAAGCTCGGGGCCGGCGTGGACGAGTTCGAGGTCGGTGAGCGCATCGCGGTCGAGGTCCATGCCGGCTGCGGGCGGTGCGAGCGTTGCCGCGAGGGCATGTACACCGCCTGTCTCAACTATGGCATGAACTACGGTGACCACGACAAGGGCCACCGCGCCAACGGTTTCACCACCGACGGCGGCTTCGCCGAGTATGCGGTGAACCACGTGAACACCATGGTGCACGTGCCGGCGGATATGAGCGATGAGGAGGCGACGCTTATCGTCACCGCCGGCACTGCGATGTATGGGCTGGACGTGCTCGGCGGACTCATCGCCGGGCAGTCGGTGGTGGTGACGGGGCCGGGAGCAATCGGGCTGATGGCCGTGGGTGTGGCGAAGGCACTCGGCGCAAGCCCCGTGATCCTCGCAGGCGCGCATCGCGACCGCAACCGCCTTGAGCTCGGTCGAAGACTCGGTGCGGACCAAACCGTGAACGTGCACGAGGAGGACGCGGTCGAGGCGGTCAAGCGCGCGACCCGCGGCAAGGGCGCACACTACGTGCTCGAATGCTCGGGTGCGCCCGGTGCACTCGATCAGGCCGTGCACATGACGAGCCGCGGCGGCCGCATCTGCCTAGTTGCTTTCCCGCGGGAACCGGTCATGGTGGATGTCGCGCACCTGGTGCGGAACAACATTTACCTCTACGGCATTCGCGGCGAGGGGAGAAGCGCCACCCGCCGGGCCGCGGCATTGATGGCGCAGAAGCGTTTTGCGGCAAAGCTCATCCACACGCACACCTTCCCGCTCGATGAGGTCCCGACCGCGATCCGGTTCGCCCGCGAGCGAATCGAGGATGCGATCAAGGTCGTCGTGAAGATCTAGTCTAGTGAACGGTGACCAGTGAACAGTGAACAGCGATCGGCGAATCAAGCGATGGCAGAAGAAAGTGGGATGACGCAGACGGAGACCCAGGCGCGGATGGCGCAGGAGATCCTGCCGGAGGCCGCAGATCTGCGGCTGCCCGCTATTCTGCCGCCGGTGGCTTATCCGCTGGAAACCCTGGTCCCGCAGACGCGCCAGCAGACTCCGGCCGTTGGCCAGCGGGTGACACGGCCCGACGCTCGCCTGCATGGTCTTGGCCAGACCAAATATATCGCCGATCTCGCGCTGCCCGGCATGGTGTACGCGAGGGTGAAGCGCGCCGGCATCGCCTCGGCGCGGATCAAGAGCGTGGACACGAGCGCGGCCGAAGCCCTGCCCGGCGTGATGGCGGTGCTGATTGGGCGCGAGATTCCGGTCAATTCCTTCGGACCGTCGCTGCAGGACCAGCCGGTGCTCGCCGATGAACGAGTGTTCCACGCGGGCGACGGCGTGGCCGCGGTGGCGGCGGTCACGGAACAGATCGCCGCCGAGGCTCTCGACAGGATCAAGGTCGAATACGAGCCGCTGCCGGCGGTGTTCGATCCGTTGCAAGCTCTGAAAGACGACTCGCCCAGGGGTGCATCCCCCGGGGAGCAATATCTACGCGACCAAAGTCATCAGGAAAGGCGATGTCGAGAAGGGCTTCGCCGGCTCCGACCATATCTTCGAGGGGCATTTCCGGACCCAGATGGTTGAGCACGTGCCGCTGGAGCCTCACGCCGCGATGGCGCAGTGGGATGCCAACGGCCGCGTCACGATCTGGTCAAGCCTGGGGCGGATCACACTCGGGCGCGCGGACCTCGCACGCACGCTCAGGCTGCCGATCAACCGCGTGCGCGTCATCGGCACCATCGTCGGCGGCAATTTCGGCGGCAAGAACGAGATCACCCAGGAACCGATTCTCGCGCTGCTGTCGAAGAAAGCGGGACGGCCGGTGAAGGGCGTCTATACGCGCGGCGAGGAGTTCACCTCATCGACCGTGCGCCATCCGTTCATCATGGACTACAGGACCGGTGTGGGGAGGGACGGCAGAATCCTCGCGCGCAAGGTGCGCCTGGTCCTCGACGGCGGCGCCTATTGTTCATGGAGCGAGACGACGCTTGGCAAGGCGTGCATTCTTGCGGCCGGGCCCTACAAGATCGACAACCTGGAGGTGGAGGCGTTCGTTGTCTACACCAACAAGACGGTCTCCGGCGCCATGCGGGGGTTCGGTGCGCCGCAGGTTTGCTTTGCCTACGAGTCGCACATGGATGACATCGCCGCGGCGCTCGGCATCGACCCGCTGGAGATTCGGCTCCTTAACGTTTTCGAAGAAGGTTCGGTGAGTCCCACCGGCCAGGTTCTGCACAGCGTCGTGGTGAAGGAATCGCTTTTCAAAGCGGCTGAGCGTTTTGGCTGGCAGGAGGGGCGGTCATGAAACGGCGTGGACGCGGCATCGCCTGCATGTGGTATCCGATCGGCTTCACGGTCACGGCAAATGCGAGCGCGGCGACGGTGAAGGTCAACGAAGACGGCACCGCAACCCTGCTTACGGGCACGGTGGAAACGGGCCAGGGATCGTTGACTGTGCTCGGCCAGATCGCC
>MERG01000126.1:0-3457 GCA_001771985.1 Betaproteobacteria bacterium RIFCSPLOWO2_12_FULL_62_13 | reverse complement strand
CGCGAGCCGCACCACGTACGTGACAGGCAATGCAGTCAGGCTCGCGGCCGAAAAGGCCAAAGCGATCCTGTTTGAAATCGCCGGACCCATGCTCGGGGTGAGGCCCGAGCAACTCGAGGCGAAGGATCGCAAAATCCAGGTCAAGGGCTTCCCGCAGCGCAGCTTGCCGATCGGCCAGGTGGCGCACCACGCTCAGGTCGTGATGGGCCAGCCGCCGATTGGCAGTGCGTCCTACAATCCACCGACGGTGGCTTTGGACCCCGAAACCGGCCAGGGCAAGCCGTTCGCGAGCTACGTCTACGCCACCCAGATCGCCGAAGTCGAGGTGGACGACGAAACCGGCGAAGTCGAGGTCATCCGCATCGCCGCGGCGCATGACTGCGGCACCGCAATCAACCCGATGCTGGTGGAAGGGCAGGTTCAAGGCGGCATTGCCATGGGCATCGGTTTCGCGCTTCAGGAAGAGATGCTGTTCGATGACGCCGGCCGACAGATCAACCCCAACCTTACCAATTACATCATGCCGACCAGCCTGGACATGCCGCAGATCGAGGTCGACATCGTCGACAGCTATGACCCGACCGGGCCGTTCGGCGCGAAAGGGGTGGGCGAGCCGACATCGGTGCCCACGGCGGCGGCGATCCTGAACGCCATCCACGACGCGGTCGGCGTGCGCATCACCTCGCTGCCCGCAACCGCCGAGAAGGTTCTCGCCGCCATAATTGAATCTCGTGCAAAAGGGGTGACAACGCATTTGCACCACAAATCTCCCCTCGCCCTCCGGAGAGAGGGGCGGGGGGTGAGCCGGGAATTCTCGGACGCGCCTGCGCGCGTCCGTGCCGGCGAACGCCTGAAGCGTCTCGCTTTGGGCCGGAATGGGATGGAAGGGCCGGGGGATGAGGGCTGAGCATTGTCATCCATTTCTGCAATGCTCAGTAGATGCCATGCACGGCGCGGCTGTGGCCAGCCCAGCCGTGACATATCGCGGTGCACGGTCCCCAGCCTCCGGCCACGATAAGATGGAGATCGCGCGGGTCCTTGATTGCCGGGACAAAGCAATCGTCGTCATCGGGGTCGACCTTGATCGGCAACGCCAGCGCCCGCTCCCGCCGCCAGTTGCCCCCGCCCTTGAGATCACGCACCTTGCGTCCGGCTATTTCGCACAGCTTGCGGTGGACATCGTCCCGGCTCATGCCGGCGTTGGCGCAGAGGGACGCGTGTTCCGGACTCATCGCCACCACCATGTCGGACCGGGTATGCATGTTCCACGAGCCCATTGCCGTCATGGAGTCGGCAATCCCGGTGAGCAGCCGCCGTGGATCCTGGTTCGTGTCATCAAAGCACAAGCGGGGGCTCTCGACCATGGCACAGGTGATGACGTTGTCTTCGGAGGCGTAGCCCCTGGATTGAGCGAGGCTTTCCCACGGGCTGTGCTCCGCGTTTTCCGTGATGCATGCAGTGTAGCGCAGGGGGGTCGCAAAGATCGTAGCCGAGCCCAAGCCCGGCATGGCCCCGCCGAGGTTGAAAAGCATCAGCCGGATCGCGCGACCGATCGAGGCGTTGGCGCGAAAACCCGGACCGAAGCAACCGTTGCCGCCGTGCAATCCGATCTGTCCGGCGTACGGGCCGTTGACGATCATGAGCGGAGCGACACCGTGCATCGTGCCCTGCACGCCGTTCAGGTTGAACTCCTCGCGCAAAATGAGACCGAGGCCCCCCAGCAGGACGGGCAGGTACTCGGGCTTGCAGCCTGCCATCACCGCATGGATGGCAACCGAGCGCACCGTCGCCTCGCCCATCGCGGGAGGAATCGCGCCGATCAACTCATCCGGGTCGCGGCGCGTGCCGGCCAGCATGCGCTGGATGCGCTCCTCGGTCGGGGTCACGACGGGAAGGCCGTCCGACCATTCCTTCTCGAGGAAAAACTCGAACTCGTCTGCCGGACCATTCATCAGTCCGTGACCTTTATCTTCGCCTCCTTGACCACTCTCTTCCATATTTCCACGTCGCGCCTGATCAAGTTCAAGAACTCCTCCGGGGGGCCGCCCGCAAGCTCCAGTCCTTGTCCCGCCAACCGGCTCCTGATCTCGCGCATCTGGAGCGTTCTTGCGACTTCCCTGTTCCACCGCATGACGATGTCCTTGCGTTCCCGCACCCGATAAAACGCGCGCTGCGGGGCCGGGCATTGGTCGCGGCCAGCGCCACGAAGATCAGCCTTCGCGCTCGATCTTCGCCTCCTTGATCACTCTCCTCCATTTTTCGACGTCGGGCCTGATGATATTCAGTAACTGCTCCGGAGGGCCGCCACCGGCTTCCAGTCCTTCCGCTTTCATGCGGTTCTTCATCTCCTTCGCGAGCAGCACTTTCGCCACCTCCTTGTTCCACCGCGCGACGATATTCTTCGGCATGCCCTTCGGACCCCACATACCGTACCAATGAACCACCTGGTATCCGGGCACCGTCTCACTGACGCTCGGCACATCGGGCAGCAACGGCGAGCGCTTGGCGCCGGTGATTGCGAGCGCGCGCAGCCGTCCCGCCCTTAAATGCGGGAAGGTCGGCACCATGCTGATTGAAGTGAGCTCGACCTCTCCGGCAACAACCGCGGCCAACGCCGGGCCCCCGCCCTTGTAGGGAACGTGGACCAGATTCACCTTGGCGTTCAGCTTGAAGAGCTCGAGCGAAAGGTGCGTGACGCTGCCGATGCCGACCGAGCCGTAGTTGAGCTTGCCGGGGCTGGCCTTGGCGAGATCGATAAACTCCTTGACGTTCTTTGCCGGGACCGAGGGGTGAACCACGAAGACCAGCCCCGTGGTACCGATCAGGATGATCGGCTGGATGTCTTTTACGGGGTCGTATGACAGCTTGCGATACGCGCCGGTCGCGGCGTAACTGCTGGAGACCATGATCAGCGTGTAGCCGTCGGGTTCGGCGCGCACCGTAATCTCGGCGCCAACGGCGCCGCCGGCGCCTGGCCGGCTGTCGACCACCACCGGCTGCCCGAGCGACTCGGACACCGGCACCGCGATAACCCGCGACAAGATGTCCGTGCCGCCACCGGGCGCAAAAGGCACGATCAACCGGATGGGCTTGAATGGATACTTCTGCGCCCACACGCTTGAAGTGACAACGGAAACAAGGGCGGCGCCAACCAACAGCAGTATGGTTTTCATCTTATCCTCCTCCTCGAAAAAACAACCCAGGCCAACAGGGGTGAGATCCTGAGGCCTCCCCGCGAATTATGAACCGAGAAAGGGTGAACAGTCGAGTCCACTTGACGCGGGCGTGAACAGCGGAAAGGATTATCGCAACGCGGCGTGGAAGCGCGAGTGGCGGCACGGTGTGGTTGCTCCGCGGATTACCGCCTCGGCGGCGGGAGGAGGCGCGATGATTGCGGCGACGGAACTCAAAGCAGGAACGGTGATCAAGCTCGACGGCGAGCTCCATAGCGTCATCA
>MERG01000125.1:7445-7572 GCA_001771985.1 Betaproteobacteria bacterium RIFCSPLOWO2_12_FULL_62_13 | reverse complement strand
TGTCATGCTTGCCGCCGCAATACCCGCATTTGCCGATTCACCTGACCCACGCTGGGGGCCGGCGCAGCGCTACCGCAATCACCGTGAGCAAGTGGTGGTGGTCGAACGGCACCACCGGCCGGCGGTG
>MERG01000125.1:686-7397 GCA_001771985.1 Betaproteobacteria bacterium RIFCSPLOWO2_12_FULL_62_13 | reverse complement strand
GTCGAACGGCCTGTGTACATCGAGCGCCCCATGGTCTATGAACAACCCGCGTACTACAGCGAGCCGCCGGTCTATAGCGAGCCCGTCTATGCCGCCCCCTACCGAGGTTCTGCCCTCGGCACGCTTGGCGGCGCCGTAATCGGCGCGGCGATCGGCAACCAGATCGGCCACGGTGACGGCAGAGTCGCTGCGACCGCGGTCGGTGCGGTTCTCGGCGGAATCATCGGAAGCGGTTGGTAACCGCCGGTTGGCGGCGCATGTTGCGAAGGGCGGCCTCGCCCCTAGCCCGCCCTTCTCGTTTTGACCTCTAGCAGCCTGTCCTATGCTAAGTCCGACAGGCTGCTAGAGTCAGAGCACGCGGGCCTCCCCCAAAGGTCGATCTCTCTGCTGGACGACTTGAGGTGATGTCAAGATTATCCGGCCTGTCCTTCCACTGACGGCGGATGTCGCTGATTTGAGAAACGAAAACTCTTGCAAAATCAGTCGATTGCGTGAGATCCCCGGATATGTGTCGTCATCGGACGACGCTTTCGCCCGCAGCACCCGCTTGCGGCGCTACGTTACCCATTGGTTTTATGCAGTTTTTTGCAATGGCACGGATATCGCTGAGGCCACTGGTGCTTGGGCCGTGGCAGGCAATGCAAGCGGGGATATTTCGCGGCTGTTGCCCGCACGCAAGCTGGCGTTGAGGATAAAACGCACATCACTAATCAACTTAATTTACGGAGAACCTCATGTTGCAACGTCGCATTCCTGTTTTGATCGCAGCGTTGTTGGTTGGCGCACAGGTGGGTGTCGCTGGCGTCAGCGCGCCTTCTTCGACCGAAGTGGAATACACGGAACCGCTGCCGGCTCAGACTGAACCGGTCGAACCGGCAGCCGCTTCCGACCCGGCGGAAGCGGGCAGCGGTGCGCTCGCCACCATCGGGGAATATGTTCGCCGAATAACGACCGGTATCCCGGCGGTGGTGCCTGACAATGTATTTCCGTCCACGGGCGAGGAGGTGGAGTTATTGCCGGCTCTGGCCGCATATCTCGACCAGAAAGCAGCTACCCAATTGGCGGGGGCGAGCGGCGACGTGTTTCCATCTACGGGTGAAGAGGTAACGATGTTGCCGGTCCAGGTTGCATTCTTCGACCGGCTGGAGGCCACCAGATTGGCGGCCAGCAACGGGACGGAGCGTAGTGAGGTCACCCCGCCCCCGGTGGCCGAGGAACATGCGAAACTGCTGGGGCTTCAGACCGAGTCCTCCCCCCAGGAAACCCCGGACAGCGTTGGTCTGGCTGAGGGCGGCGCTGTTTCGGAATCCAGCAACTGAGTCGGACGCCTCTTGCATGACTTACCGTTGGTTGACAACGGTTGTTATCACGGCAGCGGCGCCACTCACGTATCGACAAATCATTCGGCCTCGCGGTTAACACCCGGCCGCCGCGCAACCAGGACGTGTTGCCCGGCGGCCGGTTCACGTACAGCCGCAGCGCCAGCCAAACGCCTCCCACTCAGCGCACGGGCAATTCGCCGCGCTGATCCGGAAGGAATACGCAAGATGGGGCGGCGGGTGGTTTTACGCCCGGCGGCACTTGGGCTACAGTCCGGGTCATGGCGAATGATCGCGCCGGCGCGGCTACAGATTCCGCGCCAACCCCAACCGCCGGAACCAGCCGGGACAGGCGGGATAGTTTTCAGTTCGCGTTCCTCGTTTTTGCCCTTACCGCCGGCCACACCGCGGCCTCGATGGCGCTCCTCGTGATTCCCGCCGTCGCCCCCGTGGTCGCGGCCGACTACGGGATCGACCCGTCCCTGATCGGTTATCAGATCAGCATTGTCAGCGCAGGCCTGATTACCTCCGCGATGTTCCTCGGTAACCTCAGCCGCAAACTCGGCGCAGGCCGCACCAACCAGATCGGTCACGGTCTGGTCGCCGGCGGGATGCTGCTGATGCTGGTGCCCTCGCCGATTTCTCTGATAGCCGGATCGTACGCGCTCGGTAACGGCTACGGGCTGCTGGGACCGTCCTCCTCCTCGCTGCTGATGCGCTTTGCGCCCGCCGCGCGGCGTAATTTCGTCTTCTCCGTTCACCAGACGGCGATCCCCATCGGCGGCATTCTTGCGGCGCTCATTTCTCCTCTGATCGCCATCACCCTGGGGTGGCGTTGGGCGCTGGTATTAGCCGCGAGCCTGCTGCTGATGGTCATCGCCATCATGCAGGGTGGACGGGCCCGCTGGGATGATGACCGCGACCACGGGACAGCAGCCGTTTCACGCAATCCGCTCGCCGATTTTTTCATGATCTGGCGCGACCGGCGCCTGCGCATGCTGTCGATCGTTGGCGGCGCCCTGTGCTGGGGTCAGTTCGTCGTTGTCTCGTACACGGTCGTCACATGCGTGCAGGAACTCGGCATGAGCCTCGTTCTCGCGGGAACCGTGCTGACCATCGTGCAACTTAGCAACGGTGGGGGACGGGTAATCGCGGGCTGGCTTGCCGACCGCGTGCGCAGCAGCACGCGCGTAATCACGTGGATCGCGTGGATGATGCTCGCCACGAGCATCGCGGCGATCTGGATGAACGCGTCCTGGTCCGCCCTGTCGCTCTACTTGTTGTTTGGGCTGCTGGGCATGGCCACCGGCGCGTGGGCAGGGCTCCTGATTGCGGACGTCAGCCGCCTCGCACCGCACGGCCGGGTGAGCAGTGCGATCTGCGGCATGCTGATATACATCAACATCGGCAAGTTCCTCGGCCCGATTGCGTTCGCCAATGTCTATGCGCTCACGAACAGCTACGGCATTGCCTTCGGATCGATGGGACTGCCGGCGATCGTTGCGCTCGTCTGCCTCACAAGCGTGACGAGCATGACCCGGCAGGCTCGCGCAGCGCGAAACGCGTGACTGCCACGGATGTCTCTTCCTTTCCTCCACCGTTCGCACGGGTATCACTCCACGCGAATGCCGGCAGTCTGGACGAGGTGCGCCCATTTCGCCAGCTCCGCCCTAACGAACTCGCCGAATTCCTGGGGCGAACTGCCGACAGGATCAAGCCCGAGGTTGGTGAGGCGTTGGGCAACGTCCGGGAATTTGAGCGTCTTCGCGATCTCGTTGTGCAGTTTCGCTATAACCGCTGGCGTCGTTCCGGCAGGGGCAAGGATGCCATACCAGCGGCTTGCCTCGAACCTGGGCAACCCCAGTTCGTCCATGGTCGGAATCTCGGGCATCACCGCCGAGCGCTTGAGCGAGGCGACCGCCAATCCGCGAATTCTGCCAGCCTGTAGCTGAGGAACAGCCGCTGTCGAAACGACGAACATCAACTGCAACTGTCCGCTCACGAGTTCCGTGACCGCCTGCGCGAGCGCCTTGTATGGCACGTGCACGATGTTGATACCGGCCTGAAGCCGGAACATTTCACCGATGAGGTTTCCGGGGGACCCATTTCCCCCGGAACCGTAATTCAGCGCACCGGGCCGCTGCTTCGCGAGTGCAACGAGTTCCTTCACCGACCTCACCGGCAGCGAGGGATGGACCGCAAGCACGAAAGACGCCGGCACCATTTGCGTCACCGGCGCGAAGTCCCGCACCATGTCGTAGGAAAGTTTGTAGAAGTTCGGGGTCATGGTGTGGGTCGATGTCGCCATCAACAACGTGTAGCCGTCAGCCGGCGCGCGTGCCGCGATTTCCGCGGCGATCATCCCTCCCGCTCCCGTCCGCTGATCGACGATGATCTGCTGTCCTCACGCGCCGGTGAACTTCTGTCCTACGACCCGCATCACCGCGTCCATACTTACCGACAGGACGCGGATCGGCTTGACCGGGTACTGCTGTCCGGAGGTGATGGCGCTCGCGAGCATGAGCGGTACCGCCAGGGGAAGAATAAGCCGCGATCCTCGCATCAGATTTATATGCACGAAAAAGCTACTCTGGCCCTCTCAAACTCGCAGCCAATCCTTGCACTCCGGTCTGAGGCGAGAGATCGCATCATGACGGCTAACGTTCACGCTAACCGGCGCCGCCACTATTGCAAAGTAAGAGCGCTGACCTTTTCGGCGTCCGGTTGAGCGAATAGTTAGCCAAAGAACTTGTCATACTCGGCATGCAGCCCGATCCAGAACCACTGAACTCCGTCTGGGACTGGCACGCCAAGGGCACGGTAATGAATACCGACCCGGACGCTGCGGAAGCGTCCGCCATACACGGATTTGAATCGTAGAGAGGGGTGCGCCGGATTCTGCTTGAGAAGACCGTAGTTGCGTCGGGCGAGATCCTGAATGTCGGCTGGCAGAGCATCGAAACAGTGCCAGAATCGACTCGACGTGAAGTGCCTCAAATCTCGCGCGCCTTACCGCTACGATATTCAGCTAGAGCCTCTTCAGCTAACGCGTCGAATTTTCCGGCAGCAGCATCTGCCTCAATCTGGGCATCCCAGGCAGCAGCATCGAACTCCAAGAACCAACGTCGAAACTTCGCGAGTTCTTCGGGGGGAAGCTGCTCAATGGCACGCTCAATTGTCTCGACAGTTGTCATGGTGTTCTCCTTGCTTGGTTACGAATATACTGCATTCTGCATCTCAGGGCATAACGTGTGCTTTACCCGCACGCGCGACCTTGCTCGTGCGCGTCCGCGTGGAAGCAGCATTTAGGCATCGACATCTAGCCCGCTACGCTGGCGGTCTCCAATGCCCCCAAGTCGCAAAGAATGCGTTTGATCTCGCCGCGACCTGCCTCGGATAACGGCGTCTGAGGCGACAGGGGCGCACCCACTTCGTAGCCCTGAAGCTCCAGGCCACCCTTGATGCATGCCGCCAGGTTGTATTTGGCGAAGACCCGATTTATGCGCCAGAGGCTGCGCTGCAATCGCATCGCTTCCTCCCATTTGCCGGCCCGACACAGATCATACAACTGCACGCTCTGCCGAGGCACCACGCACGCCGGACCCGCCATCCAACCCACGCCTCCGATCAGCATGACGCAGGCCGGGATGTGGGCCGAGGCGCTGAACACGCGTATGCGGTCCCCGACGGCGTTGATGATGCTGAGCAGCCGGCCGGTATCCGAGGACGCGTCCTTGAGATAGCGTATGTTGTCCACCTTGGCGAGGCGTTCGATGGCCGGCAGCGTGAGATCGCTGCGCTGAAACTGCGGATTCGTATACAGCACGACCGGCAAAGCCGTTGCGTTTGCCGCCGCCGTGAAATAGGCGACCACCCCATCCTCGGTAAGGGGAAAATAGGCTTCGAGAATCCCGAGAATGCCGTCGACGCCGAGCGCCTCGTATGCCTTGACCTGTTCGACCGCGTCGGCAATCGTGGTCGCCGCGACACCGGCCACGACCGGCACCCTGCGGCGCGTCGCCTGCACCACGACCTCCACGATGCGATGGCGTTGCTCTCGATTCAGGTAGGCAAACTCCCCGGTCGATCCGAGCGGCGTCAAGCCATGGACACCTGCACCGATCAGGTCGTTCACGAGGCGTGTCAGTACCGCGTCCCTGACCCGACCACGCTCGTCGATTGGTGAAACCAGGTAAGGAAAGACGCCGCGAAATTCCTTGTGTGTCATGCTTGGCTCCCAAGAATTGCTGGCCATATCAACGCCCCAAATGAGCTGCAGCCGACGAGCGTAGCGAGGAGGGCATCGCGAGCAAGCGAAGCGCGCTTGCGACTGTCAGCTCGATTTGGATGTTAGACCTCGCTCTTTCACGAAGCGAACTTCCACTCTATAGCCAAGCGCCCGCGCGTACCGTTGTAGCGTAGCGATCGACGGCGAATGCTTGGCTGTCCCCGACTCAAGCCGTGCGATCGCCGACTGTGTCGTGCCCACTCTCTCGGCAACCTGCGCCTGCGTGAGACCTGAGGCAGCCCGCGCCTTTAGCACTTCGTCGAGGAATGCGAATTCTTCGGCGAGGGCATCATAAGCTTTCTTCACCGCCGGGCGCGCGAGCGCCCGGGTCCTAAACTTCTTGAACGAGCTAGTCATCTTTGACTTCCTTCATTCGCTTCAGTGCGATGTTTAGCTCCTTTCGGGGAGTCTTCTCCGTTTTCTTGATGAATTGATGGAGCATCACGACCTGATGCCCGACCATTGTGCAGTACAGGACGCGGGCGATGCCCTCTTCAGCTTTGAGGCGAAGCTCGAACAGCCCCTTGCCCATCGCTCGCGTATGCGGCATACCCAGGTCGGGGCCATAAATTTCCATCCGTTCCGCGTAGCGCAAGAATCGGGCGAGCAATCCGGCCGGGAACGCATGAATTTCCGCTTCGAGCCGCTCGCTGTAGAAGGTGATCTTCCAGTTCACGCGCGCAGTATAGCAAATGCGCTATGTGCGCCGCAAGCCGGCGTTTTCTGCGAGGTCAACGTCCGCGATGACGCGCGCGTGCAAGCGCGCGAAGCAGCGCTTGCCGAGTGTCGTCGTCCATCGCGAAGTTAGAGCTCAGCCGTGCGAAAAAATGGCATATCCAGCCAATAGTACGAGTCCCAACAGAAACATGAGAATCAGATTGTGAATGATTCGATGAACAGTGATCTCCCATGGTTCCATTCGAACCAAGGGGATATATCGCAAAGGAAAGGTGCCCGCTAGGGAAAGAAGCAGCCCCGCCAATACCGGCCACCAGGTACGCAAAATAATTGAAACATAAAGTCCAGACCCCAGCACCAGGACAAGAAGTAGCCGTGCGGCAATTTGCCACCATGACGGCCGCGCTGAAACCCCACAATTGGGGC
>MERG01000125.1:0-648 GCA_001771985.1 Betaproteobacteria bacterium RIFCSPLOWO2_12_FULL_62_13 | reverse complement strand
CTCGCGGAGCGTCATTTTCGACCGCACGGTTAGGGCTTCGCCGGCCAGTTCTTGTGCAGTAGGGCTTCTGCAACTTTGCGAATACCGAGACGCTTTTTCGAAGTATCGAGATCTTGTCGCTCATTGATCTTATAACTCGTAGCCTGTGCCCGAACCGGGCGGACAAAGGGCGAAGCATCAAGACTTGACGCAACGTAACCGTTCGCGACATGTTGATCATTGCGGCCGACGAGGAAAACAAAGTGACCAGGCACCTCAAGAAAACGAGCTACCTTTTCGAACTCGTTTTTCACCGATTTTTCGACCCCCCAAAAGCCTACAGAACTCGCGCGGACATGCACGTTCAGCAGTCCGACTGTTGGGACAAAAAACACCTTTCGACCAGCTCGACCCAGCGAAAGCAGGAAATCATGCATCGGCTGTTCATCAAACCTGGCCGCAACCTCGGTCATGGTCAGAACGGTAGCACCAAGTTCGCGAAGAACATTGAGAAAGGCCTCAGTAATGTCATTCGCGGTGGATGATTGGCTCATCTGTGAATCGAAGCTCTAACGTCTGCGTTCAGCGGCGCGCGGCTTCATGCGCGTCCGCTGCGACGCATTGTTAGCCAGGCCAATGCGGCTCTATGAACGGACAGGCGTTGCACCA
>MERG01000124.1 GCA_001771985.1 Betaproteobacteria bacterium RIFCSPLOWO2_12_FULL_62_13 | reverse complement strand
GTGC
Source organism: Betaproteobacteria bacterium RIFCSPLOWO2_12_FULL_62_13 (assembly GCA_001771985.1). GTDB lineage: Bacteria > Pseudomonadota > Gammaproteobacteria > Burkholderiales > SG8-41 > DSOT01. The sequence goes on along the minus strand of MERG01000124.1, from coordinate 8,338 downwards.
CGCGATCGGACAGGATGTATGCGTTCATCGCCGAGGCCGTGTTCAGCGCCGGTCCCATGCCTGAACCCGTCTCGCGATACCACGCGCGCTTTGTCGGAGCAATATCGATTCCAGCCATTTGCCACAGGCGCAGCTCCGCCGCATGGGTGCCGCTCCTGTCGCCACGCGAAACGAACGGCGCCTGCACATCGCGGATCCTCTTGAACGCGGCGACGATGTCCCTGCCGCCCGCCGCTTTGGCCGGATCGGACTTCGGACCGATCAGCACGAAGTCGTTGTACATGACGTCGAGCCTTCTTACACCGAAGCCGCCGGCGACAAATTTCTCCTCGGCCGCCTTGTCGTGCACGAACACGACATCGGCATCGCCGCGACGCCCCATGTCGAGCGCCTGCCCCGTGCCGAGTGCGACCACCCGCACCTGAATTCCCGTTTTCTTCTCGAAGACGGGCAGGATGTGCTTGAACAGTCCCGATTGCTCGGTCGAGGTGGTGGACGCCACCGTGATGAAACGTTCGGCAGCGTGTGCTGAAAACGCCATTCCAGAAATCGCAGCCATGACGCAAATCACCCAAGACACCAGTGTCTTGCAGGCCCTGACAAATTGACCAACGAGTTGGCGCCAACCTTCTGCCCCCACCCCAACCTTCCCCCAAAAAGGGGGAGGGAAAATAATTGTCCGCCCTCTGAAAAGGGGAGAAAATATACTGGTCACGGCAACTCGCTCCGGATGAAAGCCGCCGCCTCGGGCGACGCCGGCTGCGCAAAGAAGCGGTCCACAGGCGAACGCTCGACCAAGCGTCCTTCGTACAGAAACAGTATCTCGTCTCCCAGCCGCCGCGCCTGGCCGAGGCTGTGCGTGGTCATGATGATCTTGGTGCCGCTCGCGTGAATCGCCCCGATGATGCTCTCGATTTCGCGTACCGCTCCCGGGTCGAGATTGGCCGTGGGTTCGTCGAGGAACAGCACCTCTGGGCCCAGCACCCACGCACGCGCAAGCGCGAGGCGCTGCTGCTCGCCGCCCGAGAGAACCCGTGCCGGTCGGCCCGCTCTGTCGGCGAGCCCGACCGCTTCCAGCACGTCGCGCGCGCGAAGTTCGCGCTCGGTGCGTGAGACCTCAGCAAGCTTGAGGCCATAGACCACGTTGGCAAGCGCCGAGCGGCGCAACATCACCGGCCGTTGAAACACCATTGCCTGCTGGCGCGGTCGCCTGGTCCCGTTCGTTCCCCGCCACACGATGGCACCCGCAGTGGGCGTGAGCAACCCGTGGCACAGCCGCATCAGCACGCTCTTTCCCGCGCCATTGGGACCGAGGATGACGGTGCGTGGACCGGCTGTGATGGCGCAGGAGATGCGATCGATGATGGTCTTGCCGTTGACCCGGTAGCACACATCCTTGAGTTCGAGCGGCAGCACAGCTCATCCTTCGCACCAGGAGTTTGCCGGACCCCGCGCCGGCAAACTCCTAACGCAAAACCGCCCGCAACAAAACGGCGGAAGGAACGTGGCAAAAACACGTGCTCGACTCCCTCCTCTCTGCGACAACAACCGACAACGGGTCACTCGATTCATCTTCATCGAAAATTCTCGGGCGGTTTTGCATTTAGCAGCCTGTCACGGCACCCTGCCCGACAGGCTGCTAGCCGTAGCGGCGCTGCGCCGTTTCCTTGACCCAGTATGCCGCCATGTTCACAGCCAGCACCAGGCTTACCAGAATGATGCCAAGGCCGAGTGCCAGCGGCAGGTCGCCTTTGCTGGTTTCAAGCGCTATGGCCGTGGTCATCACGCGCGTCACGCCGTCGATATTGCCTCCAACGATGATCACCGCCCCGACTTCCGCGGCCGCGCGCCCGAAACCCGCGAGCACGATGGTCACCATGGAAAAACGCGTATCCCAGATGAGAGTCACGGCCGAAACGGCCGGACTCGCCCCGAGCGAACGCAGTTGCTCCTCGTACTCGCGCCACGCGTCTTCGATCACCTGCCGCGACAGCGCCGCTATGATCGGCGTCACCAGCACCGATTGGGCGATGATCATCGCGGCCGGGGTGAACAGCAGCCCGAACGAGCCGAGCGGCCCGGCGCGCGATAACAGCAGATAGACCAGCAAACCGACCACGACGGGAGGCAAGCCCATGAGGCCATTGAGCACGGCGATCATGGTTTGGCGGCCCGGGAAACGAGCGACGCCGATCACCGCCCCGACCGGCAAACCCACGATCGTCGCAATGACCACTGCCGCCAGGCTGACCTCGAGGCTCAATGCCACGATAGACACCAGGTTTGGATCAAGCTGTGCGATCAGGCGCGCCGCCTCGCCCAGCGCGCGAAGGATCTCGCCCACGTGGAAGTGTCTTCTGTCTTGTTATCGAATGGCCCGGCTCAAGGTGTGAATTCTATGTCACGGCCGGGGTCCAACCAAGAGCAGCCTGTATGGACACACTCCGCACAGGCTGCTAAGGGCAAAACCGGCCGGCAATTCGCAAGAAGACCACCCGAAGCAGTCGAATGTGAACAAAGGCAACGATCAATTCGCATATCCGTCTTCCTCTTTGCAGTTTTCCTGGCGCCGGTTTTGCATTAGGAGTTTGTCGGGTACGGCCGACAAACTCCTAGATCCTGTAGAATTTCGGCTCATGCAAGACTCATGCGAGGTTCCACAATGAATGATCAGTCCAAACCCCCGCGCCAACTCTCCTGCGCCGATGACTACGATCCGAACTCGATGGCGGTTGACAAGGCGCGCGAGGTCATCGGTCGCTTTCTCGCTCCCATCGCCACCGTCGAGCGCCTGCACGTGCGTGCGGCGTTGGGGCGCGTGCTGGCCGAAGACGTGATTTCCCCGCTCAGCGTGCCGGCGCATGACAACTCGGCGATGGACGGCTACGCGGTTCGCTTTGCCGATCTCAAGACCGATGCCAAGGTCACCCTGAAAGTCATCGGAACGGCGTTCGCCGGCGCGCCATTCGCGGGCGCAGTCAAACCCGGAGAATGCGTGCGCATCATGACCGGGGCGGTTGTGCCGGAGGGGGCCGACACCATCGTCATGCAGGAGCATGTCGAAGCCAAAGCCGATCAAGTCGTGATCGACGGCGGACACCGCAAGGGACAACATCTGCGCCGCGCAGGCGAGGACCTGGCCGTGGGACAGGTGGCGCTGAAGCGCGGCGTGGCGCTGCGGCCAGCCGAGATCGGGCTCATCGCCTCGCTGGGAATAGCGGAGGTGGCCGTTTATCGCAAGTTGCGCGTGGCCTTTTTCTCCACCGGGGATGAACTGGTGTCGATCGGCACAGCGCCCAGAGAAGGTCAGATCTACGACAGCAACCGTTATACCATTTACGGCATGCTCACGCGGCTCGGCTTCGAGGTCATCGATATGGGCGTCGTGCGCGACGACCCCGAACTGCTCGAGGAGGCTTTTTCCGAGGCCGCCGCAACCGCCGACGTGGTCATCACCAGCGGCGGCGTTTCAGTGGGCGAAGCCGATTTCGTGAAGGATCTGCTCAACAAGCTGGGCGAGGTCGTATTCTGGAAAATAGCGATGAAACCCGGGCGCCCACTCGCCTATGGCAAGATCGGCAATGCGCACTTCTTCGGCCTGCCGGGCAATCCGGTATCGGTGATGGTGACTTTTTACCAGTTCGTGCGCGACGCGCTTCTCCTGCTGTCGGGCCGCAATCCGGTTCCACCCCTTCCAACATTTAAGGTTCCGTGCGTCTCCACCCTCAAAAAAGCACCAGGACGTACGGAATTTCAGCGGGGCGTGCTTGAACGCGATTCGCACGGAACCTGGAGCGTGCGCGTGACCGGCGAACAGGGCTCGGGCATTCTGCGCTCGATGGCCGAAGCCAACTGCTTCATCATTCTTCCGACGGACCAGGGCAACGTGGCCGCCGGCACGCTGGTTGATGTGCAGGTCATGGAAGGCGTGGTTTGAAGAAACCGCCAAATCGTATTTCTATTGACAACCCTTCCGCGTTTATGGATTATCAGTTAGCCCACGACTGATAAGAACCCGACTCTCGCGGCGAGCGCACAGAATCGCATTTGACGACGGAGGGGATTTACATGAAACGTATCTGCAAGCTGTTTTTGTCCATACTGTTCATCGCGCCTTCTTTCACTTTTGTCGCGGTTCCCGCGCAAGCCGAGACATTCAGGCTGCGCATCGCGACCGGGCACCCGCCGGCTGTCGTTTACGCGGGCCAGATGAAGGACTACTTCGAACCGGAACTGAAGAAGCGTGTCGAGGCCAAGACCAAGCACAAGATCGAGTGGGTCGAGGGTTATGGCGGGGCCATCGTCAAGGTCTATGAGACCCTTGGCGGGGTGCGCGACGGCATCGTGGACATCGGCGGCGGCGGCTTCTGCTTCTGCTTCGAGCCGGCCAATCTGCCGATGCACGCCTTCCAGGTCATGCTGCCCTTCGGGCCGGTTGATCCGATCGACAGCCTGAGAGTTGCGCAGGACGTCTATGCGAAGGTTCCTTATCTGACGAAAGCCTTCGAGGAGAGGTTCAACCAGAAGCTCCTCGCCCGGATCACGGACTCGAGCTACAACCTCGGCACCAACTTCGAATGGAAGTCGCTCTCCGACCTGAAGGGCCGCAGGATCGCCGGAGCGGGCCTCAACCTCAACTGGCTGAAGTACGCCGGCGTGACGCCGGTCCAGAGCTCGCTGCCGGAGGCCTACACGAGCATGCAGACGCGGGGGTACGACGGCTGGATCATGTTCCCCAGCGCCTGGGTCAATCTCAAGCTCCACGAGGTGGGGCCCTATTACACGCGGATCGGCTTCGGCACGATCGTCTGGCACGGCCTCACGATCAACCTGAACACCTGGAAGCGCCTGCCCAAGGAAGTGCAGGCCATCATGCTCGAGACCGCGAAGGATTTCGAGGAGCAGGTGGGCAAGGTGAACCGTGCGCGCTACCAGAAGGACATCGAGACGCTGCGCGGCCTGATCAAGGTGAACGAGATCTCTCCCTCGGTGCGCGCGGACTGGGCGCGGGCGCTCAAGGACTGGCCGCCCTCGATCGCCAAGGAGCTCGACGCCAAGGGTCTGCCGGCGTCCCAGATTCTCAAGCTGACGCTGGAAGCGGCGGAGAAGCACGGCCACAAGTGGCCCTACCGCTACGAGATCAAGTAGCGGCCGGAAGCGTGTCCTGACGCGGTTGCGGCCGGCGCGATTGATCCTGGCGGTGTCGGCCAGTCGCGCCGGCTTGCGGCCCGAGCCGCACCGCCGCCGGTCGGCGCCTTCGGCAAGCTGACCGGCAGGCGCAGCCCTCCGAGACCCGCCGCCTTCGTCTTCGGGAGCAGATACCCTTGATTCGCTACATCATCCGGTTCAGCGACCAGTTGTCGAAATTCCTGATGATTCTCGCCGCCGTCTGGGCCATGGGCTTGTCGGTGCTGATCGTGGCCGACATCATCGGCAACAATCTGTACGGACATGCCATCCCCGGCGTGCGGGAAATCGTCATCAGCTCGATCGTCATGATCGTCTACCTGCAACTGGGCTACGCCATCCGCAGCCATTCGATGCTGCGCGCCGACACACTGTTGCTCGTCATGCCGGTCATGATGCGGCGGATTGTACTGGCCGCCGGTTATGCCTTGGGCGCCGTGTTCTTCTTCATGATCCTGCAGGGGACCATCGGCCCGGCCGTCTATGCGTGGACCACGTCCGAGTTCTGGGGAGAGGGCGCTCTGCGCGTGCCGGTGTGGCCCACCCGTTTCATGATCCTCGTGGGCAGCGCGCTCGCCGTCGTTAACTACGTTGTCGCCGCCCTGATCGACGTCTTCGGATTCGGCGAAGGCGAATAAACGCTCGCGGACGCGGACGAGACGCTGCCGAAGAGCTGAAAACCGTCGGAGGACCGGAACCGTGTTCGAAGTCGATGTCGCGCTCGTGCTGCTCGTCAGCCTCATCGTCATGGTGCTGATGGGCGTGCATATCGCCGTCGCCCTCGGCATGGCGAGCGCGCTCGGCGTCTATCTCGTCACCGGCAATTTCGCCATCGTCGAGCGCATGCTGGCGAGCACGGGCTACGAGGCGCTCCGCGATTACGTGTTCGCGGTGATTCCGTTGTTCATGCTGATGGGCGAGTTCATCGCCCGGTCGGGGGCGGTGACGGACGTCTACAAGGGCATCAACCGGGGACTGAGGGCCATCCCGGGGCGTCTCGCGCTCGCAACCGTGCTCGGCAACGCGCTGTTCTCGCTGGTGACGGGGGTGAGCATCGCGTCCGCCGCGGCGTTCTCGCGCATCTCCTATCCGGAGATGAAGCGGCACGGCTATCGCCGCAGCTTCGCCCTCGGCACCATCGCCGGCTCTTCCTGTCTCGGAATGCTGATCCCGCCCAGCGTGCTGATGATCGTGTGGGGCATCCTGACGGAGAAATCCATCGGCGCGCTGTTTCTCGCCGGCGTCATCCCCGGCCTCATGGTAGCCGGCATGTTCTGTCTCTACATTCTCGGCGTGGCGATCCTGCGTCCCGAGGTCGTCGGCGCCGGCCGGACCTCCGCGTCCGGGGCGCCGGCGGTCGCCGATAACCCTGCGCAGGCCGTGCCGTCGCCAGGGGACGCTCCCGAGGCGGTGGACCGATTCTCGCTGTGGACCAGCACGCTCGGCATCGTGCTCGTCATCGTGACGGTGCTGGGCGGCATCTGGTTCGGCTTCTTCACGCCGACCGAGGGCGCCGGGGCGGGCGCCTTCATCGCCCTCGTCCTCGGCATCCTCAAAGGCATGCGCTTTCGCGAGATCATTCAGTGCATCCTGTCGGTAGGACGGACCTCGGCGCCGATTCTGATCCTGCTGGTCACGGCGTCGCTTTACGCGCGCACCCTGGCGATGACGGGCGTGACCAACGCGATCCGGGACGCGTTCCTGCAAACCGGCCTCACGCCCGTCATGATCCTGCTGATCATGATCGGGATCTGGTTCCTGCTCGGCATGATGATCGATTCCATCTCCATCATGCTGCTTACGGTCATCATCTTCGAGCCCATCGCCGTCTCGGTCGGCTTCGATTCGATCGCGTTCGCCGTGATCGGCGTCCTCGCCATCGAGGCCGGCCTGCTGACCCCGCCTTTTGGAATCCTGGTCTACACGGTCAAGTCGGCGATCGACGACAAGGATATTTCCATCTGGAACATCTTCGCAGCCTCGACGCCTTATTGGGCGGTGCTGCTGCTCGCCGTCGTCCTGGTCGCGCTCTTCCCCGGCATCGCCACCTATCTTCCGAACCTGATCTTCTGAAGGCGTGACCCATAAAAAAAGCTGGCCGCAGCCAGCTTTTTTTGGTGGTATGAATGAACTTATTTTGCGGACAGCATGTGCTGGACCGCCGCCTTGAGCTCGGCGTCGGAAGCGGCAACCTTCGGATGGCCCTTGCCTTCCTTCATCGCGCCGACCAACTTGCCTTCGGCTTCCTTCTTGCCTTTATACTTGGCGGCAATATCCTTGAATGACGGACCCACCTTCTTCTTGTCCACGTCGTGGCACGCAGCACACTTGCTCTTCGCGACGTCCGCCCCCGACTGGGCATAACCCACCCCCGCCGCCAGCACTCCAGCGGCAGCCAGCACCAGCAGTATCGCCTTCATACCATCTCCCTTCTACAATTCTTCATTTGAGCTTGGTGGCCTCGATAGCCGCCTTGGCGCCGAAGCCGACCTTGATCGGGAAGGAGATCTGGTGGCCGCGGGTGGTGATGTTGTCGTCATGAACCGCGAAGGCGAAGTTGTAGACTTTGCCTTCCTTTAGCGCCTTGTCGTCGGGATTGGTGAGATTCAGCGGGCGAGCCCATACGACCGTCCACGTGCCGTCCTTCCAGACGCCCTTGGCCTGCTTGTTGTCCGCAGCGGATCCGGCGGTCCCCGTGCGGGTCACGATGTACTGGGGCAGAAGGTCGCCTTCCTTCCATCCCGCCTTCGGATCGAACGGCACCGCGTTCTGCTCGTGCACCAAAAAGGTGGAAGCCTTTCGGATGTCGTCCGCCGCGAATGCTTTCTTGCCGACCTTCTTCGCGTCATACATGAACTTGGGCTGACCGGTCTTCGCATCGAAGTTCGAATCGAACGGCTTCTTGCCGGCGTCAAACAGGCGATACTCGAGCACATAGCCGTCATCCGCCATGCCGACCGGATTGGAGCGGTGCGCGCGCCACTGTATCAGATCGAGGAAGCCTCCGGCTGCCTTGATCTTCGCGATCTCTTCCACGCTCTTGCCCGCTTCCCAGGACGCGAGTTTGTCGGTGCGCGTCGAAGGCAGGTATTTGCGAACATCGTTCTTCTTGATAGCCTGGAAGAAGGCGGTCGCCTTGACTTCGTCCGCG
>MERG01000123.1:3411-10838 GCA_001771985.1 Betaproteobacteria bacterium RIFCSPLOWO2_12_FULL_62_13 | reverse complement strand
GCAAGTCTTGTGCGGCAAAGCGCTTGCCTCGCTCCGGCGGTTCGAATAGATTACTCGGTAATTGACTGCTAATCCCGCTCAAGACTTGCTCGGATCGGCTGGTCCACGGCCGTGCCACAGTGCGGACAAGTCTTGAGGCGGTGGTCGCACGCGCTGTCGATGCGCTGCGGAGCTGGGCGACACGCCCCGGCGATGTTCGGGTTGTGGTAGTGGATGGTCAATTTTTCAATGCGCAAAAAGGTAAAGAGGCGGACGGAGTCAAGGTGCAGACGCTCTGGGGATGGATCGGGCTCAGGCTGGGAGGCAAGAAGGGATATGAACTGCTCACGGAGAACGACCAGGCCCGCGTAGCGCCCGGCGGAGACGAATTGCTCAAACTTTTCGGTGACAAGGCTAATCTCATTCTGCTTGATGAAGTGCTGGAGTACCTCATCAACGCCGGCGGCGTGAGGGTGGAGAAGACCGATCTCCGCGAGCAGACGCTAAATTTCTTGAAGGACCTTGCCCTTACCTTCCGTGCCGGGCGCAACGATCTCTACGCAGCGTGGCCTGCACTGGCGAATCTCGCAGACCTCACTGGTGAGGTCTCGGTAACTGTCACAGCTTCGTCCGAGACGCCCCTCGACAAGGGCAAACTTGAAAACGGCGTCTATGAGCCGCTGCGCGAGCTGGGACTTCTAAAGGAATGACATAAAACCTGTTCGGAAAGCGCGATACGGCGATCACATGCAAAATGGGAACGAACTCGCGATCTCACGACCTCACGATTTTACGGATTTACGAAGTGGAGAACTATCGATGTCGAATACTAATAGTGACGGTTATTACGAAGTCTTCTGGCCGCGTGCGCCGCGTCAGATGCGGACGAAACCGCTCGCGCCGCGACTGGCATCGCTCGAAGGCAAGACGGTGGCGCAGCTCTGGGATTATCTCTTCAAGGGTGACGAGGTGTTCGCGCTCCTGGAAGAGGGCCTGAAGGCGCGCTTTCCCGGCGTGCGGTTCGTGAGCTGGCGCGAATTCGGCAGCACGCACGGCGGCGAGGAAAGAGCGGCGCTCGCGGCGCTGCCGCAGCGCTTCAAGGAGCTCGGGGTCGACGCGGTCATCTCCGGGATGGCCTGTTGAGGAAGCTGCACGCCCGCCGTGTTGCGGGCGAGTGCGGTGTGCGAAGCGGCGGGCTATCCGACCGCGTCGCTGGTGTGCGAAGGCTTCATGCGCCAGGCCGCGGCGACCTCGGTCGGGCTGGGCTTCCCGAACATTGCGGTGGCGCTGGTACCGGGTCACGTCGGCACGCAAAGCAAAGAAGAGCTCCGGCGCAACATTCTCGAAGTGACGACCGCGCGGGTCATCGAGAATCTGACCGTCACACCCGCGGTAAAGGGTGTGAGCTCGGAGCCCGGCGCGCGCGACATCATCTTCAAAGGCGGCTTCAAGGCGGTGAACCGCTTCTTCTACGAGAACGAATTTTCCGACGGGTTGCCGATCGTCCCGCCGACGCGCGAAGAAGTCGAATCGTTCCTGAGTTTTACCGAGCGCGACGCTGAAGAGGTTTTGGGCATAGTCCTGCCCGACAACCGTGCGGCGACCATTTGGAGCATCGCTGTTAACGGCGTGATGGCCGGCTGCCGTCCCGAGTACATGCCCATTCTGGTGGCGCTGATCGAGGGGATGTGCGATCCGGAGTATGGCGTGGAGCACAGCGGCAACACCCCGGGTGGCGACACGCTCATCATTCTGAACGGCCCGATCGTCAAGCAGCTCGGGTTCAATTACACGCAGGGGGCGCTGCGCGACGGATTCTTGCCGAACACGTCGATCGGCCGCTTCTGGCGGCTCTACCTCAGAAATGTCGCGGGCTTCCTGCCGCACAAGAACGACAAAGCGACGTATGGCAACACCTGGCGCGTGGTGCTCGCCGAGAACGAGGACGTGCTGCAGAAAATCGGCTGGGAGCCCACCAGCGTGGAGATGGGGTTTGCCGCCGGCGACAACACGGTGACGATCGCGCGCTATACCGGCGGCGGTTCGCTCTCCTCGGTTTCAGGCAGCACGCCCGAGCAGATGCTGCCGTATCTCGCCGATTCGGTGCAGAGGTTCAACAATTGGCAGATTACATTCACGACAAGCCACGGCAACGGCACGCTTCGGCCGCTGGTCGTCATCAGTCCGATCGTGGCGGAGACGATCGCGAAGGCCGGCTGGTCAAAGTCCGACGTGAAGCGCTACCTCTTCGAGCACGCGCGGCGGCCGGCGTGGGAATTCGAGCGCCAGTTGCGCGACTGGAATATCCGTGGCGTCTGGGACCTGGAGGAAGACGTGCGGATGGCGCGTATTCCAAAAATGTTCCACGAGTCCGACGACCCGAACCGCCTCGTGCCGATCGTCTGGGAGCCGGAGGATTTCATGATCGCGGTAAGCGGAGACCCTCTGCGCAACAATGCGTACGTCTTCGCGCACAACGCCTTTCTTGGTTATCCTGTCGGGAAGAAAATCCAGCTTTCGAGGGACTGGGAGCGCCTGCTTGCGGCTGAACGCCGATAAACGCCGATGAAAATCAAAAGCGAATCGGCAGGATTTACATGATTAACAGGATTCGAGCAACAGAAGAAATCTTGTAAATCCTGTTAATCCTGTCTATTAGTTCAAGTTTTGCTTTTGACGTTATCGTTCGTCTGCGGTTTCAAGAATCCAGCATCTAAACGAGGCATAGTATGATAACCACCCGCACCGCCCGCATGCTCACCCGCTACAACGCGTGGGCCAACAAGCTCATCTTCGACGCCGTCGGTGCGCTGCCGGCAGGCGAGGCCACGAAGGAGCGGCAGAGTCTCTTCCGGAACATGGTCCACACGCTCAACCACAACTACGTCATCGATCTCATCTGGCAGGCGCATCTTCAGGGGCGCGAGCACGGCTTTACAGCGCGCAATACGCCGGACCATCCGCCGCTGCCGGAGCTGTGGCGGGCACAGCAGGCGATCGACCAATGGTATGTCGCTTGGAGCGACGCGCTGTCGGATGCCGCGCTCGACGAGGAAGTAAGTTTCACGCTCATCGGCGGGAACCGCGGCGTGATGACGCGCGGGGAGATCCTGCTGCACGTGGTGAACCACACGTCGTACCACCGCGGCTTCGTCGCCGACCTGTTCTTCCAGGTGCCGGCCCGTGCGCCGACCACCGACTTGCCGGTGTTCATGAGGGAAACGCGCTCAAGCACGTGATCAGAACATCATCTGGCCGCCGTTCACGTGGATGGTCTGCCCGTTGATGAAACTTGCGCCGGGCCCGCACAGAAAGCGCACCGTGGAGGCGATCTCCTCCGGGTCACCCGGGCGTCCGAGAGGGACCATGCTTGCTGCATCCGGCCGCGCGGAACGGCCGGCCGCGCGCGGCGTGTTCATCGTCCCCGGTGCCACGCAGTTCACGCGGATGCCGCGGTCGCCGAACTCGCGCGCCAGCGCCCGCGTCATGCCGACCAGGCCGTGCTTCGCGACCGACCCGTGCACCCGGCGCTTCGCGCCTGAAAGCGCCATCTGTCCGCCGAGCGTGACGATGCTGCCGCCGCCGGCCTCGATCATGGCCGGCAGACACGCCTTGGTGCAGTGGAACGCGCCGTCGAGGGTGATCGCGAGAGGAATCCGCCATTCATCGTAGCTCATCTCGGTGAAGGGCTTCTCGCTGCGCACCGAGGCGTTGAGCACGAGGATGTCGATGCGGCCGAAGCGGCGGATCACGCCTTCGACCATCGCGTTGACCGCGCTCGCCTGAGCGATGTCGGCCATGAAGACTTCCGCCTGGCCACCGGCTGCGCGGACTTCGTGCGCGACTTTCTCGGCGTCCTCACGCGACGTGCGTGCGTTGACCGCCACCGCGGCCCCGCCGGTCGCGAGCGCGAGGGCGATGGCGCGCCCGATGTTGCGCGAAGCGCCGGTGACCAGCGCCACCTTGCCGGCAAGTTCAGTTGCTGTCGTCATGATAGGGATCTCCCGTTGATAAAACCGATATGGAACAGAAGACGAAAACCGTGAAGCTTTCCGGCGCGAAGCTGGATCAGCCAGGGCGCCCGCCGCGTTTCATCCGAGAAAGTCCGTCGTTGCGCGGATCGGTGTGCCGTCCTTGAGCGTTATGGCGCGCGTGATGCTCAGGCTGTAGCCCGCGGTCAGGAGCGCATTCATGTGGCGTTGATGTCCGCCGGCGACCAACACGAGGATATTTTCGGGCCGGCCCACGATCGGGACCATGGCGTCGTCATCATCCGGGTTGATGAATTCGGGCAACGGAGACTTTCCCCAGGCGCCGCGGTTGCGCAGTTCGCGAACGGGTTTTCGCGCGTTTTCGAACAGGAACGTCTTCACGTCGTGCTTGGACCAGCCGAACTCCGCCAACCAGTGTGCGCTCTCGGAGGTCATCAACAGTGCCTGCTCGCCGCGCAGCCCGCTGCGGTAGAGGCCGTTTCCGCCCAGCGTGGCCATCGTCGATGCGGCCGACCCCAGGTACATTTCCGGCGTCTTGCTCACCTGGTCATTGATATTGTGGGGCGCTTCTGCGCACAGTAACGTGACGGTGCTGGTGTCCGGGGACAGGCCGCGATCGACATGAAACGGGCTCCACGGGCTGCCCTCTTCGTCTTCCCCCATGCAGTATGAGTACTTTCCCGGATGTCCATGAGTGGCCATGTCGGTGACGCCGGGCTGGTTTCCGCCTACGTTGATCAGGATCAGGCGCAGCGCGCGCCCCATCGTCGCGTTGGCCCGCCACCCCTGGCCGAACACGTTGTGCCTGCAGTTGACGTCCAGCTCCTTGCGGATCGGGCCGTTGATGATCAGCAGGTGAGCGCCGGGGTGGGTGGTGGTCTGCCGGCCGTAGAGGTTGTACTCCGGCTGTGCGATGGCCTCGACGGCGGCGATGAGGACCGGCAGATATTCGGGCCTGCAGCCGGCCATCACCGCATTGATGGCGATTCTCTCTACCGTCGCGGCTCCATTCCGGGGAGGCAATACGGCCACCACATCGTCGGGCTTGCGGTCGGTAAAGCGAAGCGCGGCTTTGACCGCGCGCTCCGTGGGCGGGTAAACGGGCAGCCCGTCAGTCCAGCCCTTCTCGTAATACAGGTCGAAGAACTCGAAGATCTTCTCGACAGAATCCTCCACCTCGATCTGACGGGATCCCGGCGGACCGGCGCTGTGCATATGTAATCCTTAATGGAATCGGGGGTGGTGCTGGTCTTCGCCGCGATTCGAGCGGACACTCGTTACTGTGTCCGCGTCAAAGCTGCCCGCAGCTCCGCGTGCACTTTCCGAACCTTCTCGCGCAGTTCATCGACCGGACGCGCCGCGACGGGATGAGGGATCACGACGATCGGAAGCGCCTCCATCGCCTGCATCCGGCACAGGCCACGCGCGTAGTCGTGGAATACGTGCGTCACGAATGTTGCGGTGGGAATTCCCCTGCGCTCGAGAGCCATACTGTCGCGGACACTCCACGACGAGCATGACCCTCAATCACCCACCGCGGTGACGACTGCATCGCAGGTCGCCACCTGTTCCAGCAGCTCGGGTGCTGCTCCGCTGACGGATTCCTTGCGGAAGTGCCGAAACTCGGCCCCGGGAAAGTCCTTGTGCAGAAGAATCTTCACCTCGCCCAGCAGCACGTCCACGAGGTCCTTGGTATTGTCGAGGAGAGCAATCACCTTTCCGTCCAGGGTGGGAAGTCGTGGCGCAAGCGCGTCCTGGTTCTTGCCTGCTTCCGCGACGGGTTCGTACACCAGAACAGTTCGCCTTGTCGTGTCGGGAACGTTCATGTTCTCACCTCCATTACTAAGTTTAAAAGCTATCAGTCATCGTCCGGAGTGTCGTCCGTCCACCGCCGGCGAGGTCCTGAATAGATGTCGTCCCCGGGAAAGTCCGTGCTCGTGTCGTCTTCCGGAGCGTCGAACTCATCCAATTCCCGGAGCAGAGATTGCAAACGCAACTCGGCAGCGGAATCCCGCTCGGTTTGATTGGACATTTTCCTGACAGCGGCTGCCGCAGCCTCGTAGTCGCGCGTCGATCTGATTCGCCGCACAGGCCCGGCGGCCCTTGTTCGGTCTCGCTTGGTCATGGCTCCCCTCTTTTTTCCCGCCCACCGATCGGTATCTTCTCCCTAATTGTAGACCTTGCGTGGGCGCCAGCACGAGGTGGAGTTCCGAAGTATTGAAGCGCACAATGGAACGATACACGAATATCCCTGTTCCCGGATTGTTGGGTCCATCCCATCCGGTCTTCCCCCTTAACGCGTAAGGAGATATCCATGGTCCAGCGCGAGTTGCCCCGCATTCGCCTGTTAATAGGCCCGGGCACATTGCCGAGCCAGGGCAAAGGCCGGCTTGATTTCGTGCGCTACCGGCGCAGCGGCCGTTCCCGGATGACCGGTCAGGAGTTGTTGGCTGCTCTGCCGGAAATCGCGGCGCTCGCCCGCGTGGAAGTCGATGAGGGGAACCCCTACGAAGTCGCGACCCTGGACGATGTGCTCAAGCTGGCGGTGCGGGTCAATGAACTGTTGCGGCTCCCTGAAGTGGGCGGCGTGGTCTTCGTTCAGGGTACGAATACGCTTGAAGAGACCGCCTATTTCCTGACGTTGACGGTGCACAGCAGCAAGCCGATCGTGGTGACGGGGGCGCAGCGTCCGTTTACAGCTCTGAGCACGGACGGGCCGGTCAATCTTCTGGATGCTTTCAGAGTGGCGATTCAGCCCGAAACGCACGGCAAAGGTGCGCTGGTCGTTACCAACGGCGAAATCAACGCTGCCCGGGATGTGACCAAGACGAACACCTACCATGTTCACACATTTCGCAGTCGCGACGTGGGACTGCTGGGATATGCCGACGCGGACAGGGTCGTGTTCTACCGCGCCCCGACCCGCCGCCACACCATCGACAGCGAGTTCGAAGTGGAAAGCGGACAGCGTCTGCCGCGGGTGGATATCCTCTATATCTATTCGGGCGCGCAGCCTGGTTTGGCGGAAGCGGCCGTTCAGCTCGGGGCGAAAGGATTCGTCGTCGCGAGCGTAGGCGCGGGCTCGCCCGGAAATTTGACCAGGGAGCTGGCAGACATTGCAGCCGAAGGGCGGGCGGTGGTGGCACGGAGCTCCCGGGTAGGAGAGGGGCGCGTCATTCGAGATGATGGTTGGCAGGAACCCGGTATGGTCGCCGCAGACAACCTCTCTCCGCAAAAAGCGGCATTGCTCCTATCCCTGGCGCTGACCCGAACCGCCGACCCGGATGAAATTCAGCGGCTGTTTGAACAATATTGACGCATTACTGCGCAACGCTTGTGGTCAGAGCGGGCCACGGCTCCCACCGTGAGCGGAACATCGTGCTCTGAGCTTGCATCAGTTCGCAGCATGAGGGACCCCCCATCGCAAGAGCAACTCGGCTATCCGTTCCGTCTCCC
>MERG01000123.1:0-3355 GCA_001771985.1 Betaproteobacteria bacterium RIFCSPLOWO2_12_FULL_62_13 | reverse complement strand
GAGAGAAAAAGTACCCGCCCCGCTTCGTAGGGCGCGCGGCATTCGGCAGGAATCCGCATCGTCTCGAGCGCGCGGGCGGGGCAGATGATGATCGGTTGCTTGCCGCGCAGCAGAATGCGCAGGCATTCCTTTTCGAGCGGCGAGTGAAATCCGCTGATGACGGTGACGCCTTCCTCACGCAGTTGCCTGGCGGCGTCATGCGCGCGCAGAATGGCATCGCCCGGCGTGCGGGCGGAGCAAAACAGCGCGGTCCTGTGCGTGCCAAGCAACTCTGCATTCCCGAGCGCGGTCATTTTGTTGGGCGCGTTTTCGCCAAGGCGGGAAAGGAGGATCGCCGGGTAATTGCTTGCACCGCGGTCGATGTGCTGCGCAACGGGAGGCTGATTTCTCTTTTCAACCATGATCGCCCATCTCCCGGCGCTTTTCCTCGAGGAACCGCTGGAGATCTTCCTTGCTGGGCAGTTCGAGCTGGTACTTGGAGACGAACAGGCGGCTGTCGATGGCGGCCAGAGCATATTCCACCAGCGCGTGGTCTTTCTGCGTGCATAGCAGGAGGCCGATCGGCGGGTTGTCGCCCTCGGCCATCATGTGCTTGCGATACCAGGTGACGTAAGTGTTGAGCTGGCCCAAGTGTTCGTGGCGGAACTCGTCCACCTTGAGATCAATGAGCAGATGGCACTTGAGGACGCGGTGGTAGAAGACCAGGTCGACAAAGCCGCGCGTCTTGCCGATGACGATGCTCTTCTGCCGCGCTTCGAAACAAAAACCGTGGCCGAGTTCCAGCAGGAACTCCTGAAGGTTGTCGAGCAGGGCATCCTCAAGGTCCGATTCGTTCACCGCCTCCTGGGGTTTGAGTCCCAGGAACTCGAATATGTAGGGGTCTCGGATCGCGAGCTTCGGCTCGGCTTGCTCCGCACCGGAGTGCGTCAGCGCGGCCAGTTTCTCCTTGTCAATCGAAAGCCCCGACCGCTCGAAGTAGAGGCTGGCTATCTGGCGCTTGAGCGTGCGTACCGACCAGTTGCCACGGATGCACTCGATCTCATAGAAGGCACGCTTCAGAGGGTCTTCGATGGCGATGAGTTCAGCGAAATGACTGAATGAGAGTCTGGTGAAAAGCTTTTCGAGCGACGCATCCACTTCCGAAGACGCCGTTCCTCGAATCTGCAACGGTAGTGTCTCCTTGGATTTGGCAGACAGTGTCTGCCAAATTGACGCGGGCAGCAGAGCGGATACAAATTTGGCAGACGGCGTCTGCCAGATGTGCTTGTAGGTCAGGAAAAATTGTCTGTAAAGCCGCAACGAACGGGGCGCCATATCCGCGGTACCCCTGGTCGCGAGCGCAGCGGACAGCTCTTCCAACAGTCTCGCCCCATACTTCGCCCGATCGGCGCCGTTCTGCTCATAATCGCGGATGTAGCACCCGATCGCCCAGTTCCGCAGCGTCAGGCTCAAGTTCACCGCCCGGCTCGCCGCAGCCGCGCTGTGCTCATGCACCTGCTGGACCGCCCCCACGAGCGCGGCGAAGTTCAGGGTGCCTTGGGGTGCTTTCGGTTTCCTTGGTTTACGCGGCATCGGTCAGTCCTCCTCCACCTCGGCGTCAACTGCCATTGCTAACGCCGCTCCGCATCGGCGCTCTGCGGCCCTTTCAACCCGGCCTCTACCTCCGGGACGGGCAGCCGCAGAAGCTCCGCTGCCTTGCTTAGCGAAATAAGCCCTTCGGCCAAAGCGCGATAGCACAACCGTTCGAAACGCAATGCGCGTTCCTGCCGCCCGCGCTCCTCAGGCGGTTCGAGTTCATATGGCTCCTGGGTGCGCCAGCCGCGCGCAATCGACTGAAAGGCGTAGACCAGCGTGGATTCGCTGATGACGTCGAGCTGACGAAGCCGCATGAGCAGCGCCGCCCCGCTCACGCGATAAAGGCGCTTGAGATCGATCAGCTCCCGGTAGCCAAGGGCGTTGCGGGGTTTGCCGACTTCGCGCAGAAGATGATCCCGGGGCACGAGGAATGCCCCCGCGAATAAATTGGCGGCCTTCTCCTCGTCCTTGTCGGATAGCGTCTCGCTGTCGATCAGGCGATGGGCCAGTTCATGGGCAAGGGTCAGCCGCCGGCGCTCAAGCGGAAATTGATCATTCACGACGATGACCGGCAATTCCGCCTGTGCGTCCGGCCGCCTTACCATACAGGTGATCCCGGAAACACGCTCCGGTAGCGGCACGGTGAGAACCTTCAGGCCCTTTTCTTCCAGAAGCTCGGTCATGTTCGGAATGGGATCGAGGCCGAGATTCCATTTGTCCCTCACGTCCGCGGCAAGTTTTTCGGCATCGCCGGCATCGCGGAGCTTCCGCGGTCTGGCGACCGGACATTGCCAGTGCGCGCTGTCGAGTTCAAGCACAAGTTCGATCTGCAAATAGCGATCTATCCGTTCAAGGACTTCGGTTTCGACCTGGGCACGCTCCCGGGCGCTCGTGTTTGCCTTGGTGCGGAATTCGACGCCGGACAGCTTGATCTCCCGGGTGTCGAGTAGATAGCTGAGAGATACCCCCAGCGCCTTTGAAAGGGCGAGCAACACCCCCGAACTGGGCGTGCTCTCCCCGCGCTCGTATTTGCCGATGGCCTGCGCGGTGACCTTGCCGTCCATGGCAGCCGACAGGTCCCGCAGCGAAAACCCGGCCTTTCGCCGGGCCAATCTAAGGCGGTCCGCGATCATTGTTGGCTCCTCCTTGCCGGTTTACAGTTGACAAATCTCGTATGCATTGTAAACTAAGCGCGTGAGTGGAGCAACCGAAGGCCGAATATGCGTGATCCGAAGACCCTGGGATTGATCAACGCGCTACTGGCGAACCGGGCTGACACGCCGGCGCCGGCGCGCCCTCTGACCCTTTCGGCGCTGTCGCGCGGCCTGCTGGGGCTGGATAGCGGCCCGGGCGCGCTTTCTTCGTTCCATGCGCCGCAGCCTCGCGTGCGCGGAGCACTTGAGCAGATACTCGCCGATTCAGAACACGATCGGCTGCTCGAGAAATTACGCTCTCGGCTGGTGTCGAACCTGTTCTCGGACATCAAGGTAGATCTGCCGGGCTACGTGAAGCCCGACCGGATCGTCTGGATCGACACCCAGCGGGGTCACAAGCCGGATGCCACCGCCTATTACCTGCTGAGGGAGAACACGTGAGGGGTCAGATATTGCATTAACGTACGCTAATGCAAGACTTGGCCGTGCGTGGGTTGTCCGCAGCCTATCTTATTTCTTGTTCGCTTGTCCTTCGCGTTGATGCACTCGGACGGGCAGCCGTAAAGGGAGCATTGCTTACTAAATTCGATGAACCCGCGTTCGTGGGCGGTGCCCACCCTACAGTT
>MERG01000122.1:8264-8690 GCA_001771985.1 Betaproteobacteria bacterium RIFCSPLOWO2_12_FULL_62_13 | reverse complement strand
AGTGGAGACATTGGTGATCAACGCCTTGCGGAATTTCTCCGGCTCGCGGAGATAAGGGTTGGTCTCGATGAGCGGTTTTTGTTTCATGTGCGAATTATACCAGAGGGCATATATGGGAACGTATGCGGGAAGTTCGTTCTGGGGCTGCTCGACGTTTCCGAAGTGCCGCGGGACCCGGCCGGCATGACCCACAGCTATGGAGAAGTGGAGCGTTTGCGTCGTTCGCTGCGGAAGACTGCTTCTTCCAGTCCGCAACCCGGCTTCGGTCTTGGCGGGAGGGTTTTGGGAGGGAATGTTAGGTGCCCGGATCCATGTACGCGCATACTCCCCTGACGGTTCGCGCCGCGGTCGTGTTCTTCGTGCCGCTCATCCTTTCGACCGAGCTGCATCAGCTTTCGCACTCTCTCGTTCATGCCTTTCTCGCGC
>MERG01000122.1:0-8235 GCA_001771985.1 Betaproteobacteria bacterium RIFCSPLOWO2_12_FULL_62_13 | reverse complement strand
ATCCTTTCGACCGAGCTGCATCAGCTTTCGCACTCTCTCGTTCATGCCTTTCTCGCGCGGCTCGGCGACCCCATCACCACGTTGGCCGCGTTCAGCGTCGCGTTCGCATTCAATACCACCTTCAGTGCAATCGTCAGCGTCGGAACGCAGGCGGGCCTGTCCTACATCACCGACAAGCGCTCGTTCTGGCGCGTGGCGCGCTTCTACTTCGCCGTGTCCCTGGCGCCGTTTTTCCTGATCGAAGCGTTTGCGTTGACTCCGCTCGGCGATTGGCTGTTCGGCGAGTTGATGGGGGCGAGCGCGGAGGTGACCCGGCTCGCCAAGTCGGCCGCGGCGATCATGGCCCTGTGGATTTTCCCGAACCAGGCGCGCAATCTCGCCACCGCCTTGTGCATGATGCGCCGGCGCACGCTGCTGATCTCCTACTCGACGATCATACGGCTGGTCTCCCAGGCGCTGATGCTGATGGTGCTGCCGTTCTGGATGGAAGGGGCCGTGGCCGGCGCCGCATCGCTGGTCGGGTGCATGACCGTGGAGGCGATCTACATGTATTGGGTCAGTCGGGATTTCTATGCCGAGCTGCCCGCACGAGGCGGAGAGAAGGCCTCCTACCGCCAGATGTGGGGCTTTTCCTGGCCGCTGATGATCACCCAGATCACGGAGCACGGGGTCACGTTCGTGATCAATTTCTTTCTCGGCCGTCTGGCCAATCCGGACCTGGCGCTGGCGGCCTTTGGCGTGGTCAATGCGCTCAATTCCCTGGTCGCCTCGCCCCTGCGCAACCTGGTGCAGACGGCGCAAGCGCTGGTGCGCAGCCGTCACGACCTGCGCGTGATGCTTCGGTTCGCGCACCGGCTTACGCTCGTGTATGTTTTGCTGGTAGGGGCGCTGTTCTATACACCCATGCGTGATGTGATCCTGAGCGGCATCATGGGGCTGCCTGGCCACCTGAGCCATTACGCGACACCGGGCGTCCAGATGCTGCTGCTGGTCGTGATCGTCTGGGGCTACGCTTCGCTGTTCCGTGGATTGCTTTCCGCCATGCGCAAGACGCGGGCGATCGCGGGCAGTGCCGTGATACGGCTTCTGGTGGTGACCGCCGTGGGCAGCGTCACGCTCATTGCACCGCACCTCAACGGCGCCGCGGTAGGGGTCGCAGCCGTTGGCGGCGCATTTCTCGCCGAAGCGCTGATACTCGGCTGGCGGGTGGCCCGCTACAGCCGCACCACAGGGCCGATATTTCCGCGCGAAAGCCAGGCTGTTATCGTCAAGTGAACCTTGCCAAGGGTGATCTTCCGTTCGCCGCGGCGCAGGCTGGGCTGGGCAGGAAGACGAGCCGACACTACAGGCTTCAGAGAAATCGTAGGGCGGGTTAGCGGCGAGGAGGTGCAACCCGCCGCTGCGCGCGCGGGTCGGTGGGTTACGCCGCCGGCGCGGCTAACCCACCCTACGCTACCGGGTGGCCAGGTCATTCGCCAGAGATGGATCAGGCGGCAACGCGATTTTCTGATCAACGCTGAACCGGTAGTCGCGGAAGACATGCTCTGCGCTGAGGAGCTGATAGGTGCCATCCGCCAGACGCCGCGTGGTCTCCTTGAGCCGGTAAGTGTTGTGCCCGCAGGTCCAGCAGTCGAAGTTGCGCATGGCGGTGCACAGGCAGGTCTTGTCCATCACCGAGATCTTCTTCGCCTGCGGATGCGCCGCGACTTCGCGGTTGTAGGCCGTGATGTAGGCGCAATTGCCCGACCCGTCGAGCAGATAACCGTAGGCTTCGCAGTTGGGCCGATTGCCCGCGCCGATCGCCGGGCTGCCCTTCAACATGCGCATCGGGTAGCCGGTCGGCGAAATCATGTTGACCTCGATGTCCTCCTCGCTGGCCTTGAAATACTCCTGCCTCACCTTGTCTGGCAGGCCGCATTCGCGTGTCGCGGTAAAGCGCGTCGCCACCTGCACCGCGGCGGCGCCGCTTTCGAGGTAGGCGACGGCGTCGCTGCCGGTGAAAATGCCGCCCGCCGGAATAAGGGGGATCTCCAGTTTCTCGGCTTGCAGGTATTGCTGGATCCCGGTCACGATCGTGCGCAGGTCATGTTTCGCCCAGTCGTCGATGCCGAAGCCAAGGTGCCCGCCGGCAAGCGGTCCCTCCACAATGATGTAATCGGGCAGCCGCCCGAGCCTGGCATTCTTGCGCAGGAAAAGCTGCAGCGCGCGCAGCGACGAGACGATGATGCCGAGCTTGGCATCGCGAAAACGTGGATGCTCCGCGATCAGCGCGAACGAGCCGAGATGCAGTCCGGCGCTCAGCGTGATGCCATCGATCCCGGCATCGAGTGCAGCGCTCAGGCGTACGCGCAGTGTTTCGCGGGGCGCGTTCATCGTGAGTTTTTCCATGCAATTCACGAAGATCAGGCCGGTGTCGCGCTTGGCCTGCATGGTCCGGCCCACGTGGTTGTGCGTCGCCTCGGCGAGCCGGCCCAGGTCGAACAGCACCGCGGATTTGTCGGAGCTGGCGACGTTGAGTTTGTAGCGCTTAAGCTTGCCTTTGACGAAACCTGTCCGGAAACGCCGGTCCGAGACCGTCTTGACCATGGCGTCGGAGATGTGGCCGATGCCCCCAAGCCGCGCCGCCTCGAGTGCAAGCTCCGCCGTCGAGATGTCCACTCCCATCCCACCCACCACGATCGGCACCAGTTTCCGTTTGCCGAACTGCAGGCGAAAATCATCCACGCATTTCATCACTATTCGTCGACTGGCTGTTTCGTTGCTTCGGGTCCTTCGGGGTCAGTTCTGGTCCTTCGGGGTCAGTTCTTGACTTTGCATCATGCGCTCAGCTCGCCTATTGCCACGGGCGTCGGGTAACGATAGGTTGCCGGCATTATCGTATACCGTCCATACATCCGCGAGTGGCCGGTAGAGCAAATGGATGGGGTACCGTGCATCCGCGGGCTGCGTATCCCGGTGGCCACCATCGTCGGAATGGTCGCCGACGGGATGGCAGAAGGGGAAATTCTCAGGGCCTACCCTGACCTGCAATCCGCTGATATCCATGAGGCCCTGCAATATGCCGCCGAAGCGGTGCGAGGGCGTCACCTGCCGCGGTGACAACCTCGGCGCTTGAGGCGCCTTCGTGTCCGCAATGCGGCTCGCCGATGGTCCTCAGAACTGCACGCAAGGGCAGCAACGCGGGGAGTTCGTTTTGGGGATGTCCGCAGTTACCGAAGTGCCGGGGGACAAGGGCGGCGGAAGGATCGACCGCAGGAGACGCGGGCAGATGTCCCGGATTGCGCCGGTTCAGGTTGGGACGCGGCAGGTATTGCGCCGTAGAATGAACAGGTGGGATGCCGTTTCGCCCATCGCGCTGCGGTGCGTCATGATGATGTTTCCAGATTTTCCGGAAAGGCGGAGTTGATGACGTTTGATCGGATTACCTTCGATCCCCAGATCATGGGCGGGCGTGCCTGTATTCGCGGGATGCGGATCACGGTATCGGTCATCGTTCGCCAAGTCGCACACGGCGCCGCAATTGATGAGATTCTGAAGGGCTATCCGGATCTTGAACCCGAGGACATTCGACAGGCCATGGAATATGCGGCGTGGCTGAGCGAGGAAGAAGTGCACAGTGGCTGAATTCCATGCGTTTTCTGGTGGACATGTGCATGGATGTGCGGGTCGTCGAGTGGCTTCGTAGTCAAAGACACCATATACGGTGCACCTTCGAGACGAAGGACTGCATCGGCTGCCTAACGGCGAGATCTTCCTGAAGGCAGTGTCGGAAAAGCGAGCGGTTCCGACTTTCGACCTGGATTTCAGCGAAATTGCAGCGTTGACGCAGGGACCCCTCGGAGTATCAGACAGGGCTGATCCTCAATCCCGAGGGGTATCGATCCTTATACTTTCGCTCGGCGTGTTGCCTTTACGCGTCTGGTGCATTTCGGGGTCGCGCTTCTTCTGGGCGTTCTTGGTCGAAGAGGGCGCATGGACGTAGCTACAAACTGTTATAATGTGACTACATTGGGAACGAGAGCAAGGGGACGGAAATGGGCCAATCTCTTGTGAGCATTCGCGAATTGAAAAGCCGGTTGAGCCACTACTTGCGGCTGACGCGGAAGGGCGAGTCGGTGGTCATCACCGACCGGGGCGTGCCGATCGGGCGCATCGTGCCGATCGGGCAGGATCTGGATCAGCGCCTCGCGGCCATGCGCGAGACCGGGCAGGCCCAGTGGAGCGGGCGGAAGCTTCGCCGGCGGGCGCCGGTCGCGAAGGTGCGTGGGCGCGGCAGCGTCGCGGCGCTTCTGGTGGAAGACCGCGAGTGATCGTCTACCTCGATGCCAGTGCCCTCGTGAAGCGCTACGTTGCTGAGGTGGGGTCGGCAGAGGTGGCGACGCTCATCGGTGAAGCGCAGGCGATCGGGACGGCGGTCGTGAGTCGCGCCGAGGTCGCTGCAGCGCTCGCAAAGGCGGCGCGAGTGGGGCTCGTCACCCGTGAGGCGGCCTTGACGGCGCTCAACGCCTTCAACGCCGATTGGCAGCACCTGATCAGGATTCAGTTCGGGGAGCCACTCGCGGCCCGGGCCGGCACGCTCGCGTGGGAGCATGGGTTGCGCGGCTATGACGCTGTACACCTTGCGACGGCCCTCTTCTGGCGCGAAACGCTTGGCGAAGCGGTTACCGTAGCCACCTACGATCGGGAATTGTGGCGCGGGGCTCAAGCGAGTGGGCTTTTGCCTTGGCCGGCAGCGATGCCATGAACATCTTCGACCTTCACTCAGCCGTGGTCGCGGACTGCCGCGACTTCGTCAGGTCGTTTTTCGCCGTGGCGGATGAGCGGGCGGCAGAAGGAAGCGCTAATTGCGGAGGGATGAGGGCGGAGGGATGAGGGATGAGGCTGGAGGGAGGAGGTCAACGCTTTCGATAGGCTGGCGTTTACAGGATATGATCGAGCAAAAGCGCCGGGACATGAAGCTGAGAACTAGCGTTTTGCGCTGGCGGTCGTACATTTTTATTTTGCTTTGCCTAACTCGACGATTGCCCAAGTGTTGGGAAAGCAGGTCTTGCGCTCCGCCACGTCTGTAGGCAAACACTACCGTGAGGCCTGCCGAGCGAAGTCGAGTGCGGACTTTGTGAGCAAGCTCGAGGGTGGTCTCCAGAAACTCGATGAGACAGGTTACTGGCTGGAATTGCTGCAAGATGCAGAAATAGCCAATGCTGATCGGATAAAACCCCTGGCCGTCGAAACCAACGAGCTCTTATCAATATTCGTCAGCGTCGTGAAATCAGTGAAATTCCCGGCTCGCGCGTAGCCGCTATTCCGCCCTCATCCCTCATCCCTCCGAACGCCGGGCGACCGGCTATTGCGTGAGTTCGGCGAGGCGGTTTTCTTCCTTCGCGATGCGCTCCAGCATGCGGACGGTGAGGACGGTGGTGGGCATGCCGACGTAGGCTGTCGAGTGGACGATCACCTCCAGCACCTCGCGCGGGGTGGCGCCGAGCAGGAGGGCGCCGCGCATGTGGTTCTCGAGCTGTACCGGCTCATTCACCGCGAGGCATATGCCAACCATCACCAGCAGACGGGTGCGATCGTCAATGATGCCGCGGGGGTACAGTTCGCCGTAGATAAAGTCAAACCACAGCTTGAGGTAATCCGGATCGATGCGGTTCCAACTCTTGATGCTCTCGTATCCTTGATGGGACTGGGTGCGGATGCGGGTGCTGACGCCGTGCCAGCCGTATTTCTCGAGGAGTTGCTCGCGCAACGCCGTCTCCTCGGCCGACTTCGCGGCGGGCCAGCTCCGCCGCTCCCGGTCGAGCGAACGCTCCGGGGCGCGCCCGTCCAGTGGGAGCTGGGCGCCGGTGACCTCGTTGAGACGGCCCAACCCCTCGAGAACCTTGATACAGAGGCGCGCGCCCCGGCCGGCCTTGATGTAGCCTACGTAGACCGTCGCCTGGAGGATGACCTCGAGGACTTCCCGGGGCGTGGCGCCGGCTGCAAGCGCGCTCGGAATCTGGCGCCCGAACTCCTCCATCTCGCCGAGACAGAGGAACTGGGCGATGGAGACCAGCAGGCGGGTCCGCTCGTCCAGAGCCTTCCGTGTGAACAGCCCGCCATAGGTGAAGTCGAGCCAGGCGCGGGTGTAATGCTGGTCGATTCTGTCGCGCCACTCGACCTCCTCGAGGAAGTCATACGGCCGCAACCGCATGCCATTCTCGATTGCCGCGGCGCCGTACTTCTGCTTCAGCCGCTCAATGCGCTCCGCGTCAATGCGCGCTGATGCCTGTTCGTCGTTGATATTTCTTGTCATATCCTCTCCCGAAACCGTGATGTCAAGACTTGCTCTTTTCGTTACTCCCGGGCCCGCCTGCGGGCGAGGCGCCTGCGCCGCACGGGTTCTTGTCCGCCGCGAGGCTCACGCCGGCGGCGGATCGGTGTTTCAATCGATGCGCAGGTTTGCGACGGTCGCGACTTTTTTCCATTTGTCGATTTCGCTGCGCACGAAGCGCTCGAAATCTTCCGCCGGACCGGCGGCGATATCGAACCCCGCGTTCAAGAGCGCGGAGCGCACATCGTCGGTATTCACGATGCGGGCGATTTCGGCGTTGAGCCTCGTGACGCGCGGCCTGGGCGTTCCGGCCCGCGCAACCACGCCGTGCCACGTCGACGCTTCAAAGCCGCGATAGCCTGACTCGGACATCGTTGGCACGGCCGGGAAATCTTTCGTGCGCGCTCTCGACGCGATGGCGAGCCCGCGCAAGCGTCCCGATTTGAGGTGTTGTCCGGTCGTGCTGAAGGTCGAAAACACCAGTGAGATATTGCCGGCAACGAGATCAACGACCGACGGCGCGCCGCCCTTGTAAGGCACGTGCACCAGCTTGATTCCCGCTACGCTGCTGAAATACTCGGCGGTGAGGTGTATGCCCGTTGCGATGCCCGGTGTCCCGTAGCTCAGCTCTCCGGGCCGTGATTTGGCGAGCTTTACCAGGTCGGCGACAGAGCGCGCAGGCACGGATGGATGGATGACGAGCACATAAGGCACCGTCGTTACGAGGATGATCGGCGCGATGTCCTTGACCGGATCGTAAGATACATTCGATTTCGTCACCGGCAGGACCGCGAGCGAGCTGATGGTTCCCATCGCGAGCGTATAGCCGTCGGCCGGCGCGCGCAGCATTGCTTCGGTTCCAATCAGACTGCCTGCACCCGGACGGTTGTCAACGACGACCTGTTGCCCGAGCGTCTCGCTCAGCTTCGGCGTGATGAGGCGTGCAACGATGTCGGTGTCGCCGCCGGGTGCGTACGGCACGATCAGGCGTATCGGCTTCGCCGGGTAGCTCTGCGCGCCGGCGCCCGGCGCGAGCGCGAGTGGCATCAGCACGAAGATGAATGAACGCAGCAGCATGGAACTCCTCCATTCGCGAAGTTTTGCGTAGCCGCAGATGTTACGCTTGAATCAGCGCGGGGGAAACCGCAGAAACGAAGTAGGGGACAAACCGCTACGAGGAGCGCTCCTGCTGGCTTTGTCGCAATGGCTCCGCGCGTCTTCCGCGCATGGTGGCGATCGGTTGACCGCTTTGACCGGCGAGCAGTCCGTAGGTGTTGAGGCGCCCGGGGCGACGGGGTCATCGGTGGGCGGTGCCCACCCTACGCCGCGGACGAATTGGGCACTGCCGCCAAGCTTCTTGATTGGCGCGATTCCTGGCACCTGCACGGATGGACGGGTAGATTCGCGGATAGCACCGGTGGGCGGCTCATGGACATGGCAGCAGTCGCGGAACGGACCGCCGAATGCGTTGCGCCTTGCCCCACGACAAAATGGCGCGCTGCTGCTAACATCACCGGCGGTTCAATGTACTTGACGTTGTTGTGAAACATTTACGGGGAGCCGATATGGCGAAGATATTTCTCGTGGTACCCGACGCGCCGGTCGAGGACGTGGCGCAGTTGAAATCAAGCCGCACGCTGGGCGACCGCGGCATCCGGCTGGGTGTGCTGGATAACAGCAAAGGCAACGCCGATCATCTGCTGAACTTCATCATCGAAGGCGTGAAGAAGGAATTCAAGGTCGATTCGGTGGTGATGAAGCGCAAACCCGCGTCCAGCCGCCCGGCGACGGATCAGATGCTGGACGAACTGGCGAAGGAGGCCGATCTCGTTGTCAGCGCCATGGCCGATTGAGGCTCGTGCACGTCGTGGAGTGTCCACGACATGGCGCAGTTGACGAAGCGCGGGCTGATCGCCGCGGTG
>MERG01000121.1 GCA_001771985.1 Betaproteobacteria bacterium RIFCSPLOWO2_12_FULL_62_13 | reverse complement strand
GACTCCGTTGCAATGGATCATGCCTGCCAATTATCGCTGCGCCGCAGGGCGTTCGTCCACTTGTGGGGTAATAAATAGCAATAGCCAGCGCGAAATCGCGCGCCTTGCCCGACAGCACCTACGTGCCGTTCATCCAGACCGATGTGGCGGTCAATCCCGGCAATTCGGGCGGGCCGCTGTTCAACATGCAAGGTGAAGTAATCGGCATCAACTCGCAGATCTATAGCCGCACCGGCGGCTACATGGGGCTGTCGTTCGCAATCCCGATCGATGTAGCCATGAAGGTCAAGGACGATCTCGTGCGCTACGGCAAGGTGACGCGCGGCCGGCTTGGCGTCACGATCCAGAGCGTCAGCCAGTCGCTTGCGAAAAGTTTCGGCCTCGATAAACCCGCCGGCGCGATCGTGAGCTCGGTCGAAAAAGACGGCCCGGCCGACCACGCCGGCCTCAAGTCCGGCGACATCATTCTCAAGATCGCAGGCAAGGAAGTCGATCGATCCAATGAACTGCCGAGCCTGGTTGCCGGCATTCGACCGGGGACCAAGACCGAGGTCGAAGTCTGGCGAGATGGTGAGCGCAAGACGCTGCCAGTGACGATCGGCGAGCTGTCCGAGGAAACCGTCGCCTCCGCAGGCTCGCGGGCGAAGGCAGGCGGCAAGTTGGGGCTTGCGGTACGGCCGCTGACCCCCGCGGAGCGCAAACAGGCGGAGGTTGACGGCGGCCTGGTTGTCCAATCTGCGCAGGGTCCGGCCGCGCGCGCCGGCATTCGGCCGGGCGACGTGATTCTGGGCGTAAATGGAGAACGCGTGCAGAACGTCGAGCAGTTGCGCGAGGCCGTTTCCAAGAGCGGCGGCGTCGTTGCCCTGCTGGTGCAGCGCAACGATACGCGAATTTACGTGCCCGTGAAGATCGGGTGATCCGCGCGTCTCGCCAGCGGCCTCGGTCTACTGGATGCTGGCGGCGGCGCCGAACACGTGAACGCGCCGGTAGATGGGCGTGGCCCGCACGGCACCGAGGACTCCACTCAGGCCGTTTTGGAACTTGAATAGCATTGAAACGGCATTGAGCGGATCGAAGGCCCGACGCGTCGCCGCGAACTGCGCGGTGAACAATAGGAAATTCAATTCGGCCGCGCTCCCGGTTCGCGGAACCGGGGCGCCGGGCGCCGGCGCGAAAGAGGCTCCGGACTGCACAAAAGGCGTTGTAATCGATGATCGCATACTTGGGAAGGGTGAAGTCCTCCCCGAAAATGGTGCGGTTCGCCTCCTCAAGGAGCTTTCTGGCATACTCGTCAGGCAAAAGACCACCACAGATAGAGGGCGCCATGGAAGCGATGAAAGACGCGAGCCATCTCTATGAAGTCGAGCGCCGGGCGCACTATGCCGAGCGGCCCGGATTCCGCATCAACGAACTTCAGATCTCGCCGACGCAGGGGAGAGGAGGTTCGTGGCGCAAGCAGGCTGTCAATTGCTTGCGCAAGGATCAATAGGGATGTGCCGCGCCCTCGCTTACCTCGGACAACCGGTATTGTTGGACGACCTGCTCTACCAGCCTGACAGCGCGCTGGTGAAGCAGTCCTACATGCCGAAAATGCTGTACCTGCTCAACCTGGCCGGATTCGGCTTCAAAGCTTGGGACCGCGGCTCGTTCGACCCCGACAAGCCGTTCAGCTACGCCTCGACCGAGCTTCCGGTATACGACCGCAACCTCAAGGGGCTTGCCGAGAAGATCCGCGCGAGCTGCGTGCTCGCCCATGTGCGCGGCGTGCCCTACAACACCGAGGGCGTGATCTCGCGGCAGAACGTGCATCCCTTCCAGTTTCCCGGTTGCCGAATCGCGCTCGCCCATAACGGCGACCTCGAGCGCATTCGCGACATGAAGCCGCTGCTCGCCGAGCACGTGCACCCGAAGTTTGCGAAGATGATCAGCGGCACCACCGACAGTGAATGGATCTACGCACTGCTCGTCTCGCATCTCGAAGACCCGTCGCGGCACCTCACTGCGGACGAGATCGTGCGCGCGCTGGAGAAGACGTTCACCGTCCTGCGCGATACCCGCGCCCGGCTCGGCATCGCCCTCACCTCACCCGTGAATCTCTTCATCACTACCGGGGACCAGCTCGTTGCGGTGCGATACTGCTTCGACTTCGGCTGCTACCGGACCGATGATCCGGGCCAGGTGCTGGTGGAGGCCAACTTCACCTATTACAGCCTGTGGTACACCTCGGGGCGCGAGTACGGTTATCACGGCGAGGAATGGAAGATGGTGGGCGGCGCCGACAAAGCCGACTCCATGATGATCGCCTCGGAACCGCTCACGCACGACACTTCCACGTGGCTCGAAGTGCCCGAGTACAGCATGATCTACGCCGACACCCGCAGCGGCCGGCCGACGGTGGAGGTCCATTACCTCGACTAGCGGAAACCGCGTGACGAGTGATACGGATCGCGATTTACGCCGTCCCGCCGTCAGGCCGCGCGGCAGTCCTGCGCGCCGAGCGCGCGCTGCAGCTCGTCCGCCTGTTTCCGCTCGCGACGGCCGCTCCGGATGCGCGCCTGGCTGATGAGCCGCGTGAGATGGTTGTTGGTGCGGGCGAGCGCCCGCACCAGCTCCTGGTTGACGGCATCCTGGAACTTCGCCGCGACGCGGTCGTGACCGGTGAAGAGCCGGTCGAACGCCGACTTTTCGATTTCCAGCAGTACAGAATTCTCGCGCGCGGCGGCGCTCATGCTATGCAGTTGCCCTTCGATCAGGGCGAGCACCCCGCACAGCCTGCCCGGCCCCAGCACGCCGATTCGGTGGCAACGACCGTCCCGCGAGTGCGCGATCTCCAGCGCTCCCCGCACGACGACGAAGCAAGCCGCGCCCGGATCGCCCTGCTGGAACAGTATCCGACCGCGATCGAGCTCCATGACTTCGGTCTGCCGTGCGAACTCCTCGATCTCGGATGCGCCGAAGGGTCTGAAGACCGGCAGCAGCGGGAGAAAGCCGCGATAGTCGAACGAGCACGTTCCGCGCCGCATCCCGGACGACCCGGCCGTCAGGCCCGACAGCGGCAGAGCCGCGTTTTCCGGAGCGTCCGCCACGACGATCTTCGCATTGAGTTCGCGCAACCGCTGGCACAATGCCCTTGTGATGCGGTTCTGGATCTGGAACACCGCGGGGTTGCGCTGCACGAGCAGCATGCGGAAACCGTCGCGCTCGATGAGGTATCCCGCCACCGGCGTGCGCGCGATCACGGTCGCGGAGCGCGTGCCGCTCTCGAGCAGCGCCATCTCGCCCAGTACGCTGCCGGGACCGAGCTCGGCGACTTTCGCCTCGCCGCCTCCTGGCAGCGCCGTGAACACCTCGGTCGTACCCGATTCCAGGATGAACGCGCTATCCGCCGGCCGTCCCTGGCGCACGAGGCTGGCGCCGGCATCGAAAGTCAGGCGCTGGAAAATGCGCACGATGTCCTCCAGCGCACGGGGCTCGAGCCCGGCGAATAGCGGGATGCCGCTGACCAGCCTGGCTGCGAACTGGCTCATGCCGAAAATAAATAAGGTCTAAGTAACATTATCCACGGGCTTGCCACAATCCGAGCGGGAAATAAACCGCCGGTGTTCCTCGTCCACAGCGGGTATCCCGATGCTCATGCTGTCAGTCCATTTGATAGCAAGACGCATTCTGGGGCGGCTATTGCGGCTACTTCGCTGATCCGCATGGCCATTTATGGGAAGTGGCCTGGAATCCGCATCTATCGATCGGACCGCACGATCAGTAAGCGTGTCGAGAAAAGTTTGCTTCAACGCCGCTTAGTTGGCATCCGCTGGCATGCACCCCCCCGCCACGTTCATGGTATAAAATACCATAAACTCCGCGAGCGCGAAGAATTTGCCCAAAGCCAGGCTTATTTTCCGGTCGAAACTGATCTATCCGGATGGAGCGATCAGGGAAATGGTGCTGTGGCAGTTGCCGGCAGCTTCGTCGGACCGCCCTCACGGACTGAAGTACCGGCTTTACTACGGCTTGGAAGATGGAACGTGTCTCGTGCGGTACGACAAGATTCGCGCGGAGATTGACCTCGCGGCATGAAGGGCGATAACACGGGTCCTGGCGGCAACGCGTGAGCAGCCTTGCTGCAACAAATCCATTTCCAAGGCGCATAGGTTAACGGATAGATTCGCCGCAATGGCCCAGGCCTCCCGCGAATTCCAGGTTCTGGCGAAACCCGTCGGGCCGGTCTGCAACCTCGACTGCGGCTATTGCTATTACCTCAGGAAACGGGAGCTCTATCCGAAGGCCGAGTCGTTCCGCATGGGAGAGGACCTGCTGGAGACCTACATCGTCCAGCACATCGAGGCCTGCCCCAGGGAGTTGATCTTCTTTTCCTGGCATGGCGGTGAGCCGACCGTTCTTGGGCTCGATTACTTCCGCAAGATCGTGGCGCTGCAGCGCAAGCACCAGCCGCCGGGACGCCGCATCCTGAACGGCATTCAGACCAACGGCACCTTGCTGGACGAAGATTGGTGCCGCTTTCTTGCGGCAGAGGGCTTCTACGTCGGGTTGAGCCTGGACGGTCCGAAGGAACTCCACGACCACTACCGCATTACCAGGAGCGGGAAGCCAACGCACAAGCAGGTCATGGAATCGTTCAGGCTCTTGCAGCGTTACCGGATTCCCTGCGATATCCTGTGCGTGGTCCATCGCGAGAACGTGCGCCAGCCCACGGCCGTCTACCGGTTCGTGAAGGAGATGGGCGCCGATTACCTGCAATTCCTGCCGCTGGTAGCGCGGCGGGGAGACCATGGCGTCAGCGCGGAGACGGTCCCGGCGGAAGCGTACGGCGCCTTCCTCTGCACGGTGTTCCACGAGTGGATCAGGCACGACGTGGGCCGCCTCGGTATCCAGAACTTCGACGAGGCGATGCGACCGTTTCTCGGCATGGATCACGCGCTGTGCCTCTTCAGGCAGACGTGCGGCGATGTCGTGGTCGTCGAGCACAACGGGGATTTCTATTCCTGCGACCATTTTGTCGACCGCGCGCATTGCCTCGGAAATATCCGCGACACACCGCTTGCTGAAATGCTGGAGAGCGCGGCACAGCGCGAGTTCGGGCGCAGGAAGCGGGACTCGTTACCGCGCTATTGCCGCGAGTGCGAAGCGCTCGCCCTCTGCAACGGCGGATGTCCCAAGGACCGCTTCGCCTGCACTCCGGAAGGCGAGGAGGGGCTGAACTATCTGTGCGCGGGCTACAAGCAGTTCTTCACCCACACCCAACCCTACCTGCGGAGGCTCGCAGCGTTCAGGGAATCCGGCAAGCCCGTGGAAGAGTTCATGCAACTGGTGCGCTCGGAGGATGCCCAAGCTTCCCATCAAGCCGGCCGCAACGACCCGTGCCCGTGCGGCAGCGGAAAAAAATACAAGAAATGCTGTCTTGGGAAATCGCTCTCTCACTGACGCCTGAATGTGATTGACAGAGATAGTCACATGTTGTCATTCCCGTGGGAAACGGGAATCCATCCGGCGCATCCGACTGCGTGGTTGCTCAGTATGGGTCCCCGCTTTCGCGAGGACGACATTCGTTTTTTAGTCCGTCATGCAGGGGATCTATAAAGAGAACTTCATGCAATTTCGTTCTCCGGCAGGAAAATCTGCAGCAGATCGTTCAGGAACCGCTGCCCGAGCGGGGTCGGCGCGATGCGCTGATGGTCGCGTGTGATCAGCCCGCGCCGCTCCGCGTCGTCAAGCTCCTTTAGAACCACATTCAGCGGCACGCCCGCCCGTTCAGGGAATAGATTCACCTCGAAGCCCTCGGTGAGCCGCAGCGCGTTCATCATGAACTCGAATCCGACCTCGCGCACAGAGACTTCGTTCTCGGTCTGCACGGCAGCACCCCGCAACGCGGCGTCCATGTACTGCTTCGGCTGTTTGTAACGCATCTGCCGCACGATCCTGTCAGCGAAAGAGAGCTTGCTGTGCGCTCCGGCGCCGAGGCCGAGGTAGTCGCCGAAGGTCCAGTAGTTGAGGTTGTGCCAGCATTTGCGCGCTGAACGCGCAAATGCTGAAGTCTCATAGTGCTCGAATCCTGCTTGTTCCAGCCGTGCTTCGATCGCAATCTGCATCGCGGCGGCTTCGTCCTCGTCCGGCAATGCGGGCGGGTAGCGGTGGAACAACGTGTTCGGCTCTATGGTAAGGTGATACGCAGAGATATGCTGGGGCCCGAATTCCGACGCGGACTCGACATCAGCCAGTGCTTCCGGCAACGTCTGGCCCGGCAATCCATACATCATATCGAGATTGATGTTATCGAAATTGCGCTTGGCAATTTCGATCGCACGGCGCGCCTCGGCATCGTCGTGAATGCGGCCCAGTGTCTTCAGATGCCGCGGGTTGAAGCTCTGGATGCCGATCGAGAGCCGGTTCACGCCCGCTGCGCGGAACGCCTTGAACTTCCCCGCCTCGAACGTGCCGGGGTTGGCTTCGAGCGTGATTTCAGCATCGGCTGCGAGCGGCAGCCGCGCCCGAACCGCGCAAAGGATCGCATCGATACCTGGCGGGGAAAACAGGCTCGGTGTGCCGCCGCCGAAAAAGACGCTGTACACCTTGCGCCCCCACACCAGCGGCAATGCGCTCTCCAGATCCGCAACCAGCGCCGCGACGTAATCCTGCTCCGGCAGCGCCCCTCGCGCTTCATGCGAATTGAAATCGCAATACGGACATTTTCGCGCGCACCAGGGAATGTGGATATATAAAGACAGCGGCGGCAGCGCGCGAAAGCGCGGTGATGGGTGATGGGTAATGGGTGATGGGCGGGCCCCAATCACTCCTGCACCTGTCTCATTGCTCATCACTCATTACTCATTACCCGCGCCTCGCGCAGCTTGGCCACAAGCGCAGCGAGCGCCGTGCCGCGGTGGCTCATTTCGTTTTTTTCCTCGGGTGTGAGCTCGGCAGCGGTGCGGCCGGATTCCGGTAAATAAAAATATGGATCGTAGCCGAAGCCGTTGGTTCCGCGCGGGGCGTCGATCACTACGCCGTGCCAGCGGCCCTCGGCAATCACGGGTTCGGGATCGTCCGCGTGGCGCACCAGCACGATCACGCAGTAATAATGCGCGCGGCGGTCGGCCTCGCCTTTGAGCAGGGCGATGAGCTTCTCGTTGTTGCGCCGGTCCTGATCCTGCCGGCCGGCCGCCGAGCCGGCGGGCGGCTCGCCGGCAAAACGCGCCGCGTGCACGCCCGGCTCGCCGCCCAGGGCGGCGACACAGATGCCGGAATCGTCGGCGAAGGCCGGCATGCCCGACAACCGGCTCGCATGCCGCGCCTTGGCGAGCGCGTTTTCGACGAAGGTGGCGTGCGGCTCATCGGCTTCGGCAATCCCGAGCTGCGACTGCGGAATGATCTCCATGTCGAGCGGCGCGAGCATCTGCTGAAACTCGCGCAGCTTGCCGGGATTGTTGGAGGCAACGACGATCTTCTTCATCAGGCGTGACCAGCGGGACGCGGGCGCGTCCGTGCGCCGCAAGAATAACACCAACGCCGCAGCATCGCGACAAAATGGCGGCCGGCCGGAAGATTCAGAGCTGTAGGGCGGCAGCTTTGCTGCTGCCGGGATGCGGCGGATGCCGAGCATCCGCCCTACCGCTCCGTTTTCCGTGCCGCCTCAAGCTCATCACGCAGCTCCGTCTCGCGTTCCGCGTAGCGCGGCGAGAAGTGGAACGGCACGACAAGCTTGGCGCGCGCGGCACACGCGATGTTTCCCGCCTGGCGCGCGGTGAGGTGGAACTTGCGTGCGGCGTGATCCGCGTCTTCATCAAGGAACACGCACTCGATAAAAAGCCGGTCCGCCCCGGCCGCGAGCGCTGCGATGCGCCGTGCGTTATCCTCGTGATAGACGGCGTCGGTCACATAGCAGAGCTTCTCTCCGGGCACGAGTCGCAGCACGCGCGCCTTGAGCTCGGCGAGCGGGAAGGTTCGCTCATGAGCCCCTTCGCGGTCGCGCCACCAGACGCGCACCGGCGTGCCGCCGGGGGCGCCTTGAATCACAGCCTGCTTCAGTTCCTTAAGCCACGGGCCCACCGGAAGCCCGAGCTCAGCGAGGCTGTTCTTCCACACGTTGACATGGGTCTTCTCCTCGACCGCGAAGCCGAGGCATGCAGTGCTGTGATCGAGAAAGGCGGCACGCACCAGGAATGCGGGCTCGTCGAGCAGCACACCGTCCCGCGCGGCGCGGTCTTCCAGTGATTCGCGCTGAAAACGCCGGTGGCAGCAGAAGCGGGCCCCGCGAGATCGCCAGTCCGGATCCGACTCCCAGGCCTCGATCACGAAATCGGCGGGGTAGTTCTCGACCAGATTCCAGGTATAGGCGGCGAGCTTGTGCTCGACCTGACCGATGAATCCCGCCGGGCCGTACAGGCGCACTCCGGTTTCGCGGCCGAGACACACGCGCAGCAGCCGGTCAAAGCCCGCGAAGTGATCCATGTGGGTATGCGACACGAAAACATCGGAGACGCGCAGCAGCTTTTTCGGCGGCAGTGCGGCCAGGTCGCCCAGGTCAAAGAGCAGTGCGCGCTTCTCGAACCTGAAGTCGAGGTAAAGGCCCGGATCGCCGAACGGGCCGTTCACGAGCTGCGGATTGAAAATCGGGCGCATGGCGTCTGCTTGTGGTGCGGCTTCGCGTATTATCGCGGTTTGGCGGGGTGGTAATGAAGATCAGAGTCGAGTGCTATGCGGGCTACCGGGGCGAGGAAGAGCCGCGCGCCTTTACGCTCGGCGAGCGGCGGCTTGAGGTCGTGTCCATCCTGGACCGCTGGCTTGCGCCCGCGCATCGCTACTTCAAGGTGGCCGCGAGCGACGGCGACACCTGGATTCTGCGCCATGACGAGGTTTCCGGCGAGTGGACACTGGGCGCATTCCGAAAAGGAATCGAGTGAGCGCGGGCAAGCGCCTCACGCCGTGGCACGGCGGCCGTACCAGATGTCGTGAATCGGACTCATGGCATGACCCGCACACGGTATAGCGCGCCGTCCCGTTCGATCGCAAAACGCGCCGGCAGGAACTGCCCGATCAGCCACATCGCGGTGTGCGCGTGGCTCGACAGCTCCCGCGTCGTGAATGCGGACTCGCCGCCCGCGAGTGCGAGGAAGACGAGCAACTGGTCTGCCGCGTGCACGTCGGCGGTCGCACCCGTCTCGAGATCGGCGCGCAACTCCCGTCCCACCGCTTCGCCGAGCGCCTCGGCGCGCACACCGCGCTCGGCCACGCGCGCCGCACCGAGCACGGTATGCTCGGTCTGAGCCCACGCCACGATCGCCCCGCCCTGCCCGATCGCTTCGGCGCCTCCGAGCACGCGGCTCGCGATGCGCCCGCCCGGCTTGATTCCGGCGAACTGGGCGAGCGCTGCGCCGCGCATACGATCGGCGATGGATGCCGGCAGGTTGGCGACGTGCGCCACGCCTTCCAGCTGTCGCAACACGCCGGGTGCCGGCAATCCGACGGGCCGCAACTTCGTGGCGGAAATTTCCACAGCAACCTCGCCACCCCCGCGCGGGTAATAACCACGCCGCAAGACAGCGATGTGCAGCTTGGCGCCCATGCGGGCTAGATGACGCAGGATCACTTCCGTGAGGTAATCGACCGGCGGCGCCTGCCGCACATCCGTGCCGCCCGTGACGATTACGCGCGCGCCTTCGCCGCACGCAAGAAGCGGGGGCAACGCCGCTTGCAGCACGAGCGTGACGCTGCCCGCGGTGCCGACGTCGAAGCGGTACATGCCGCCCTTGAGCGGTCCGGGCGAAAACCTGAACGAAGTCGAGCGCAATTCGAGACCTTCGGTTGTCGCGCCGCAAACCTCGCCCACCGCGCGCACGGCGGCAAGATGCTGCGGCGCCAGCCCTGCCTTGTCGCGCTTGGCGCGCACATTGACGAGGCGGATCGCCCTGCCGGTGATGGCCGAAAGCGCGACCGCGGTCCGCGCGAGCTGGCCGCCGCCCTCGCCGTATGAGCCGTCAATTTCGATCATGCGTGCCCAGCCTACCGTGAGCGGCAAAACCCGGTTTTGACCGACATCAAGGCGGACCGGGAAGCTTCACCTTGGGGGCGCCATGACCGGCAGGCCGAATGCGCGCACTACGCGCCAGGAGAATGCGCGACAATGTGGGGAATTAGCGAGACCCAGCCTTGGCGCGCCGCCTCACACATGTCATCGGCTTCGACGATGCCCCGTTTGACCCCGATTATCGGGGCGGTGTTCTGGTCGTCGGGGCGGTCTACGCGGGTACGCGGCTTGAAGGGGTGATCTCCGCCAAAGTGCGCCGCGATGGCGCCGATGCCACCTGTGTTCTCGCGCGTCTCGCGCGCGGATCGCGCTTCTACCCGCACCTCCAACTGGTGCTCCTGCAGGGCATCGCGCTCGCCGGTTTCAACGTGGTGGACGTGCATGAACTGCATCGCCTGCTCGGTGTGCCGGTGATCGTCGTGGTGCGGCGCAAGCCCGACCTCGAAAAGATTCGCCGCGCGCTGCTCGAGCACGTGCCGGGCGGCGCCCGCAAATGGAAACTCGTCGAAAAATCGGGCCCTGTCGAGCGGGCCGCGCGCGTCTACGTGCAGCGTGCGGGGATCTCGCTCACGGAGGCCGAAGCCGCCCTCAAGGCCCTATGCGTCACGGCGGCCATACCCGAGGCCTTGCGCACCGCGCATCTCATCGCGGGCGGTATCGCCAGCGGCGAAAGCCGTCACCGCGCGTGAGGCTGCGCGAGAGAGGGCATCATTCAGCTTTTCAAGGCAGCTTTCTGGGCCGCAATGAGTTCGCGGATACCCTTATCGGCGAGATCGAGCATCGCATTCATCTCGGGGCGCGTAAACGGATGACCTTCAGCGGTGCCCTGCACCTCGACCAGCCGGCCGCTGCCGGTCATGACGACGTTCATGTCGGTGTCGCACTGCGAGTCTTCGTCGTAATCGAGGTCGAGCACCGCCGCGCCGGCATGGACGCCCACCGACACCGCGGCGACGAAGTCGCGAATCGGCAACTGAGGGATGAGCCGTTTTTGCAGCAGTCCGCTTAACGCGTCGTGCAAGGCGACGAAAGCGCCGGTAATACTCGCGGTGCGTGTGCCGCCGTCGGCCTGGATCACGTCGCAATCGAGGTGGATGGTGCGCTCGCCGATCCGTTTGAGATCGACGACCGCACGCAGCGCGCGGCCGATCAGGCGCTGGATTTCCTGCGTGCGTCCCGACTGCTTGCCGCGCGCCGCCTCGCGGTCGATGCGCGTGCCGGTCGAACGCGGCAGCATGCCGTACTCCGCCGTCACCCACCCCTGCGCCGTGCCCTTGAGGTGCGGCGGCTGTTTGTCGATCACGGTTGCAGTGCAGATCACCCTGGTGTCGCCGCACTCGATCAGCACCGATCCTTCCGCATGCCGGGTGTAGCCGCGCGTAATACGCACTGCGCGCAATTGATCCGGTTGCCTTCCGCTCGGTCGCATGAGATTCCCTATATATGTTATCTTTCCGTAGACGCGACCATCACGCCAAGTTGAACCGGCATCAATGGTAAATGGGAAATAAGGAATAGGAAATGGCTAAATTCGGGCCTGCGTGTTTTTCACCATTTCCCATTCACTATTCACCATTTCCCGCATTCCAATGATATACAGCATGACCGGCTACGCGGCGGCGGCCAAGGAGTTCGCCTTTGGCTTGCTCAATGTCGAGTTGCGCTCGGTCAATCACCGCTACCTCGACGTTCAGTTCCGGCTGCCCGACGAGTTGCGCGCCGTCGAGGCCCAGTTGCGTGAACTGCTGGCAGCCAAGCTCAACCGCGGCAAGGTCGAATGTCGCGTGACGTTTGCTGCAACGGCGGGCGCCGGCCAGTTGCCCGAGTTGAACGAAGGGTTGCTGCGGCAACTGATCGCGCTCGACTCCCGGGTGCGCGCCATGTTCCCCGCCGCCGCCAGTCTCGGCGTCCCGGATATCCTGCGCTGGCCCGGCATGCTCGGCACCGAAGCGCTGCCGGTTGAAGAACTCCAGACGGCATGCCGCGAGCTGTTGCAAAGCGCGCTCGACGAATTCACCGCTTCGCGCGCGCGCGAGGGCGAAAAGCTGAGGGGGATGCTGATCGAGCGTGCCACGGCGATGGAACAGCGGGTCGCCGACATCGCCCCGCGCATGCCGCAGGCAGTTGCCGCTTTCCAGGAAAAGCTCGCGGCCCGGCTCAAGGAAGCGTTGGCCACCGGCGACGACGAACGCATCCGGCAGGAAGTGGTCTTGTTCGCGAACAAGATCGATGTCGACGAGGAGTTGAGCCGGCTCACCACGCACATCGTGGAACTCAAGCGCATTCTGGAAAGAGGCGGCGCCGTGGGCAAGCGGCTCGATTTCCTGATGCAGGAACTGAACCGCGAAGCCAATACGCTCGGTTCGAAATCCGTCGACATCACGGTGACCCAGGCGGCGATGGAATTGAAGATCCTCATCGAGCAGATGCGGGAACAGATACAAAACATCGAGTGAGGCGAGAGGTGAGCGGCGAGAGGCGAGAGGCGGCGAGCGGGATTCTTTTCATCGTCAGCGCGCCTTCCGGCGGGGGAAAAACGAGTCTCGTCAACGCACTGCTCGAGGCCGAGCCCGAGATCAAGCTGTCGGTTTCCTACACAACTCGCCCGCCTCGCCCTGGCGAGATGAGCGGCCGCGAATATCATTTCGTCTCGGCCTCCGAGTTCGCGCGCATGCTGGAAGCGTCCGAGTTTTTTGAGAGCGCGGTGATCTACGGCAACCGCTACGGCACTTCCCGCAAGTGGATAGCCGAACAGTTGAAGCAGGGCCAGGATATCCTGCTCGAGATCGACTGGCAGGGCGCGCAGCAGGTGCGCAAGCTCATGCCGGGAACTGTCAGCGCGTTCATCCTCCCGCCGTCGCTCGAAGTGCTGGAGCAGCGCCTCTCGGGCCGCAGCCAGGACAGCACCGAGGTGATCGCGCGGCGGCTCGCCGCCGTGCGCGAGGAGATCGGCCACGTCCAGGAGTTCGACTATGTTATTATTAATGACGATTTT
>MERG01000120.1:12288-17392 GCA_001771985.1 Betaproteobacteria bacterium RIFCSPLOWO2_12_FULL_62_13 | reverse complement strand
CTCGTTGAGCTTTGGAGGCAGCGAGCTCCGAAAGCGGATTGCCGCGCCAAGGCTATGGATGATATTGCCGATGTCCGGGCTGCGCAGAAACACGTTGAACGGTCCGCCGAGCGGGCCCGGCTTGGCCGCGGCGGAGTTCTTCACCGCGCCGCGCGGCCCGGAGCGGATCGCATCGGCGAGCACGCGCTGCTCCGCAGTCAGGTTTTCGAGCGGGATGGGCTTGAACCGCTGGCTTTGCACAGTAGGTGTTTCGGATTCTGGCTTGTTCATGGGTCTTCCTTATTCCGGTCTATCCCCTATCATCGCCTAAGAGCACGTAACAAGATATGACATTCCCTCCCCCTTGCCGAGGAGGAGGGCGAGGGGGGGCGAGGGTGGGGATGCGGTTATTTCTTACGCACTCCAAATACCCGACTGCGCTAATCTCGGTGTTCGCCGACCGCGACGCGGTGCTCAAGAATTTGGTGAAAATCCGATGAAACTTCCGCGCCCTGACTGGCCGGGGTTAACCCTGCAGACTGCTGAGCCTAGCCGCTTCTGCGCTTCGAGGATGCAAGGCGAAGGGCAAGGCTTGATCCCATTGACGCGACCTGCACCGACCTGTAGTTTCTTGCGGGGGCGATAGGTAATGAATTTCGACACGGCAGCTGACAGGGACCATCAAGCGCGCTCTGCGCTTTGGGAGGCAATCCGCCATGCCGCGGGAAGGATTGTTCACTCGTCTTCCGTGATCGTTCCCACCCTCGGTGGTGAGCACATCAGCGTGCAGGACGTCCAACGCCCGCCAGAGGTCCGGACGTGGCAGCTCTTAGAGGCTTTGAGCCTTCTTTCGATTCTAGTGAAAGCTACGGCGATTACGGCTCCACGCATCGTTCTCTTCAGGCTCCGCGTCGGCAGCCGCGCGATGTTCGAAGCGATGAACCGCGCCATCTCTCAGGCGCAGTTGAAACCGATCATCGACCCGCAGTTCGAGTTCGGGGACGCCCGGGCCGCCTACGACTATCTCGCAAGCCGCGCGCGCTTCGGCAAGATCATCATGCGCGTCGCCTGAGTTCCACGCTACAACGGAGGGGAAACAGATGGCCAGATTGACCGATTTTTCCGCGTCCGAGCGGGAGCATCATTTGCAGAAGATACGGGATCTCCCCGATTTCGGACGAACGCCCTTCGTGCCTGGCCCGCCACTGCGCGAACGACGCGTGGCCATCGTCACGACATCAGGACTGCATGCGCGAGGCGATCGGCCGTTCGTAATCGGAGCGACGGACTATCGCGTGATTCCAGGCGATACGCCCGCCGCGGATCTCCTCATGAGCCATGTTTCGGTGAACTTCGACCGCAGTGGCTTCCAGGAGGACGTCAACGTCGTGTTCCCTCTGGACCGGTTGCGTGAACTTGTGGCGGGCGGGGAAGTGGGATCAATCTCGGATTTCCATTATTCGTTCATGGGGGCCGCGCCGATCCGCGCGCTTGAGCCCAAAGCTCGCGAGCTTGCTGCGCTGCTCAAGAAGGACCGCGTCGACGCGTTGCTCCTGACCCCGGTCTGACCCAATTGCACGTGCGCCGTCGGCGCACTGGGCCACTACACCGAGCGCGAAGGCGTCCCGACCGCGCAGGTGAGCTTGATTCGCGAGCAGACTGCTGCCATCAGACCGCCGCGCGCGCTGTGGGTGCCGTTCATGCTCGGGCGGCCTTTCGGGGCGCCGAATGAGCCGGAATTCCAGCGCAGGGTGTTGCGCGCTTTACTTTCGTTATTTGAGCGTGCATCCGGGCCGGTGCTCGAGGACTTTCCGGAAGATGCGCCGGTCGGGGAGGCAGAAGGCGCCGGATTTGCGTGCCCCGTCAGCATTGCCGCCGTGAAAAGGGAGGGGCGCGGCCTCGCCGCGGCGCTGTTCGATGAGATTGCGCAACTCGCGCCCTGGTATGACCTGGCGCGGCGCAGACGCGGCCGCACCACGGTGGGCATATACGGAGCGATGGTGGAAGAGGCGGCGCGCCACATCGCATCGTATGTGGAGGGCGCGCCCGAAGCCCCGCCCGTCGACGGCTGGTCGGCCGGCATCGCAGTGAAACGCGCCAGCGACGACGTGAAGGCGTTTTACTATGAAGCCGTGGCCGCGCAACCGGGCAATCTTTCGGCGAAAGCCATTGAGAACTGGTTCTGGCGCGAAACGGCCGCAGCGAAGGCGTTCCTGGCAATCCGCGACATATGCCTGAAGAGCGATGACGAGTCGCTCAAACCGCTCGCCAAATTGAGTCTGATTCCGCGCTTCGTGACGGATGGCGAGGAAATATCACGGCAGAAGCAGCACAACGCCGAGCTGGCAAGCCTGCGCGCAAAAAAAGTGTAAATCCATCTGACAGCCCGGTTTGTTCGCAGCAGTGGCCTCCGCTAACATGCCAACAATGAACGACGGCAATCGTCAACCAAGCAAAGGAGATCAAGTGCCGACAAACGACGGATACTACGAAGCCTACTGGCCGCGCACGCCGCGCCAGACCGGTATCAAGCCGCTGGCACCGCGCCTGAAATCACTGGAGGGCAGGACGGTGGCCTATCTCTGGGACTACATTTTTCGTGGCGATGAAATCTTCGGCTACCTGGAGAAGGGGCTTAAGGCCCGTTATCCCGGCGTGCGTTTCGTCAGTTATACCGAATTCGGTAACATCCATGCCGGCAAGGAGAAAGAAGTGCTGGCAGCGTTGCCGCAACGGCTGAAGGAACTGCAGGTCGATGCCGTCATCTGCGGCATGGCTTGTTGAGGCAGTTGCACGCCCGCCGTGTTGCGGGCCAGTGCAGTCTGTGAACTCGCAGGAGTCCCCACTGCCTCTCTGACCAGCGAAGGCTTCCTCGGTCAGGCCGCTGCGACCTCCATCGGCCTCGGTTTGCCCAACATTCCCATCGCACTGGTGCCCGGGCATCCGGGCGCGCAGAGCAAGGACGAGTTGCGCAAGAACGTGCTGGACGTCACACTGGGGCGCGTAATCGACAATCTGACCCGCATGCCGTCCCCCGCGGGCAAGCGTGGGGAGCCGAAGGCGCGCGACATCGTCGTCAAGGGCGGCTTCAGCGCGGTCAACCGTTACTTTTATGAAAACGAACTGAGCGATGGATTGCCCATCGTGCCGCCGACGGCCGAAGCGATCGAGTTCTTCTTGCGCTTCACCGACCGTGATCCCGATGAATCGCTGGGCGTCATCCTTCCCGATAGCCGCGCGGCAACCATCTGGAGCATAGCCGTGAACGGTGTCATGGCCGGCTGCCGGCCGGAGTATATGCCGGTGCTGGTTGCCGCGGTGGAAGCGATGTGCGATCCGAAATACGGTGTGGAGCACAGCGGCAACACGCCGGGCGGCGAAACGCTGATCATGGTCAACGGTCCCATCATCAAGCAACTGGGTTTCAACTACCTGCAGGGTGCGCTGCGCGACGGGTTCATGCCGAACACAACCATCGGGCGTTTCTGGCGGTTGTACATGCGGAATGTCGCGGGCTTCCTGCCACACAAGACCGACAAAGCCACCCACGGCACCACTTGGCGCGTGGTGCTGGCAGAAAACGAGGACGTGCTGGCGGAGATCGGCTGGGAGCCGAACAGCGTCGAAATGGGATTCGCCGCGGGTGACAATACCGTGACCATCGCCCGCTACACCGGCGGCGGCGCCTTTCCCTCGGTGATGGGCGAT
Organism: Betaproteobacteria bacterium RIFCSPLOWO2_12_FULL_62_13; assembly: GCA_001771985.1. Lineage (GTDB taxonomy): Bacteria > Pseudomonadota > Gammaproteobacteria > Burkholderiales > SG8-41 > DSOT01. The sequence continues at coordinate 13,705 of MERG01000120.1, read as the reverse complement.
ACGCCGGAAAGAATCCTGCCCTACATCACCGATTCGGTGCTCAGGTACCACTCCTGGCAGATTCACTTCACCGAGTCCTCGGGCGACGGTTCGTTGCGTCCACTGGTGGTGTTGAGCCCGATACTCGCGCGGACGATTGCCAAGGCCGGCTGGTCCAAAACCGATGTCAAAGAGTATCTCTACCAGCACGCGCGCCTTCCGGCATGGAAGTTCGAGCATTTCCTGCGGGAGTGGACGGTCAAGGGCACCTGGAGCTTGGAACTGGCGGTCAAGGATGGGCGCATGCCGGCGCATTTTTTCGAGTCGTCCGATCCCGAGCGCATGGTCCCCATCGTGTGGCATGCCAGGGACTTCATGATCGCGGTCAGCGGCGATCCGTTGCGCAACAATGCCTACGTATTCGCGCACAACGCTTTCATGGGCTATCCTACGGGCAAGAAGATCCATCTGGTGAGGGACTGGGAACGGCTGCTAGCGGAATCGCAAAAATGCGCTTCGTAGAGTGGGATTGAACCAGGCACGCGCATCATCAAAACGCAAAGCAATGGAGGAAACGATGCATTGCAGAGCCATCGCAGTGACCGTAACTTTCGCAGCACTGCTGTCGGCTGTTCTGTCCGTTACGGCGCAGACTTATCCGAGCAAGCCCATCCGCTTCATTATTCCGTTTGCTGCCGGCGGTGGCAACGACATCGTGTCACGGGTGATCTGTTCGCATCTGACCGAGGCGTTCGGCCAGCAGGTGGTGCCCGACAACCGGGCCGGTGCCGGGGGGATCATAGGCACGCAAATGGTCGCCGAGTCGGCACCCGATGGCTATACGCTGGGCATGGGGTCGACGTCGACTTTCGCGATCAATCCGGCGCTGATGAAGAAGCTGCCATACGATCCCATTCGTGACTTCGCTCCCGTCACGCTCACCGTATCCAATGCCTATGTTCTGGTGGCGCATCCTTCGCTGCCGGTCCGCACGGTCAAGGAGCTGATCGCGCTGGCCAAGGCCAGGCCCGGCGCTCTGAACTTTCCTTCGGCGGGCAACGGCACCACGCTGCATCTGGCCGGTGAAATTTTCAAGACCATGGCAGGCGTCGATATGGTTCATGTGCCCTACAAGGGCAGCGGACCGGCCATCGTCGATCTGCTGGGCGGCCATGTGCATCTGGCCTTCTCGCCCATGACCCAGGTGCTGCAGCCAGCGCGCAGCGGGCGGTTGCGGTTGCTGGGCATCACCAGTCTTAAACGCTCTGTGGTCATACCGGAAGTCCAAACGCTGGACGAAAGCGGCGTACCGGGCTACAACGTTGTTGGCTGGTTCGGCGTGGTCGCTCCTGCAGGCACGCCCAAGCCGGTCGTGAACAAGCTGCATCAGGCGATCGTGCGCATTCTGAATTCGCCGGCTGTCGACCGGCTGGTCAAG
>MERG01000120.1:0-12252 GCA_001771985.1 Betaproteobacteria bacterium RIFCSPLOWO2_12_FULL_62_13 | reverse complement strand
ACGGGCAAGAAGATCCATCTGGTGAGGGACTGGGAACGGCTGCTAGCGGAATCGCAAAAATGCGCTTCGTAGAGTGAGATGAGTTTTCGGGAAGGAGGGGTATTACATGGCTGCCACCCCACGAGAAACGAGCAATGTTGTCTCACCCGAAGCACGCGCCGCGCCGCAACCCGCTGTTGCGCCGGCCACTCCGCGGATTCTGGGCAAGATATTGTCGCTCGACGATTTCGAGGCGCCTGCGCGCCGCCGCATTCCGCGGCCGATCTTCGGCTATGTGGCGAGCGGAGCCGAACGGGACGCTTCGCTGCGGCTCAACCGGGCGGCGTACGACGATGTCGCATTCGTGCCGCGTGTCCTGGTGAACACCAGCGCGCGCACGCAGAAGACCACGGTCTTCGGCCGCAGCTATGACGCACCGTTTGGCATGGCGCCGATGGGCGGGACGAGCCTTGCCACCTACCAGGGCGATATCGTGCTTGCGCACGTTGCGGCTGAAGCCAATATTCCGATGATACTGAGCGGTGGCGCGCTCACCACGCTCGAGAGCGTCAAGGCAGCGGGCGCGACCGCATGGTTTCAGGCCTATCTGCCGGGAGACACTGCTACCATCACCAGGCTCGTGGAACGCGTCGCGCACGCGGGATACGAAACCATGTGCGTGACGGTGGACGTTTCGGTCGCCGCGAATCTCGAGTTCAGCTTGCGCAGCGGCTTCCGCAGACCGTTTCGCCCCACGCTGCGGCTAGCGTGGGACGGCATCATGCGTCCGCGCTGGCTCGTTGGCAATTTTCTGCGCACGCTGCTGTTGCATGGCATGCCACACGTTGAAAACATGGCCGAGCGTTTGCCCATGATCTCACGCCACCTTGATGATGCCAGAGGAGCGCGCGACCGGCTTTCGTGGTCGCATCTTGAGTTCATCCGGCGTTTGTGGAAGGGAAATCTCGTAATCAAAGGCATCCTCAGCAGGGAAGATGCGCGTCTTGCGCGTGAAAGCGGGGCCGATGGCATCATCGTGTCGAATCACGGTGCACGCCAGCTCGACGGCGCGATCGCGCCGCTGCGCGCGCTGCCCGCGATCGCGGCTGAGGCGGGCGGCATGACGGTCATGATCGACAGCGGCATCCGCCGCGGCACGGACGTGCTGAAGGCGCTCGGCCTGGGTGCAAAGTTCGTGTTTCTCGGGCGGCCGTTTTTTTACGCTGCTGCTGTCGCAGGCGACGCCGGCGTGCGACACGCGATCAAGATCCTGCGCGGGGAGATCGACCGCAACATGGCCTTACTCGGTATCACGACGCTCGCCGGGATGGGACGCGACCGGCTCACAAAGGCAAACAGCTTTGACGGTCTGTAGCGATGGGGCTGTAATTGCAGCCGTGGGTGGCGAATTCGCATGCATGCAACAATCGCCGTCCCAAACAGACCGAAACAGCGCTGGCGCCGTCCATAATGATCGGAATTACCTACACCTTCGGTGGCATAGCGCTGGATCATCGCGCATCGCGCCAGCCTACCTGGCCCGAATAGGAGCAGCAACATGAAAAACCTTTTTCTCTCTCTCGTAATTGCCGGCGCGACTCAACTCGCATTCGCGCAAGAATATCCCGGCAAGCCGATACGCGTCATCGTGCCATTCAGCGCCGGCAGTGCAATGGATGTCCTCGGCCGTATCCTTACGCCCAAGCTGCACGAGGCGATGGGACAGCCTGTCATAGCGGACAATCGCGCGGGCGGAGCCGGCAGGATCGGCCACCAATTCGTCGCCAAAGCCGCCCCGGACGGCTACACCCTTCTGCTAACGGCCCTGGGACCACTTATCCATAATGGCTCTCCCCGAGGTACGCGAACGGTATTTGCAGCAGAGTGTCGATCCCAAGACGAGTTCGCCCGAGGAGTTCGCCCAGTTGATCCGCGACGAGTATGCGCGCTGGACCAAGGTCATCCGCACCGCAGGAATTAAACTCGAGTGACAACCGGGGCAAGACCAAGTTTCTCCCCGGTTTTTGGCTTGAAGTTGCACACCGAACCAGTCGAGGCATAGCTTCGCTTGCGCGAACCTGAACACGGGCTCCCGCGCGACCGACCTGAACTTTAGAGCTGGCGGTCCCTGGGAATTCGCTCCGAAATCGAGTGACCGCTACTTCAACGCGTTGCCACAAATTGCTGCCGAAACGAATGGTGCTATCCTGGCGAAGACAAGCGTTACGGAGGAGGAAATACGATGAAACTCATCGCGACAACCGCAGTATCGCTGGTCCTGGCGCTGTCCGCCTCCCTCGCGGGAGGCCAGGAATCGTTTCCGTCCCGTCTCATTACCGTCGTCAATCCGACTGCGCCCGGCGGCACATCGGACATCATCACGCGCGGGATGACGGAACCATTGCAGCGCGCGTTCAGGCAGACGGTGGTCACGGTCAACCGCGTCGGCGCCGGCGGCGCGGTGCGCGGCCAATACGTGGCCCGGGCGCCCGCCGACGGCTACACCGTCCTGCTCAACACGGTGACCCACGTGATGATCCCGATCACGGACAACGCGCTCGGCCGGCCCACTCTCTACTCGCCCGACGATTTCATTCTGCTCGCGCGGATCACCGCCGACCCGCTGCTGTTCGTCGTGCACCCCAGCCTGCCGGTCAAGACGGTGAAGGAGTTCGTTGCCCTCGCCCGGAAAAGGCCCGGCAAGTTGACTTACTCGACGCCCGGGCTCTACAGCAGCGGGCATATCAGCATGGCGACGCTGACTTGATCCGCGGCGAGCGGCGGCTTGCCGAGCACCTTGAACTCGTGCGCGTGGCGCGCGTTGGCGAACGGCAGCACGAAGCCGCCGACGTTCGCCTGGCAGATCAGCGGCCAGATCGTCTCGAGCGGCACGTCGCAGTCATGCGGTCCCTCGTAATTCCCCCAGCACACGTGCAGGCGCGCCCGCTCGCGCGGCTCGGTCTCGGCTTCCAGCGAGTGACCGGAGTTTGGTGCGATACTGTCCGCGTCAGCGCTTCCGGCGCCGCTATCCCGGAAGACAAGCGGCCCCCGGGGGAGTAAATGAAAGCGAGTCTCGCGGCGGGCGTGGTCCTGATGTTTGCATGCGTGCCCGGCGTGCATTCGGCGCAGCGGCCGGCTGCGGGCGAAACGGCGGGCAGCTATCCCGCCAAGCCGATCCGCCTCGTCGTTTCATAGGCGCCCGGCGGCAGCAACGACATCATGGCCCGCTACGTTGGGGGCCAGTTCGCCGAGCGCGTCGGCCGCCAGGTCGTGGTCGATAACCGCCCCGGCGCGGAAGGCACGATCGGAACCGAGATCGTCGCGCGTGCGGCCCCGGACGGCTACACGCTGCTCGTGGCTTCGGCCGCGTTCACGATGAATCCGGCGGTGGTGCGCAAGCTGCCCTACGATCCGATCAAGGACTTCGACTGGGCCGCATTGCTCGGCCGTGCGCCTGTCGTGATTGTCGTGGGACCATCGCTCCCGGTGAATTCGCTGAAGGAGCTGATCGCGCTCGGAAGGTCCAAGCCGAATTACATCACGACGGCCTCGGCGGGTGGATTCATGCATTTCGTGTCGGCGCTGTTTCGCAGCCACGCGAAGATGGACGCGACGATCGCGCTTTACAAAGGCGGCGCTCCGGCATTAACCGACGTCATGGGAGGCCACGCGCATATGGCGGTCCCGACGGTCGTCACCGCGGCTCCCTACCTTCGTAGCGGCAAGCTCAAGCTGCTCGCGACAGGCGGCACCAAGCGCGTTTCGAGCCTGCTCGACGTCCCGACGGCGGAGGAGGCCGGCCTCCCGGGATACGACGCGTCGATCTGGTGGGCGTGGGCGACGCCGGCACGCGTGCCGGCCGCCGTTCTCGGCAAATTGAATACCGAAACCGCGGCCATCCTCAGGCTCTCGGAAACCGCGCGGCGATTCGCCGTCGAAGGCGCGGAGGTGGAAATCCGGACGCCCGCCGAGATCCGCGAAATGATCAAGGCGCAGCTCGCCAAGTGGGCCAAAGTCGCACAGGACGCCAGCATACAGAAGCAGTGACGAGCTGGCCACCGGCGGCTGACGGATTGGGAGAACGCGTAAGAGTTGCTCTTGTGCCGAGTCATAGATGCGCATCAGAATCACAACGTCGTCATGCCGGTGAAAACCGGCATCCAGTGCCTTGAAACAACTCTGGATTCCGGGTCGCGGGCCGCCAGCGATCCTTGCCCGGAATGACGGTTTTGTTCTACGAATTAACGATTCAGGCACTCTGACCCCGCAACATCTAATTTTTTTCGCATGGGGGACAGGAGCCATGTACACCCGTTCTGTAATTGCGCTGACCATATCCGCGGGCATGGTGGGTGTTTTCCTGATTCATCCGGCGGCACGGGCTCAAGCGTACCCCAACAAGCCGATCCGGATGATCGTGCCCGTTCTTCCCGGAGGGGCGCCGGACTTTGCCGGCCGAGCCGTAGGACAGAGGCTATCCGACCGGCTGAGCCAGCAAGTCGTCGTTGAAAATCGCCCGGGCGCAGGCGGCATCATCGGCCTTGAGGCGTTGAAGGCAGCCCCACCAAACGGCTATACGATCGCCTCGGTACCAATGGGACCCCTGACGGTCAACCCGCATATCTATGACAAGCTGTCGTAACAGCAACATTCCTGCCACACTTCCTCTGGTGCGCAGTGGCCACCTCAGGGTGCTCGGGATCAGCAGCGCAAAGCGCAGCCCGTTCCTGCCGGAAATTCCAACTATCGCTGAAACGGGACTGCCGGGATACGAGGCCTATGGAGGCGTCGGAGTGCTTGGACCGGCAAACCTGCCTGGGGACATCGTCGGGCGGCTGAACAGGGAGATTGTGGGAATCCTCAATATGAAGGAGTTCGTGGATGCCATAGTTCCCCAGGGCATGCTGCCGGCGCCGTCCACCCTGCACGAGTTCACCGCCTACCTCAAATCCGAGTTGAAAAAGTGGGGCGAAGTCGTGAAGGTGGCGAATATCAGGCCCGAATAGACGGTTCTTCTTTCCTGCAGGCGAGGAGGCGAGGGATAGGCGCGGACGCCGGGTGCGAGACCGCTCACTTTGCCGCCGCAAACGGTCGCATGGTCGGATCGCTGGCAGTTCTCCTGGATGTCGTCTCCGCGATCTTCTCGTCAGAAAGCGAGATTTTTACGACGACATAAGGGCCGATTCTTGGCAACTAATCTTGTTCACTTCGGTACAATACTGCAATGGCCAAATGGTACTTGCGCTTCATCGGAATTTTTTTCCTCCTGGTCAGCGTGCCTCTGGTTGCGGATTATGCGCAATTTGGGTTTCGGCCGGAGACGATGCACAAGATATTTCACGTGGTCTTGGGATTGATCGTTGTGCGATATGGTTGGAATGATCCGCGCTGGTGGCGGCCCTTCGCTATCGCAAACGGAGGATTCTTCACGTTCGTTGCGCTCTCCGGCTGGCTTTTCCCTGATTTCGGGGGCCTTGACGCGTTCAATCGCCTCGATACCGTTTTACATTCAATTGTGGGGCTCTCGGGGCTCACGGTGGGATGGTTGGCGAAAGGTCGAGCGGGTTAGTTACTTCAAGCGGTGAAGTACCTGCTCGACACCTGCATTGTCGAAGCGCTTCTCAAAGCGGAATCCGAGCACGAAAACGTTTGTGGTCAAGAAACTGCAAACGCGTCGTTATGACGCGGCTGCCTATCTGAAAACGGAGCAGGACTGCGCTCTGTACTTACAAGCCGCGATCGATGAATCCGATGGCAACCCGGCCGTAGTAATCGCAGCGCTCGGCGACATCGCCCGCGCGCGCAGCATGATGCAGTTGGCGCGGGAAACCGGGCTTACATGCGAAGGGCTTTACAAGGCGCTGTCCCCGGAAGGTAATCCGAGTTTTGCGACGGTGATGAAAGTCTGCAAAGCACTTGGGTTGAAGTTGCACACCGAACCGGTCGACGTATAGCTTCAAATTCAGGGTCAGGCCTTTAGTTTATATCTTCGAAGGAACCACACAGAACTATAAAGTAAAGCCCTGACCCCAATGGCCTCGCACCCACTCGCCGTGAGCCCAGCCCGCGACCTCTGCGATCTGCCGGACTTCTTCTCGGGACTTGTCCTGGTCGAGCTTGATCCTGGTCCCCAGGTCGCCCACTCTCTTCTGGAGCTGCCCGAAGAATCTCTGTAGCTCCTCATTCACTTCACGCGGAGGGGCGCCATCTATGCCGCCCACGCGAACATACATGTTTTTGAGGCGAGGATGATCAGTGCCGCGGTAAGCGCCCAGCAAGCATTCGTCAGTCAGCTCGACGTAGCTCAGACCTGAGAAGCCGTCCTTGTGCCATTGAGCGACACGCGCGGCGTCGAGCGGCTCGGCGGACAGCGCATGCCGGATGAGTCCCTTGAGGACTCGCGCGCGGTTCGCCGTCCCTCGCTTAGTATCTTCCGGGGTCGCCTCACTGTCATCCCAGAAGTTCCTGCGTTTTCGAGGCAGACTCATCGACTACGAGAACGGGCAGCCGTGCTCCGCCGCCTGGGCATCGTTGGAGAACCCGTATGGTGCTCCACGGTAAAGCCTTCCTCTGTATCTTCCGCAGCAACGCGTTGGGCCATGGCGAGCATCTGTTCTTCAGTGGCGACCTTACCGGGCAGGTACTGCCTTGCGACCTTCTTGAGGGCCTTGTTCATTGCATCGAGATTGAACCTCTTGCTGTCCTTGGCAGCCTGCTCCCGAATGGCGATCTCGATCCACGCATTCAGACTCTTCTGGTGGGCGGTTGCACAGGTCTTGGCCATCTGCTTGGCGGCGGCGGTGACCTGCACATTCAATTGCTGTTTCGTGGTGGCCATAACAGTACCTCCATGGACGCGTGCGTCTTGCTTGAGAGACCGCTAGTATACTAGCACACCAGTGCCCTAATGTCCACGGTTGAGGTTCGATCAAGCACTGACCCGAAAGCACTGAGCGCCGACGGTTGCGAACCAAACCATTCCGGACGTTCGTCGTTAAATGGCGCGACTTAGAGCCTGTAACATAATGAAACGCGTGATGCGCTGTCACGATTTTGGCTCAGGGAGCGACAAAGCCATGGGCCAAAACTCGTGCCAGCCCGAAGGGTTGCGGCCACAATCGGCGGCGCGCCGAAGCGTGGAGCAGGGGCCCCGCTTGCGGGGATGCGACCGCGTAGGCGTGCATGAGTCCCGCGTATCATGGCGCGCCTTTGTCCCGCTACGGGGTCGCATCCAACGATGAAACTGTTGGAACCTGCTCCGCCCTCCGCGGGACACTTTGTCGGGCGGCTTGCTCATATTCGCGATATGAGCTGCGCCACCCTTCGCGTCATCCCCAATTCTGGCTCGCAACGCACACGTGCTTCATTATGTTACAGGCTCTTAGACTCGGGTCATTTCAACCAACGCTCCCGCCTTCTGCATGTCTTCAAGCGCCCATAGTTGCCGCAGCAGATTGTCCACCCGCGACGGCGGCAGTTGTCTGCGCGCCAGCGAACGAAATTTCTCTTCCATCTCGGCGTCGGTCATCGGATTCTTCCAGTGCCCGCGGTGGTAATCGACGCGCACGGTCTTGCGCTCGCCGGATTTCAGGACGATCTCGAGGTCGCACAAATTGAATTCCCGCTCGACCCGGTCGGCTTCCTCGGACGGTATGCATTTCACGCGGCTGACGAGATCGAGCAGGTGCGGGTCGTGCAGGTATGGGTCTTCATAGTAATGATCGTCAATGGTGCCGTACATCAGCGCTACCCCCGCCGAATACGGCATGCTGTGGTCGGCGGTCTCGTGAGTCTGGGGCCGCCACTTGTCGGGGCTGTCCGCCATGACCCGGATCGCGGTGCGGGAGACCCGGATGTTGACGCCCTCTATTTCGCCCGGCTCCTTGAAGAACTGCCGCGCTTCCACCGCGGCCTGGACGACCGTCTGCGAATACTGGCCGAGCGCGAAACGCTTGGTGAAGGCGTGCATGATGCCGAACGGCTCTCCGCCGCCGCCGAGCGCCGGCAACTCGAACGGCTTGCGGCTTATGACGTTGAAGAAACCGTCGCGCCCTTCGAAAACCTGGTTCGGTCCCGTCATGCCGGCCTGCGCGAGCTGCGCCGAGAATATCGCCTTGCGGCAGGCTTCGGCGGACGCGAAGGCTTTCCAGTTCGACAACGTTCCCACCCGGCCCTGATTTATCGCAGTGTTGCCGCCGACGGTAATGCCGATCGCGTGCACCAGCTCCTGCTGCGTGAGGCCCATCAGCCGCCCCGCGCCGACCACGGCAGCGAGACCGATGATCGTGGAATGGTCCAGCCCGATGCCCCGGGTATCCAGCACGTCCATTACTTTGCAGAAAACCTCGTACGTGAGCACGGTTGCCGTGATGAGGTCGCGGCCGCTGCGTCCTGACAGCTCGGCAGGGGAAAGCAACGCGGCGATCGTGTCGCTCGGGTGCCCGCTGCCGAGGCTGATGTAGCCATCGTTGAAGTCCAGATAACGGATCATCACGCCGTTGGCGAAAACCGCGAGATCCGGGCTCGCCTTGATGCCGCCGCACAAGACCGTCGCCCCCTGGTTTGCGCTGACGGCGCTCGCGAGCCTGATCGCGATCTGGCTCGGCCCGGCCGTGTAGCCGCCGATGGCGCAGCCCAGCGTGTCGAGGATGATGCGTTTTGCCGTGCGCGCGACTTCCGGCGGCAGGTCCTCGTACCTGAGATTGGCTGCGTAGCGGGCGAGCGTTTCGGCCACGGTGAGCTGGTCGCTCCCCAGCGTCGACCACGGCCGCTCGGATTGTGAGTCCTGGCTCATGATACCCTCCGATCAGGATGTCTGACAGGCAGTGATTCTGCGCTTCCCTTTGGGCCAAGATCAATAATTGCTGCCGGAATGAAGGGTTGCTGTCCTTTTCCAAAGCAATTCCAAACCGTCGCTCGGCCGGTTCCCGTTTGCAATGTCATGGAGGAGGGATAGACGATGAAACGCATCGCGACAACCGCAGCCTCGCTGTTTCTTGCTCGAGAGCCGAACGTAGGCGGCGCTCAAGGCGCTCGGCGATGGGGCGGAGAGGGATCTGCGGATCGTCGAGGGGCCGTAGGTTTCTGGGTCCCGGCTTTCGCCGGGAAGACGGGTTACAGCCGATCCTTCCGGTTGAGCGGTTCTACGCTTACGCCGTGCGCTGCGTTGATGAACGCGATGCGGGCAGTGGGGTTGAAGACACATCTATTTCGGGACGAGGCCGATGTCGCGGGCCACTTTGGCATACTTGTCGTACTCGCTCTTCATCAAGTTCGCAAGGTACTCCGGCGACTCGGTCCAGACTTCCAGTCCCAGCGCTTCCAGCTTCGCGCGCACGTCCGGCAGTTTCATGGCCGCGTTCGCTTCCCGGTTGAGCACCGCGATGATGTCCTTCGGCACGTTGGCCGGAGCGACGAATCCGAACCAGCCGCCGGAGGAGAACCCTGGAACCGTTTCCGCGATGGTGGGAAGGTCGGGATAGTTGGGCGCGCGTGTCTCTTTCGCGATGCCGAGCAGGCGCACCCTGCCGCTCGTGATAAACGGGTACATGCCCGTGAACGAGCCGAAGGCGGCATCGACCCTGCCGCTCATGAGTTCCTGGGCCATCTGCGGCACCCCTTTGAAGGGGACATGCAGATAGGTGAAGCCGACGTGGGAGCGAAACAACTCGGTCGCCATGTGCACGAAAGCGCCCTCGCCGTTGCTCGCGAAAGCCACCTTGCCGGGATTGGCCTTCAGGTACTTGATGAATTCCGCGACGTTCTTGAAGGGCGTGCTCGGGTGCACCACCAGCGCGAGATAGTTGGTCGCGATCAGCGCGACCGGCGCGAAATCCTTCAGCGCGTCGTACGGCACGTTTTTCATCGTGTGCGGAATGACCGACATGTTGCCGCCCTGCCCGCAGGCGATCGTGTAGCCGTCGGCGGGCGCCTTGGCAGCCAATGCCAGGCCGATCGTGCCGCTCGCGCCGGGCCGGTTGTCGACGATGAACTGCTGGCCGAGGCGCTCGCCCATCCTCTGGCCCAGCAGGCGGCCAAAGGTATCGCACGGGTCCCCCGGCAACTGGGGGACGAGCACGCGTACCGATCTGGTGGGGTACTTCTGCGCCAGCGCCGCGCCCATCACGCAAGCGCAGGCGATGAGCATCGAGACGATACGTATAAATTGAGTCACGGTTTTCCTCCTGTCGATTGGAATAATCTCCCGGCTCCGATCGCGGCCCAAGACATGCCGGCCAGGCTCGACTGTATCCGACCCGCCTCGATGCCGCTTGCCTTCGCCGCTTTGCTCGTGCGCTCGAAGTCGGCGCAGCCCCGCATTTCGACCTCCTCGGCCATGCTGCCGGGGATATTCTGCCCGACTCCCCCGACATACTTCAACACCAGAAAGAACCGGGGACAGACCGGTCTGTCCCCGGTTTTCCCGGTTTTACTCAATTACCGCGACCTCAAGGTCGCCACCGGCGCCTATGAGCGGAGCGCGATCAATCCGCGGGTGATTCCGCTTTCGGACGGCGCCAGCGAAGTTGTGGAAGCCGGCTCCGGCGTCGCGCGCGTGAAGGTGGGCGATCGCGTCGCGGCGATCTTCGTGCAGCGCTGGCTCGCCGGCGGATTTCGCGGCGCTGATCAAGTCCGAAATTCCGAAGTGGGCGAAGGTGATGAAGGCCGCCGGCATTGAGCCCGAGTGATGAGTGAGCCGATTCGTCTGCTGGTGGCCGATGGGGCTACGAGGAAATTCACCCTGCGGGTGCGCGAATCGCCGGCGGTGCGCCCGTTCAGCCTGATCGTCCCCGAGAGTGATACGGAAGCGGCCCTGCGGGCGTCGATGTCCGAAGCGGACGCCGCATCCGAACGCAATAGAGGAATCGCTGGGCATCCGCTATCTGCCTCTCGATGATCTTCTGTCCGTTTCCGACTATGTTGTTCTGGTGATCCCGCACACGCCGGAATCCGAAGGATCGATCGGTGACAGGGAACTTGCGCGGATGAAACCGTCCGCGACCCTCATCAACGTCGGCCGTGGGGGATTGGTCGATGAGGAGGCCCTGATTGCCGCGCTCCAAAGCAAACGAATTGCCATGGCTGGGCTCGACGTTTATCGAAACGAACCGTTGCCGGCCGCAAGCCCGTTGCGGACATTGCCCAACGTGGTGCTTCTCCCGCATACCGGGGGAGGGTCGTACCGCTCGTGGGAGATCGATATTCCCGCTTCGTTGCGGAACATCCAGCAGTTTTTTACGGGAGAAAAAGCGGAAGGAATCATCAACTAGGAATCTGTCAGGCCGACAGATTCCTAACATGAAAAACACGCGAGGATGAAAAGCACGCAAGCATACGCATCGCTTGTCTTTCAGCCGGGAAAGTGCTCTTGTGCTCGATTTTGTTTTGAATGAGTCTTTGGTTAAGCGGCCTGTTTCCCGGACGGTGATCGACAGCGATCCGGTAGCCCCATGCACCCCGTTAGTGAGGTCAGCTCAGACAGGCCGCTCGCGTCACGATCCAGCCGCCAGCCATTCCTCTGCCGCCTTCCGCGCCGCTTTCTCCTCGGGGGAGCCCTTGAGGATCAGATTCTTCGGGGCATGACCGCTGCTTCTCTCGTTGCGGTAGCAGTGATAACGAACGGCGGCCGGGTAGCGCGACAGGTCGAGCTGATCAAAATAGGATTGGGGCACCGAGCCCGGTATGTGCGGATCCATCCGGTCTTTTTCGTAGATGATCATGCGTTTGGCTATGCGCCAGGCGCCATCGCGCTTCTCGAACAGGTCCAGGGTGACGCTCCAGGTCTGTAAATCGAACGCATACCCGTCCATCGTCCTGCCTTGGTAGAGAATGACATAAAACTCGCAGACGGCGCGGTGGCCCTTCAGCGTCACGCGCGGGTTGCCCATCATGTGTCGCTGTGTATCGGAAGAATGGTGGCCTGCCATCATGCTCCTGGACTGGTCGGCGAACTCGCGCGCTGTGCCGTCGAACCACGATGTCGTCACGCGCGCGTCCGGAAGGAAGCATTGCGCCAGACGCGTCCAGTCGCCCGAATCGCGGCAACACAGTGAGACCGTGGATACTTCGGTGATTTCAAACTTGTCCATCATAGCCTGATGCCTTGCATTTTCACTCATGTCTCCTCCGCGATATCGCCTCACCCTCCGCCCGGATCATTTTACAGGTTCAACATCTTGAAATGGAGCGGCGAACAAAATCACATGCTGAATCCTGAGTTGATCCAGACGGAGAACAGCCAGTGAGGGCCGCCGATCAGAACGGCTGAGTACG
>MERG01000119.1:5909-7172 GCA_001771985.1 Betaproteobacteria bacterium RIFCSPLOWO2_12_FULL_62_13 | reverse complement strand
TTTCGTAATGTTGCCGCCGGCTATTCCGCCACCCGCATCCGCGCCGATGCCGGCAGGTGAGCAGCCCGGAACTACGCCAACGCCCGGCCCGACTCCGGGCGGGAGCAGCCCGGGTGAGCAGCCCGGAACTACGCCAACGCCCGGCCCGACTCCGGGCGGAACGCCGTCCGGCACGACGCCCACACCCGCGCCTGGTCCGCAGCCCGGCGGAACGCCCGCATTGCAAACGCAAGTTGAACTGACGTTCAGCGCCGACCGCAACCAGCTTTTCACCGCATGGAACGCCATAGCCAATCTCGCGGACATGGCCGGGAAAGTCACCGCCACAATTCACGCGGAAAAATCCGAAGGCTTTGACAAAACGAAGCTGCAAAACGGCGTGATGGAGCCGCTACGCGAGGCGGACTTAATTCCGTAGGCGAACCACGGCCAGCAAAGGCCAACAACATTAGAGGGAACGATGCTTATCAAAGCGATCATCCTTGAGAACTTCAGAGCGTACAAAACCCGTACAGTGATTCCCGCCTCCGATCTGACCGTTTTCATCGGCAAGAACGATTCTGGAAAATCAACGATCCTCGAAGCTCTCGACATCTTCTTCGAGGGCGGCACCGTGAAGATCGAGAGCGCCGACGCCAGTAAAGGCGGCGATCCGAAGAACGTCCGCATCGCCGTCATCTTCACCGAATTGCCCCCGCAGCTCGTGCTCGATTCCAATGCCGTAACGACGCTCGCCAACGAGTATCTCTTGAACGCTGACGGCAACCTCGAAATTCACAAGGTCTTCAACTGCGCCATTCAGACGCCGAAGGCGGCTGTGTTTGCGCGTGCCGTCCATCCCACCGCGAAGGACGCCGCCGACACTCTTCAGAAGGTTCAAAAGGATCTGAAAGCGGTCATCAAGGACAAAGGACTAGAAAAAAACTGCAACCAGACTGAAAACCCGTCGATGCGCTATGCGATCTACCAGGCGCATCCAGGCCTTCAGCTTCAGCCCCGCGACGTGCCGTTGAACGACGACAACGCCAAGGCGATATGGGGCGCCCTTCAAGACTATTTGCCGATATACGCCCTATTCCAGTCAGACCGGCCGAGCAACGATCAGGACCCCGAAGTCCAGAACCCCATGAAGGTCGCGATCGAGCAGGCGCTAGACCAGCTCACGGCGCAACTGGACGCGATCACGGATCAGGTCCGCGAGAAGGCGCAGGAGACCGCGGCGCGGACGCTCGCGAAGCTTCAGGCGAGCTATCCCAATCTCGC
>MERG01000119.1:0-5895 GCA_001771985.1 Betaproteobacteria bacterium RIFCSPLOWO2_12_FULL_62_13 | reverse complement strand
CGAAATTCAAGAAGCCCCTATGGAAGAGCATCTTCAAACTTGATTTGGAGACTGATGACGGCATCCCACTCAACAAGCGCGGATCGGGTGTCCGCCGCCTTGTACTCTTGAGTTTCTTTCAGGCCGAAGCCGAAAAGCGCCG
Source organism: Betaproteobacteria bacterium RIFCSPLOWO2_12_FULL_62_13 (assembly GCA_001771985.1). Lineage (GTDB taxonomy): Bacteria > Pseudomonadota > Gammaproteobacteria > Burkholderiales > SG8-41 > DSOT01. Next base: position 5,753 of record MERG01000119.1, on the reverse strand, counting down.
TGCGGCGGCCGCCGGCGCACCACAGCCCCGGCGCGTCGTCTATGCGATCGAGGAACCGGAGACCTCGCAGCATCCGGACAGCCAGGAGCAGATCATCGGCGCGCTTCGCGAACTCGCCGCCGCCGGTGACCAGGTTCTGTTGACGACCCATGTCCCAGCGCTTGCCGGCCTCGTTCCTCTCAACAGCCTACGCTACGTCGATCGGGTTCCCGACACCCTTGAAATCCGCATCAGGGCAGGGTCGCCGGACGTGTACGCCGAAATCGCCGATGCCCTCGGTGTATTGCCCGATCCGGTCCGGCGTACCGGCTTGAAGGTTGCCGTTCTGGTTGAGGGCAAGAACGACATCGACGCACTGCGCTCGATGGCAATGGTCCTCGCGGCCGCCGGTGAAGTCGGAGCCTTGGACGACGCCGCGATTTTCTGGACCATCGGGGGAGGCGACTCCACCCTCAAGGACTGGATCGAGCGCCGTTACCTTGACAAGCTCGGCATCCACCAGATCATCATCCAGGATTCCGACCGAAGCGCCGCCGCAATTCCACTGAGTCCCAAAAAGGCGCAATGGCTAGAAAGCATGCAGGCTCTCGCAAATGTCACGGCGTTCATCACGAACAAGCGGAACATGGACAATTACGTCCACCCCGCCGCGATCGTTCGGATGACAGGTGGAAAGGTCACGCTCACCCCAGGCGTCGATGTCGATTACGTCAGGATGGCCGACGAACTGGCCGGATGCTTCACGACGGCGAAAACTGCCGGCGAACTTGCCTTCACACCGGATGACCATGATGGAAAGCCGATAGCCGGCACCGGCCCGGGCCCATGCAAGCGCATCATAAGCGCCTATTTCATACGGCACATGACAGCCGCCGAAATTGGACAACGCGCGCTGTATCAGGACAGCGCTGGCGCACAGCGCCACGAAGTCCGCGAGTGGATTGAGGCGATCCGCGCTCGCCTTCAGTGACACGCCGGAGAAGGCCGCGCACGTTTTGCGGGGATGCGCAAGAGAGTTTTCTCACTTGACGGCGGGGAACTGGCCATTTCATGCTAACCGGGCACCCTCTCAGCGTGGCGATATTCTCGCGTGCCGAAGCACGGGCGTTGAGGAAGAACGCGCCGCACCTCACAACACGATCTATGGCACGGCGACGCTAATGTGGCCAACTACCGGAGCCACTAATGTCCACCTCCCGCTTCTCCCCCACCAAAGACCAGCAAATATTTGTCGTTTGTGATTCTGCCTCAATCGCTGCTGGCGATATAGCAGAAGTGCTGTCCTCGCTCAAAATTCTCTCTGGCGACCGCTCTTCCGCCATGAGTGCCGAAGGTGCTGTAACGCTGGTGTTCAACGGCTACGACAACGACCCCCGCGAGCTTGAGTCCATTCCAGAAGTGAGGGAATGGTTTGCCAAGCTGTTTGAGGCATGGCCGTACTGGTCTTTCTTCGCTAGCCGGATCGACCAGACTGTGCCGCTTGTTCTAACATTGTTGTTGCCGGGTGAGACTGTGGCTGGTGAGCCTGGGATGGTGGGTTGGGATTTTGATTTGGACGAATTGAAGCCGTTGCTGTTCGAGATGTTCAAATACCAAAATGAGTTAATCGAAAGGCTGGGGATTGGTGAGGATGTGAACGAGCGGTCTTCCCGTGACTTCCTTGAGGCGGTACATGCGTTCTTCAACTAAACTATTTGCCAAAAGTCCGCACTCTATACCCGAATTTTCCCCATGGGGGGCCTCGCTGCTTTCCTCAATCCCGCCAGAAATTCTTGAACCGCTCCGGCGCAAGCTCCGTGTAGCGCACCGTATGCTGGATGTTCTTGTGGCCAAGGTAATGCTGAGTGCGGACCCGCCAACCGCGCCTTACTCAGATTTCTGGCGCGTTTTCTTGTTGCTGTACCTTCCCGGTGGTTCAGGCCATCCGGCCGCAGGCTTTTTCTTCTTCAACGCTTTTCCAACCCCCTGCATCCAGTCACCCTCTACCTTAACGCGTTCAGATTCAGGGCCGGTAGGTTTGGGTTTGTTATCTGACATCTGGACATGATCGTCCATTCAGACTGATGGCTCGAAGCCAGGCCCCATATCGGGCTCGATCATGCCCTGCCTGATTTTTCCAGTGCCATTGGGGACGCGCCCCTTTCTTCGCTTTTTGGCGCTCTTGGCGTACCCCTCAAGCACCCGTGAAGCGTACCCCTCAAGCACCCGTGAAGCGTACCCCTCAAGCACCCGTGAAGCGTACCCCTCAAGTACCCGTCAAGCGGGTATTAAACGGAAGGGGTATGGAAAAGAAGGTATTGAGAAGAAGGGGTATTGAAAGGAATCTTGGCGGTAAAGTTTTTCCAGGTTCTTTCTAAAACGCGAACCGGCTCATCCCGCCGTCGACCGGGATCACTGTTCCCGTGATGTAACCGGCGAGCGGCGAAGCGAGGAAGACCGCCAGCACCGCAAGTTCCCACGCTTCGCCGAAGCGGCCCGCTGGGATGTTCTGTTCCGAAAACTGTCTGCGATCTTCCTCGGTCGGGTGCAGGCGCAGAATCTGCTCGCTCATGATACGCCCCGGCTGAATGGAGTTGATGGTGATTCCGTGTCTTGCCAGCTCGCGCGAGAGCCCCTTGGCCCACGCGTGCACCGCCGCCTTCGCGGAGTTGGCGACGTTAATGCCGCGCGGTTCCGAACTGCCGGTGAGGTTGATGATGCGGCCGAAGCCGTTGCGCTTCATCCCGGGAACGACGGCGTGGGTGAGCTCGCGCAAACGGAAGAAGTTGAGCGTCATGCCTTCTTCCCATTTCTCGAGCGGCGCGTCGAACGGGATCGGACGGGTCCCGCCCGCCGCATTGACGAGAATGTCCACGCGTCCGAGCTGCTGCTCGATGCTTGCGGCAAGTCGTTCCGGTGTCTCCGGGTTATAGAGATCGGCCTCGATGATGACCGGCGGTTTACCGCCGGAGCGCTTGATCTCGGCGGCAAGTTCATCAAGCAGATTCGTGCGACGCGCCGCAATCGCAACGTGCGCGCCTTCACGCGCCAATCCGAGCGCGATCGCGCGCCCGATACCCTGGCTCGCGCCGGTGACCAGCGCGGTTTTTCCGTTGAGTTGAAGATCCATTTTAAAAAAACCGTGAGTGGTGAGTAAGTCGAAAATACGCTCGTCGATCAGCCCGCCGCAGGTCACGAATCACGGCTTACGATTCACGACTCACGGCTTTTGTGGCGGAGAGGGCGGGATTCGAACCCGCGGTACGGCTTTCACCGTACACACGCTTTCCAGGCGTGCGACTTAAACCACTCATCCACCTCTCCGGGGACCGGCATTTTAGCAGAGGGCCGCACACCCCCAAAAAGAAAGGCCGCTCACCTCACCCCCGACCCCTCTCCATCAAGTGGAGAGGGGAGCTTCGAGTTCCCTTCTCCAGCTAAGTGGGAGAAGGATCAGGGATAAAGGATGGCGGGCGTTGCCTGACCTTGCGATTGCCGAAGTACGCCACCGCGCGCGCCGTGCTCTGCACTACTTCACCAGTTCCTTAATCTTGTCTACGATCTCGGGATTGGCGAGGGTGGACACGTCGCCCGGATCCTGGTGGTTCGAGATCGCCGCAAGCACCCGGCGCATGATCTTGCCCGAGCGCGTCTTGGGCATGTCGGGCACGATGACCACCTCGCGCGGCCTGGCGATCGGGCCAATCTCGGAAACCACCGCTGCCGAGATCCTGTTCGCGATGTCGTTGGATGCCTTCAAGCCCGGCTTTAAGGAGACGTAGAGGTCGGGCACTCTGCCCTTGATCTGGTCGGCGACCGGGACGACCGCGGCTTCCGCTACCTCGGCGACGAGAAGGGCCGCCGACTCGATCTCCTTGGTGCCGAGGCGGTGTCCAGCCACGTTGATCACATCGTCGATGCGGCCGAGGATGCGGTAGTAGCCGTCCGCCGCCTGCACCGCGCCATCGCCCGCCATATAGGGCCAGTCGCGCCAGTCCTTGCTCTTGGGGTTCTTGCAGTAGCGTGCGTAGTACTGCTTGATGTAGCGGTCCGGATCCTTCCAGATGGTCTGGAAGCTGCCGGGCCAGGGGTTGCGGATGCAGATGTTGCCCGCCTTGCCCGAGCCAGCCGGCAGCTCCTTGCCCTCGTCGTCGTAGATGACCGGATGGAGGCCGGAAATTGCGGGACCCGTGCTGCCGGGTTTCATCTTGTGGAGCGCCGGCACCGTGCTGCAGAGGAAGCCACCGTTCTCCGTCTGCCACCAGGTGTCCACGATCACCGCCTCGCCCTTGCCGACCGCTTTGTAGTACCACTTCCAGACCTCGGGCTCGATCGGTTCTCCCACCGTTGTCATGTGCTTGAAGTGATAATTGTACTTTGCGGGCTCGTCGGGTCCGTCGCGCCGCAGCGCGCGGATTGCCGTGGGCGAGGTGTGGAAGATGTTGACGTCAAGTTCCTCGGCGATGCGCCACGGCCGTCCGGCGTCGGGATGGGTCGGCAGTCCTTCGTAGACGACCGAGGAAGCGGCCAGCGCGAGCGGCCCATAGACGATGTACGAGTGACCCGTGATCCAGCCGATGTCCGCCATGCACCAGTAAACATCCTCGGGGTGGATGTCCTGGATGTACTTGGATGTCCAGGTGACGTAGGCGAGATAGCCACCCGTCGAGTGCTGGCAGCCCTTGGGTCGTCCCGTCGTGCCGCTCGTATACATGAGGAAAAGCGGTGCCTCGGCCGGCATTTGTTCGGGGACGACGCGCTTGCCACGATGGTTTTTGAGGAGATCGTTGACGATGATGTCGCGGCCCGCAACGAGCTTGGTTGGGCTTGAGTACTTGCCCGGGTGGCGCTGCCAGATCAATACCTTGTCGACCTTGTGGCCGTCCTTGGCGGCTTCGGCGACCGCGATGTCCGCCTTCTCCTTGTGGTCGAGCAGCTTGCCGGCGCGGTAATAGGCGTCCATGGTGATCAGCACGCGGCTCTCGGAGTCCGAGACGCGGTCGGCACAAGCCTTGCCGCTGAAGCCGCTGAACACCTGGGAGTGAATGACGCCCAGCCGCGCGCAGGCGAGCATCGCAATGGGCAGTTCCGCCACCATCGGCATGTGCAGCGTCACCCGGTCGCCCGATTTGAGGCCGCAGAAATCGCGCAAGAGCGCCGCGAACTCGTTGACGCGGACGAAGAGTTCCTGATAGGTGATATGCTGAATCGGCTCGTGCTCCGGTTCGGGCACGAAATGGATCGCCGTCTTGTTCCTGTGCTTGGCGAGATGCCGGTCGACGCAGTTGTAGCAGGCATTCAACTTGCCGCCGACGAACCACCGCCAGAAGGGAGGGTTGCTCGCATCGAGCGTCGTCTGCCAGTATTGATACCAGTCGAGGAGATCCGCGAATTCTTTATAGCATTCGGGGAACTGGTCGAGGCTGAAGCGCTCGACAGTGCTCGCGTCGGTCAGGTTGGCCTGGGCGATGAACTTGGTCGAAGGAGAAAAATAGTCTTCCTCCGGCCAATGCACCGCGATCTGCGCCTCTGAAACATCGGCAGTCAGTTGTTCCTGCGACTGGCCGTGCGACCTGCTTTCTGACATGGAAATGCCTCCTTGGCCGTGCGTGAAAATGGAATTTCGGCAATGGAAGCATTAAACCGCGGGTTTGTAAAGACTGACTGGCAGCGGCGGTCATGCCATAACTCCGCTCTAAGGAAGCCGAGGGTCCCGGCAGCTGGTTGATTTACGAGGGTTTGAAGGGTCTGGCCGGGGGCGGCGGAATCGCCGA
>MERG01000118.1:954-7221 GCA_001771985.1 Betaproteobacteria bacterium RIFCSPLOWO2_12_FULL_62_13 | reverse complement strand
AGCGGCCCTTGAATACGCCCCTGCGCTTTTCGCGAAGCGCCCGGGAGGCCTCGACGTGATCCTCGCTGACGGCCGTGATCACCTCGAGCGGCACCGCGGTATCGAAGTTGGCGCTGACCTGATTGATCAGCGGGGCGTTGATGGCCCGCTTGGTCCACTGCACCGCACGCGGCGGCTGGGAGGCGAGCATCTCTGCGAACTCCTGCACCTTGCGGTCGAGTTCGGCTTCAGGGACGCAGTAGTTGCAGAGCCCGATCTCGGCGGCCCGCTGGCCCGACATCAGCTCGCCGCTCCAGAGGTATTCCTTCTGGCGGTTGGCGCCCATATGCAGGCCCCAAAGCGCTGTCCCCCCGTCGGAGGCGGTGAGCCCGACCTTCACGTGCGTGTCGCCGATGACCGCCTTGTCGGAGATGAAGCTGACATCGCAGGCGGCCACCAGCGAGGAGCCCAGGCCCACCGCTGCCCCGTTGACCTTGGCGATGACGGGCTTGTCGCACTCCATGATCCGCACGACGGTCTTCTTCACGTCGCGCAGCCAGTTCAGGATCTTCTCCATGGGGTCTTCCGTGGCCGCCGCCATGGCGGCCACGTCGCCTCCGGCGCAGAAGGCCTTGCCGGCTCCGGTCAGGATCACGCAGCGCACGCGATCATCGCGGTGGATTTTCTCGAAGATTTCGGGGAGTTCTATGTGCCAGGCGGGAGTAAACGCGTTGCGCTTCTCGGGGCGATTCAGGGTGACGGTCATGATCGCCTTGTCGTCCTGCTCGACCTTGATGAACTCATACTGGTACGTGGGGTTCTTGCCCAAGCGGTCAACCATGGCTTTCGTTCCTTTCGGGAGATAGTAAGATAGTGATAGTAGGAAAATCAATCCGGCAGCGCTGTCGCCCACGGTAAATTTGTTCTCCGGGACCCTGAAACCGTGGCATGACATTTTTATCTGCCTCAACGCTAAGCGCAAGCCAATAGTCAACCGCGTTCAAGAGGCGTCAAGGATGCAGCGGCCTCCCGCACTGCGCGAAGAAACCGTGCAACCACGGGGGTCTCACCGTCTTTGCGCCAGACCATGACCATTTCGGCGTAGCTCCTGACACCGCGCAAACGTCTATACACGACATTTGAAATGTTCATCCGCTGGACCGAAGACGGCACGATCGATATCCCGATGCCGGCACCGACCAAGCCAACGACAGATCGTGTTTCGGTGGCAAACTGAACGATCTTCGGTTCGAACTTCGCCTGCAGACACAGTTCCAGAATTCGAGGGTACAGACCCCCGCCCGGCGTTGCCGGCAGCATCACGAACTTCTCTTGCGCCAGATTTCGTATATGGATGTCCCGGCGACGGGCCAGCCTGTGCTCCATTGGTAGAGCAACCACGAACGGTTCGCGCAGTATAAGCTGGCTCTTGTATTCGTATTCATATAAGGAAGAAGTCGGCCTCATTATCCCGACGTCGATGCTGCCCCTTGACAGTGCTTCTAATTGCTCTGAAGTAATCATCCCGTGCAGGACTAATTCTACGTCTGGATGGTTATCGCGAAAATGGCGCAGCACGTTTGGTAACAGATGGAAGGCTGCTCCTCCCAAATATCCGATTGCCAGTCTGCCGAATTCGCCTCGGTGGGCCTTGCGAGTCATCTTGATGGCGCGATCTAGAAGCTCTTCGAGATGTCTCGCGTGCTCCAAGAAAATCCGCCCTGGTTCAGTGAGCTTTACCACCTTATTGTTCCTTGCGAGCAAGATGACCTCCAGTTCCTTCTCCAGCTCCTTGAGCTGTCTGCTCAACGGCGGCTGCGTGATGTGCATGCGCGCTGCCGCTCTGCCGAAGTGAAGTTCCTCCGCCAGGGCAATGAAATACCGCAGATGTCGAAGTTCCATATCAATACCCATAGGATATCGATTCATGCAGAATTATATATTGGACAGTACCGCTGCGGGCCCCTAGGATAATCAATATCGAAAAGCAGCCGGATCCTGGGGCGTTGATGCGGTCGTTGAGGAGGCTCCCGATGACAATACTTCGTTTCACATTGACAGCGCTCACGTTGGTTTGCCTGACCATTGAACCCGTAGCCGAGGGCAGGGCGCAGGATTACCCGTCAAAACCCATCCGCTACATAGTGACCAGTTCACCCGGCAGCGGACTCGACATATATGGCCGCATCATCGCCGGAGGACTTACCGAAGTTCTCGGTCAGCAGGTCTTCGTGGAAAACCGCGCGGGCGCCGGCGGCAATATCGCTGCGGCGATCGCGGCGAAAGCGCCGGCCGACGGCTATACGCTGCTTCAGATAAACAACAATCACACCATTAATGTCACCCTCTACCGCAATCTTACGTACGACGTGATTCGCGATTTCTCCCCTATAGCAAAGGTTTTCCAGTCCCCGTACATAATAGCCGTGCACCCCTCATTGCCCGTGAAGTCCATCAGCGAATTGATCAAGCTCGCAAAATCCCGGCCGGGCGAGCTTACTTACTCCTCGGCGGGTGCCGGCAGCGGCACTTTCATGGCAACGGCGTTATTCAAGAGCCAGACCGGCGTGGACATGCTGCACATACCCTACGTTGGCGGCGGCCCGGCCCTTAGGGCGGTCCTCTCCGGGGAAGTTCCGGTCTACAGCCCGCCTCTTTCGTCGGCGATAACGCATATTCCGCAGCGTTTGCGCGCACTGGCCGTGACGTCAGGCAAGCGCCACTCCTTGTTGCCCGGGGTGCCGACCGTCGCCGAGTCGGTCCCCGGATACGAGTTCGATGCGTGGGCCGGCCTCATGGTGCCTGTCAATACGCCGAAAGAAGTGATCGCGAGGGTCCGCAGCGCCGTGGTTTCAGCGTTGAACAGCCCGGAGGCGAGCAAGCGCCTACGCGATCTGGGTAACGATTTCGTTGGCGATCAGCCCGGCGAATTAGCGGCTTTCCTCAAACAGGATATCGAGAAGATGGCGAAACTTATTCGGCAGAACCGCCTGACCGCCGATTGAATCCGCATCGCGCATTTCTCATTTTTAAAACGTACTGACGATTAAAGGAGGTTGCAATGGCCAGACATGTGAAGGAGGGCCTGTGGGAGGTGAGCCCGTACAACTTCGATCCCGGAATCCGAGGGCAAATGGAGCTCCCTGCCAAGGTCACTATCATGGATGTGACGCTGCGGGAGGGGCGTCAGGTGGAAGGCGTCTCACTGGGACTGGACGACGTGGTGGAGGTGGCCCGGCGCTTGGCCGAGGCGGGGGTGCCGCTCATTGAGATGCACCACGACGAGCCCGAGGAGATGCGGGAGGTGAAAAAGCTCGGCACGGGGGTGAAGATCATGGCCCTCGTGCACCCTCTTGCTGCTGTATCGGTAGAAAAGGCCATGGAGGCAGTGGACCGCGTTCGGAGTGCAGGGGCAGACATCGTCTGTTTCGCCTTCGCCCTCTCCAACCACCACTTTGCCACCTACAAGCTGGCCGGCTTGGACATCTCACGGGAGAAGGCCCTGGAGCTGGGGTGCAAGGCTGTGGAGGCGGCAAAGAAGACTGGCATCACCGTCTCCTGCAACCTGCTGGACATAGCTCGAGTGGATCTGGCCTGGCTCAAGACCCAGGCCAAGAGCCTGGCCGATGCAGGGACCGACATCATCCGCGTTGACGATATCTGCGCGCCCTGCATGCCAACCGTGGTCAAGCACCTCGTCCGGGAAGTCAAGAAGGTTATTCCCAACACCCCGATAGACATACATACCCACAATGACTATGGACTGGCTACTGCCCTCCAATTGGGCGCCCTGGAGGGCGGAGCGGAGATCCTGGAGGGCTCAGTCAATGGCCTGGGCGAGCGATCGGGCATACCCAACTTGGCTGAGCTCGTAACCATCGTGGAGCTCTTTTACGGCTTCGAGACCGGGATCCCGTTGGACAAGCTGAGGAGTCTCTCAGAGTTCGTCGCCGACGTCTTCAACCAACCGCTTCCCCCAAGCCTGCCCATCGTTGGCAAGCGTGCCTTCGCTCACGCCATTGAGGGACATCACTTTTTCAGCGATGACCAACTTTGGCACACCTCCATCACCCCCAAACTGGTAGGCCACCGAGAGTATGTACCCTTTTGCCACTACTCGGGCCCCTGGGCCGTGCGGCATAAGTGTGTTGAGCTGGGCTTGGGAGATATTCCCGTCGACGTGGCCCGTCAGGTGGCCGAAAAGGTGCGCCGGGAGCTGCGCCTGCGCCGGACCGGCCTGTCGGACGAGGTTTTCAAGGAGATCCTCCGCAGCGTGCCCCGACGGTAAGGGCTAGCAGCCTGTCGGACTTGAAGTTCCGACAGGCTACTAAAGAAGTGTGCCGGGACAAAGTCCGACACACTCCTAGCGGGTCAGAGCTGGGCTGCTCGTGTTGCCCCCCGGGGCTAACGACTACGGAGGAGGTAAGGAACAATGCAATTGGCAGGGAAAGTCGTGTTGCTTACAGGGGCCAGCCGCGGCATGGGGAGGGCCTTCGCCTTGGGCTGCGCCCGCGAGGGTGCCGACCTCGCGCTGGTGGCGCGGAACAAACAGCTTCTGGAGGAGGTGGCCGGGGAGGTCCGGGCCCTGGAGCGCCGTGTCCTGGTCGCGCCCGCAGATGTCGCCAATCCCCAACAGGTGAAGGAGGCGGTGCGCAAAACCCGGGAGGCCTTCGGGCGCATCGACATCCTCCTCAACAACGCCGGCGTCCTCGAGAACGAGCCCATCGTCGGCCATAGCGACGAGGTGTGGAACCGGGTCATGGGCATCAACCTGTTCGCCCCGTTCTACTTCGTCCGCGAGGTTATCGGGGAGATGATGGAGCGGCGCAGCGGCCGCATTCTCATTCTATCCTCCACCTCGGGGAAGATCGCCATCGGCCCCAACCGGGCGGCCTACGTCGCCTCCAAGCACGGTGTCATCGGGTTGGCCCGGGAGCTGGCCCTGGAGGCGGCCCCCTACGGGATCAACGTTAACTGCATCTGCCCCGGCGCGGTGATGACCGACATGCTCAGGGATAGCTTCAAGATGATGAGCCGCGACCTGAAAAAGACGGAGGCGGAGGTGGAGCAGATCTGGAGGAACCGGATGCCCCAGAAGAGGGTCATCGAGCCTGATGAGCTGGTGCCCATGGCCATCCTGCTGATCTCTGACGCGGGATCTGCCATCACCGGCCAGGCGATCAACGTGAATGGCGGCACCGTCATGATCTAGGAGCTCCCATGAAGATAGTGCGGTTCGCATGGGGTGGCCAGGCATTGTTCGGTATCCTGGAGAGGGACCTTATCTACGCCCTGCACGATGGCTTCTGCCCTCTCGGGCCCGTCATCGAGACGGAGCTGCAGTGATCAATCTTGAGCTTGGAGGCAAGGGGGTCTTTATCACCGGGTCGGGGGGGGAGATCGGGGCGGCCTTGGCCCTCGGCTTTGCCGGGGAGGGAGCGAAGGTGGCCGTGGTGGACATCGACAAGTCTAAGGCGGAGGCCACAGCCCATCGCATCGCCCAGCAGGGGGGCCGGGCCATTCCTCTGGCCTGCGATGTCAGCCGGTGGGAGCAGGTGCATGCCGCCGTAGAGAGAGCAACTTCAGAGCTGGGGCGGGTGGACGTACTGGTGAACGTGGCTGCTGCCCCTCTGCTGCGGGCGCCGGTGGAGGACCTCCCCCTGGAGACCTGGCAGTTCATCGTGGACGTGAACCTGCAAGGCACCTTCTACTGCTGCCGGGCCGTGGTGCCCCAGATGAAGGCACGGCGCTGGGGGAAGATCGTGAACTTCTCCTCCACGTCAGGACGGCGCGGCGCACAGGAGGGCTCCTCTGCCTACGGCGCGTCAAAGGCCGGTGTCATCGGCTTCACCTCCACCATCGCCCGCGAGCTGGGCCCACACGCCATCAATGTCAACTGCATAGCCCCCGGCACAATAGCGACCGCCCGCTTCTGGGCAGGCTCAACCAGGGAGAGAATCGAGGCGCACCAGCAGACTCTTCCCCTGCGGCGCGTGGGGACGCCAGATGACCTGGTGGGGATAGTGCTGCTCCTCTCTTCGGAGAGGGCCAGCTACATCACCGGGCAGACCATCACCGTGGACGGCGGCTGGCTCGGGCTCTGACCCCTGGCATGTCCGAGAACTCCGTATCATTCGACGTCGCAGCGCGCCCTGGACTTAGAGTCCCTAACATAATGAGACGCGTGATGCGCTGTCACGATTTTCGCTCAGGGCGCGAAGCTCGCCGCAGATAATATCGCGAATATTATCAAGGTGAGCGACAAGGGGGCGCCGTGACTCGTTAGCC
>MERG01000118.1:0-902 GCA_001771985.1 Betaproteobacteria bacterium RIFCSPLOWO2_12_FULL_62_13 | reverse complement strand
CACCCCCAGCCCCCGTCTCCGCCCCAAAGCTGCGCTCGCCGAGAGCCAGGGGCTACAGGCCAAAACTCGTGCCAGCCCGAAGGGTTACGGCTAAAATCGGCGGCACGCCGGAGCGTGGAGCAGGGACCCGCTTGCGGGATGCGACCGCGAAGGCGTGCACAAGGACCGCGCATGAGAACGGCGTGCTACGGCCCGCTCCGGGGTCGCATCCAAGCACACACCGCTTGGAACCTGCTCCGCCCTGCGCGGGCCACTTTGTCGGCCGACTTGACCATATTCGCGATATGGCCTGCATCGTCCTTCGCGTTATCGCCGATTTTCGCTCGTAACGCACACGTGTTTCATTAGGTTATGGGCTCTTAGCCATGGAGCAGCTACGCCCCCGCGTCGCTTTCCACGATTTACAGCCCGGCGCCGCAAGCTTTCTCGACGATGTGCTGGCCGGTTTGACGGCGCCGCAGAAAGCGTTGAGCCCGAAATATTTTTATGACGCCCGCGGCTGCGAGCTGTTCGAGGCGATCTGCGGGCTTCCGGAATATTATCCCACGCGCACGGAAATGGCAGTGATGCGCACGCATGCGCATGAAATGGCCGGGCGTCTGGGCAGCGATTGCCTGATGATCGAATATGGCTGCGGCAGCGGGCACAAGACACACGTGCTGATAGCACAGCTGCGCCCCGTGGCGTATGTGCCCATCGACATCGCGGGCGAGCAGCTCAAAGCCTCGGCGCTGAGGCTGGCGGATGAGTTTCCGCAGCTGAATATCGTTGCGGTCTGCGCCGATTATTCGCGCCCGCTGCGCCTGCCGGAAATCGACAGCATGCGCGCGCGCCGGCGCGTGATTTATTTCCCGGGCTCGACCATAGGCAACTTTACGCTTCCGGAAGCCGGGCAGTTTCTG
>MERG01000117.1:6580-7677 GCA_001771985.1 Betaproteobacteria bacterium RIFCSPLOWO2_12_FULL_62_13 | reverse complement strand
AGCCGCCGACCATTCCTCCGAGATGAGCAAAGTGCGCCACTCCGCTCACCGACTGCGTGATGCCGAGATAGAGTTAGAGCAAGCCGTAAAGCGTGACGAACAACCATGCCGGCATCGGGATCGGCGGGAAAATGAGCATCACGGTGCGCCGCGGGAAATAGATCGCAAAGGCGAGCAACAGGCCGAACACCCCGCCCGAGGCGCCGATCGTGGGATAGGGCGGGCTGCCGGCGAGGGCCGACACGATGAGCTGGGCTGCTGCCGCCGTGATGACGCACGTGAAATAGTAGGTCACATAGCGGCGCTGCCCGAATACGCGCTCGATGTCGGAGCCGAACATGTAGAGCGCCAGCATATTGACCAACAGGTGCAACGCGCTGCCATGCAGAAAGCCGTAGGTGACGAGCTGCCAGGGAAGAAAACCGGCCGTGCCGATGATCGACGCCCCGCCGAATGGCCACAACGCGAACCAGGCGACAAGTTGCGCGCCTGCCACCTGCTGCAGCAGAAAGACGGCGCCGTTGGTGACCAACAGCGCCCAGGTGATGGGGGGTATCGACAGATACATGGCTACAAGCGACTGTCAGACCTGAAGCGATACCTGGTTCGACCGTCGCACCGCCGCGAAAATCCTCAAGCGAGCACCGGCGGCAGCTCGCGCGCGAGCTTCGCGCGCTCGGCGGTTGCCGCGCCGTTGAGCGCAAAGCCGAGGAGTCTTCCTGCGCTGTCGACAAACAGCGCTTTCACGCTGCCGGCTCTCCGCTCGATCTTCCATTCCCCTGCCGCGCTGTTTGCGGGTGGCGCGACGATCGTCGGGCAGGCCGGCGTCTTCACCAGCACGGGCATCGCCGGGTAGCTCACCGCGGTACGCTTGCCGGCGAGCGTGGCCGCCAGCGCACGCGCGGCGTGCATGATCGGCATCACGAACGGCAGCACCAGTCCTTCGACTTCCGCGCAATCACCGAGCGCGAAAACGTCCGGTGAGCTGGTCTCCAGATGGCGATCGACGGCGATGCCGCGATTGATCTTCAGTCCGGCGGCGCGCGCAAGTTCCAGTTTCGGCTTCAAGCCGATCGCCGATAGTACGATATCGGACA
>MERG01000117.1:0-6560 GCA_001771985.1 Betaproteobacteria bacterium RIFCSPLOWO2_12_FULL_62_13 | reverse complement strand
AGTGTGACCTTGACTGCGCCCGCTTCGCGATCGACCGACTTTACACTGGTTCCGAAATGCCAGGTTACGCCAAGCCCGGCGAGCTTTTCCCTGAGCAGCGCGCCGCCGGCGGCGGGCAACAGGCGCGGCAGCGGCTGTTCCGCGATATCAACGACATCGACCTTGTAGCCCGTGGCAGACAGGTCATTCGCGAACTCGCAGCCGATAAGTCCGGCACCGATGATGGCTACATTGCGCTTGCCGTCCAGCAGAGCGCGGAAGCGCGCGTAATCGTCGAGACTATTTACCGTCATCACTGCGCCGGTGGCGTCGCCCGCCAGGGGTAGCCGGATCTGGTCGGCGCCGAGCGCCAGCACGAGCTTCGAATAGGACAGCGTCTCGTCACCTGTCCTGACCCACCGGGCATTCGTATCGATCGCTGCCACGCGGGTGCGGGTGCGCACGGTCGCGTTCAACTGCGCCGCCATCTGCTCGGGCGTGTTGAGCGGGATCGCCGCCGGCGTCTTGCTCGAAGCGAGCGCGTTGGAAAGCATCGGCTTGGAATAGAACTCGCCGCCATCGGCAGTGATGATGACGAGCGGGATCTCCTTGTCGAGCTTGCGAAATTCCCTGGCCACGTTGTAACCGGCAAGGCCGCTGCCGATGATGACCACAGGTTGCATGTCTTGTCCCATCAGGTAACGCAGAAAAAAATCCCGCCGCAGGCGTGCGGCGGGGGAGTACCGCTATTCTACTTCAAGTCCGGCGCTATTTTTCGAGCAGGCTGCGCAGCATCCAAGCCGTTTTTTCATGAACCTGCATGCGCTGGGTGAGGAGGTCCGCAGTCGGTTCATCGTTTACCTTGTCGACCACGGGGAAAATGGAGCGCGCAGTGCGCACGACCGCCTCCTGGCCTTCGACGAGCAGTTGGATCATGTCCTGGGCCTTGGGCACGCCGGCCGTTTCCTTGATCGAGGAGCGCTTCGCGTATTCGGCGTAAGTGCCGGGTGCGGGATAGTCCAGCGCGCGGATGCGTTCGGCGATCTGATCCACTGCAAGCGCGAGCTCGTTGTACTGCTGCTCGAACATCAAATGCAGCGTCTGGAACATCGGCCCCGTCACGTTCCAGTGGAAATTATGGGTCTTGAGATACAGTGTGTACGTGTCCGCCAGCAGGCGTGACAAGCCTTCCGCGATCGCCTTGCGGTCCCGTTCCTTGATGCCGATATCAATCTTCATGGCGTCTCCTGTTGAAAATCGGGCTGCGGCCGCGGTCAGGCGGCCAGCAGCACCATTTCGAAATCCGCCTTGGCGATACCGCAGTCCGGGCACGCAAAAACTTCCGGGATATCCTCCCAGCGCGTGCCTGGCGCGATGCCGTCCTCAGGCAGTCCCTTGGCTTCGTCGTAAATGAAGCCGCATACGATGCATTGCCATTGTTTCATTTGTCGGTCCTTTAAAAAACTGTTCCGGGCCCGCTGGAGATCACTCCGATCCAGCCGGACCGCATAGTGATTTGGCGATTGAGTGATTCGGTGATTGCGCCGCCCAACCACATGCTCATCCCGTCGCCCAATCACTTAATCACTTAATCACTGAATTACCGAATCGCGGCCAGCGTCGCGCGGTACTGCTTCGCATGCCGCTCCTCGACCTTGGCGAGCGCAGCGAAACGCTTGGCAGCTTTGGCGAGCGTTTCCTTGAAGCGCGCGGCATGCACCTTCGATTCCGCGATCTGTTCGTCCATTTCGGCGACGGCGGCGTGGTGGCCTTCCTGTTCCGCGAGGTGGCGGAACTGGGGATACATTTCCGTATACTCGTAGGTCTCGCCGGCAATCGCCATTTCCAGGCATCTCGCGGGATTCGTTTCGACCGGCGGATAGAGCAGATCGAGATGGCCGAATGCGTGCTGAACTTCCTGTGCCGCGGTCTCTTCGAAAACTCCTGCCGTCTCCACGTCGCCCCGCGCGCGGCAGATGCGGGCGAAATAGAGGTATTTGATATGCGCCATCGACTCGCCGGCAAACGCCGCTTCGATGTTTTTCACGGTTACGGATTCCGGTTTCATGTGCTTTCTCCTTTCGTCTCCAGGTTTCGCGTCAATCACGCTTGAGCGCATCCTAGGCGCCGGAGGAAGGTTAATCCAATTGATTGTTAACATTGACTCGATAGGCCATGGCTATCGTTGCGCCAGCCTGCGGCGGCGCGTCGAGCTGCGGCCTTCGCGCCAAACGAGGCTGCCGATGGGTGCGGTGGAGGCCCCCGCTCAGACGGTCGGCGAAGCGTGGGGCAGCAGGGTCACGCCGGGCAGGCTGCAGGCAAGAATGGCGTCGCGCACGGCGGCGACGGCGCGCGGGCGGGGGAAACTGCGGCGCCAGGCGAGGGCGATGCGCCGGCTCGGCGCCGGTGGCGCGAAGGGACGCACCGCGACCAGCCGGGTCTGTGCGGTCTTCGCGTCCGCCGCGGTCGCGGGCAGCACCGTGATGCCGACACCGGAGGCCACCATGTGGCGGATGGTTTCGAGGGAGCTCCCTTCAAGGCTCTGCTGGATGCCGTTGTTCGCGCGGCGCTTCGCACCCGCGCAGGTCTGGAGCACCTGGTCGCGGAAACAGTTGCCGCTGGAGAGCAGCAGCAGGGTTTCCGCGCACAGGTCCGCCGCCGGAATCCGTGTTTTTTTGCCCCATGGATGCCCGGCGGGGACCACCACGCGGAATGGTTCATCGTAGACCGCTTGAGTCACGATGCCCGGCTCGCTGAAGGGCAGCGACAGAAGGATCAGATCGAGCTCGCCGTTCTTCAACAGCCCGGCAAGCTTCGCGGTGAAGTTCTCCTGGATCAGCAGCGGCATTGTCGGGGCGCGCTTGTGCAGCAGCGGGATGAGTTGCGGCATGACATAGGGCCCGATGGTGTAGATTGCGCCGAAGCGTAACGGGCCGACGAGTTCGTCCTTGCCTTCGGCCGCGATCTGTTTGATCGCTGCCGTTTCTTCCAGCACGCGCTGCGCCTGTTCGATGACGCGTTGGCCGACCGGCGTGACCGCGACCTCGGACGCGCCGCGCTCAAAGAGCGTCACGCCGAGCTCGTCCTCGAGCTTCTTGATCGCTACCGACAGCGTGGGCTGGCTCACGAAACTTTTCTCGGCGGCACGGCCGAAGTGGCGCTCGCGCGCAACCGCGACGATATAACGCAACTCAGTCAACGTCATGCAGGCGATTCCGGCGCGCAAGGAGTTGACAGCCGACTGTCGTCCTCGCGAAAGCGGGGACCCACACTGAGTTCCAACGGAGACCGATGGGTCCAATGGATATCGGTTGTCTTGGTGGCATGGCGGCCTCGCCGCAACGGTTCGGAGGAGAAATGCTGCTTGTGGTGATTCTAGGAGTGCGCGTCCCTATGCGTCAACCTGCAAGCGCAATCCAAATCACCGGGAGTCGCGCGTGCGGATGCGATTGAGGTAGAGCCTGAATCGCGCTATCGTGCAAGCCGCAAATCGAATTCGAGAATCCAATGGCTTCCAGAAAGCGCGGCATGCGCCGCGGCCTTACCGCGTATGGCGATGAAGAGTTTTCGCTGTTCCTGCGCAAGGCGTTCATCAAGGCGATGGGCTATTCGGACGACGCGCTCGAACGCCCCGTCGTCGGCATCACCAACACCTACAGCGGCTTCAACGCCTGCCACCGCACGGTGCCCGAGCTGATCGAGGCGGTGAAGCGCGGCGTGATGCTCGCAGGCGGGCTGCCGGTCGAGTTTCCGACCATCACGTTGCACGAGTCATTCGCCCATCCGACCAGCATGTATTTGCGCAACCTGATGGCGATCGACACCGAGGAGATGATCCGAGCGCAACCGCTGGATGCGGTGGTGCTGATCGGAGGCTGCGACAAGACGGTGCCGGCGCTGCTCATGGGGGCGGCGAGCGCCAACCTACCGGCGATCGCGCTGGTGACCGGGCCGATGCTGACCGGCGACCATCACGGCGAGCGGCTCGGCGCGTGCACGGACTGCCGGCGCTTCTGGGCGCGCTATCGCGCGGGTGAGATCGGCGCCGGCGAGATCAATGCGGTCAACGCCAAGCTCGCACCTTCCGCCGGCACCTGCATGGTGATGGGCACCGCGAGCACGATGGCGCTTTGCACCGAAGCGCTCGGCATGATGCTGCCGGGCGGGGCGTGCATCCCGGCGGTGATGTCGGAGCGCATGCGCCACGCCGAGGCGAGCGGGGCGCGCGCCGTGGCGCTGGCGAAGGAGCGGTTGACTCCCGACAAGATCATGACGCCCGACGCTTTCGAGAATGCCCTGCGGGTACTGCTCGCGGCCGGCGGCTCGACCAACGCCATCGTGCACCTCGCGGCGATGGCGGGGCGGCTCGGCATTGCGATCGACCTCGATCGATTCGACCGCATGGGGCGCGAAACTCCGGTGCTTGCCGACCTGAAGCCCACCGGCCAGCACTACATGGAGGACCTTGAGAAAGCGGGCGGGCTCGTAACCATCCTGCGCGAGCTGAAACCGCTGCTCAAGTTGAAGGCGCTCACGGTAACGGGGAAAACGCTGGGCGAAAATATCGCCGCCGCTCCGCCGGGCTGGAAGCAGGACGTGGTCCAGCCGTTCCGTAAGCCGATTTTCAAGGAGGGCGGCATCGCGGTGCTGCGCGGCAATCTCGCCCCCGGAGGCGCCATCATCAAGCAGTCGGCGATGGACCCGAGGCTCGCGCGTCACGAGGGCCGCGCGGTGGTGTTCGAGTCGCTCGAAGACCTTGCCGGCCGGATCGACGATCCCGGCCTTGATGTCCACGCCGGCGACATTCTGGTCTTGAAGGGCGCCGGTCCCAAGGGCGCGCCGGGCATGCCGGAGGCGGGCTATATCCCGATACCGAGGAAACTTGCGCGCACAGGGGTCAAAGACATGGTGCGCATTTCGGATGCGCGCATGAGCGGCACGGCGTACGGCGCCATCGTGCTGCACGTGACGCCCGAATCCGCGATCGGCGGGCCGCTCGCCCTGGTGAACAACGGCGACCGCATCCGGCTCGATGTGCCTGCGCGCAGGCTCGAGTTGCTGGTGCCGGGAACCGAGCTCGAGGCGCGGCGCCGCCGGTGGAAAAAGCCGCGCCCGCGCAAGGAGGATGCGCGCGGCTATCGCAAGCTCTTTCTTGAATCGGTGACGCAGGCCGACCGCGGCTGCGACTTCGAATTTCTCGCCGGAGAGGCTACAATTCGCATTCCGCGGTAATTGAGCCGTCCAACCACAGGCAGTCATGTCCCGTTCATCGCACAGAACGCGGCGACGCTTTGTCGTCCGCAGATCCTCCATCCATGGTCGCGGGGTGTTTGCGCTCACGCGCATCCTCAAGGGCACGCGCTTGATCGAATACAAGGGCGAGCGCATGTCCGCCGACGAAGCCGACGAGCGCTACGGCGAGCAGCACGAGGGCTCCCCGCACACCATGCTGTTCGCGGTCAATGACGGGATCGTGATCGACGCCACGCGCTGGGGCAGTTCGGCGCGCTGGGTCAATCACTCGTGCGCCCCGAACTGCGAGACGATTGAAGAGGAGGGCCGCATTTTCATCGAGACCATCCGCAACGTGCGGCCCGGCGAAGAGCTGACCTACGACTACAATCTCGTCCTCGAAGAGCGGCACACGCCGGCGCTGAAACGGGCGCACGCGTGCTACTGCGGCGCGCGCCGCTGCCGCGGCACGCTGCTCGGCAGCAAGCGTTAGGTCGAGCCGGTCGGCGTGGTGCTGGCGCTGCGTCGCGGCGCTTGGCCTGACCGATACCCGCACGCTTCATTCCGGCCTGCGGGCCTTGGCAGCCGGTCGGTGGTAACACGATGATCGGCTGACCATGATCTCCTGCTGCGAAGTCATATTGCTCTTGTTGTCATCCCGGTGAAGACCGGGATCCAGTTCCGCTTTCATGGATCTTTGTTTCTGGATTCCGGTTTGCACCGGAATGACGGTTTGTTCTGGATCCTGTTTCCCGGCTTGAGACACGCTGGGACAAGCTCCAGCAGAATAACGGCGCGGGAGCCCCGGAACGACCAACTCTTGCGTCAGGCGGCCACCCGCGAAGCGCGTTTGCGCTCGTGCTCCAGCAGCAGGCGCTTGCGGATGCGGATCGCCTTCGGCGTGATTTCCACCAGTTCGTCGTCGGCGATGAACTCGATCGCGGATTCCAGCGTGTGCTGGATCGGCGGCGTCAGCAGGATCGCCTCATCCTTGCCGGCAGCGCGGATGTTGGTGAGCTGCTTGGTCTTGACCGGGTTCACCACGAGGTCGTTGTCGCGGCTGTGCAGCCCGATGACCATACCCTCGTAGAGCGGGTCGCCGGGGTGGACGAACATGCGTCCGCGCTCCTGCAGTTTCCATAGCGCGTAGGCGACGGCTTCGCCGGCTTCCGCCGACACCAGCACGCCATTGCGGCGCTCGTCGATGTCGGGCTTGATCGGCGCATAGTCGTCAAACACGTGGCTCATGACGCCGGTGCCGCGCGTCATGGTAAGGAATTCCGACTGGAAGCCGATCAGCCCGCGCGCCGGGATGCGGTAGTCGAGCCGCACGCGGCCCTTGCCGTCGG
>MERG01000116.1 GCA_001771985.1 Betaproteobacteria bacterium RIFCSPLOWO2_12_FULL_62_13 | reverse complement strand
GACCTACGCATGTGGAACTCGTGTTGTCCGACGGCCGCCCGGAGATCCGGGTTGTCGGTTCACTCGGCGGTGCGAGTCGGATCGTGATCGCTTCAAGCCGCGAGGATGCACCCCTGCCGCTGACCGTTGCTGCCGCCAAGCGACTGAAGTTCGCAACGCACGTGGTACAGGTGCAGCTCGCCCAGCATCTCTTCGCCCCTCCCGTGAAGATGCGTGGTCTTCGACGGCGCAAGACCCTTTGGGTGCGTGAACTCGATTGCGGGAGCTTCTGGGCGATCTTGGACGCAAATGCGCAACGCCTGGCGGAGTTGCGTGGCGCCCTACGCGCGGCAAGCCGTCGTCGCGGGCACCAGGCCCTGCGAACACGCACGGCAACCTTTGCCGACGTGCGCCAAGCGCGTCGCGAAGCGTACCTCGAACCGAAGCTGGGTCACGACCAGCGCGCGTGGCAGAGCTGGCTCGTGCGCATCAGCCCGAATCTCCCGGTTCGCGGTATTCCAGCTTGGTGCATAGACCTTGCGCAACAGCTCAGGGCGACCAACGATGCGTAGGGCGTACATCGTTCGACTGCCAATGGGTACCGGCAAAACCCGGCTGGTGTTGCGGAAGATCCTGCACGGTGCCGGAAGAAGGCTTGCTGCCTGGAACCGACGGCTCGAGCGCACTCTGATCGCGGGCCCCAACCACCATGTGCATCGGGCTTGGTGGCGTGAGTTGCTATTGCTCGCTTGCGAGCACGGGATCATCCGCGGACTCGACGACGAAACGATACGGGACATGTCCCTCGCCAAGCTGCGTCGCGCTCTCGCGCGCCACGGCATCTCGACGCCCACGTACCGGACGTACCGTTTGCTCGGACGCCAGCGCGTCGGCCGATGGCACTACGTCGTGCTCGACGAGTGGCATCGGATCACCCAAAAGATCATCAACCAGTGCAACAGGTGGGTCGAAGACGAGGACGGCGGCCGGCCGTGGTACGTGGGCGGACGGAGCATCGTAAAAGATCTCTTCTTCGTGTCCGCGACGCCGGTGAACCCGGTGCTCGAGGACGATGAGGCAGTCCAGGAGGATGCCTTCGACGTGACAGTCTTCCGCGATCGCGTGCGTGAGGCGATCCGGCGCGCAGCGATGGTCCTGCAAGGGTTCACGGGCCGCCGGGCGGACATCAGCGAGCAGTTTTTCGAGTTTGTTGCACGCGTCCACGTGCGCGAGCTCACCGCCGGCAGCCTAAGGTGGGTTCTGCCCAAGGCCGTAGACGGTGCTGGAGCCGATGCAACAGAGGACGAGCTGGATCTCGTCGGCCGTTGCCTTCGCGAGGACTCGAACTGGGCTTTCGAATACGCGCGGATGGTCGGGCTGATCCGCACGACCTGGGATCGTCACGTTCAAGTTCATCGGCTGAGCCGCTCGCTCGCTGGGCGCCGAAAGAGCTTTGGGAAGCAATACGCTACGGTGCACGTGGTGCGCGATAGCAGAGGGCGCCCGCAAGCGTGGAAGTACCTAGCTGAGCAGCATCCTCGCTGCAAGCGCCTTCTTGAGGTCCTTCAGCGTGAAGGGGTCGTCGCTGCCACTCGGGAAGGTGTGGAGTTAACGAGGAAATCGAAGGCATTGGTGTTTTGCACACACCGTGGCGTTGCACTCGGGCTGGTCGAGGCGTTGAATCGGAGACTCGGGGAGGACGCCGCCAACACCAACGTCGATGCGGAGGACGTGGAGTCGGTTACTGGTACGTTCAACAAGCGCACGAAGCCTCCCTACA
Organism: Betaproteobacteria bacterium RIFCSPLOWO2_12_FULL_62_13; assembly: GCA_001771985.1. Classification (GTDB taxonomy): domain Bacteria; phylum Pseudomonadota; class Gammaproteobacteria; order Burkholderiales; family SG8-41; genus DSOT01. Next base: position 5,478 of record MERG01000116.1, on the reverse strand, counting down.
TTCTGGTCGCCACCGACGTCCTATCGGAAGGCATTGATCTGCACTGGGCCTGCAAATTACTCGTGCATTACGAGCTCGCGTGGTCGCCACTCCGCCTGTTCCAGCGTGTTGGTCGGCTCACTCGTCGGAAAGGAAAGGTCGGCTTCAATCAAAACGTTCGCGTCGCACACATAATGGTTCCCGGGAGCGTCGAGGAGGAACGGGTGAACCGTCTCCTCCGGCGAATCGAATTCCTCGCCGACCAAAATCTCTGGCCGAGTAATGCGGCGCCGATCAAACTCGCCCAAGCGCTGCTCGGAAGCGGGCCGAGCCTGCACCTCGCGGAAGCGACGAGATAAGATGCCCGATGGCGGGCGGTCATCGTTGGGGCGGCAGCATTGCGAAGCGCTGCCCGAGGCGGCGCTAGGCCCGACATTGCGACGTGCTGTTCTCAATTGGCACTTCGAGCCTCGTGCATCCGGCTGCGGAGATTCCGTTCACTGCCGCTCAGGCGGGGGCGACCGTCGTGCAGATCAATCCGAACGCCACGCCTCTGGACGGTGTCGCCCACTTCAACATACGAGGCGCCTCGGCGCAATTGCTGCCGCCGTTGCTAGAGGAAACCTGGCGTAGGCGTTGAGCGATTTATTGACCTTCCGGCATATGAGTGACGAATTGAATGGTCGGATCTCGCACCCCCACCCTAACCCTCCCCCATCAAGGGGGAGGGAAAGAATTTTTTTACCCCATCAAGGGGGAAGGAGTTCTTTTGCGCGCTCGCTTCTTGCTCGCTGACCCGCGAACGCAGATACTTGGTTTTTTTCGACGAGCGGGGTTCACAGTGCTGCAAAAAAGCTAAAATACGAACGCCATGCCGGATCCTTCGTTTGTTCATCTACGGTTGCACAGTGAGTACTCGATCGTAGACGGAATCGTGCGCCTCGATGCGGCGGTCGCAGCCGCCGCCGCGGACGGCATGCCGGCGCTGGCGCTCACCGACCTTGTCAACGTCTTCGGCCTGGTCAAGTTCTACCGCGAAGCGCGCGCCAGGGGTGTCAAGCCCATTGTTGGCTGCGATCTCTGGATCACCAACGAATCCGACCGCGACAAGCCGTTCCGGCTGCTGCTGCTCTGCCAGTCACGCGCCGGCTACCTGCGCCTGTGCGAGCTGCTCACCCGTGCGTATCGCACCAACCAGCATCGCGGCCGCGCCGAGATCGGAAAGGCGTGGTTTGCAGAAACCGGCACTGACGGCCTGATCGCCCTTTCAGGCGCACATCATGGCGACGTTGGCCAGGCGCTCGCCGTCGGCAGCCAACCACAGGCACGCAAGCTCGTTGGCATCTGGCAGAAATTGTTTCCGCAGCGCTTTTACGTCGAGCTGCAGCGGCCGGGGTCGGGTGCGATGACCACCGGCGCGGCCTCAGTGCCCATCGAGACTTACGTGCAACGGGCGGCGCAATTGGCCGGGGAACTCAAACTGCCGGTGGTCGCGACGCATCCGGTGCAATTCCTGAAGCCCGACGACTTCCGGGCACATGAAGCGCGCGTGTGCATTTCCGAGGGCTACATCCTGTCCGACCAGCGCCGCCCCCGGCATTTCAGCCCGGACCAGTATTTCAAGTCACAGGCCGAAATGGCGGTGCTGTTTCGGGATATCCCCGCAGCGCTGGCGAACAGCGTGGAGATCGCCAAGCGCTGCAATCTCACCCTCGAACTGGGCAAGAGCCAGTTGCCGAAGTTCCCCACGCCGAAGAGGGAAAGCCTCGAAGGCTACCTCAATCGGCGCGCGGCGGAGGGGCTCGATCTCCGCATGCGGCAGCTCTATCCGGACGAGGCGGCGCGAGCCGCCCGGTTTCCCCGCTACCGCGAGCGCCTGGAATTCGAGCTCAACACGATTGTCCAGATGGGTTTCCCAGGTTATTTCCTGATCGTCGCGGACTTCATCAACTGGGCAAAGACGAATGGAGTGCCGGTGGGTCCCGGGCGCGGCTCGGGCGCGGGTTCGCTGGTAGCTTACAGTCTCGGCATCACCGATCTCGACCCGTTGCGTCACGACCTGCTGTTCGAGCGCTTTCTCAATCCGGAGCGGGTGTCGATGCCCGACTTCGACATCGATTTCTGCCAGGACGGTCGCGACCGCGTCATCGACTACGTGAAAAGCAAGTACGGCGCCGACAGCGTGTCGCAGATCGCGACGTTCGGCACCATGGCGGCAAAAGCCGTGGTGCGCGATGTCGGGCGCGTGCTGGATCTTCCGTACAACTTCTGCGACCAGCTCGCGAAGCTGATCCCGTTCCAGCCGGGCCGGCACATCACGCTTGCGGAAGCGCGCGAGATGGAGCCGCAGCTCAAAGAGCGCGAGGAAAAAGAGGAAGAGGTGCGGGAACTGCTGGCGCTCGCGGGAAAACTCGAGGGGCTCACGCGCAACGTCGGCATGCACGCGGGCGGCGTCCTGATCGCCCCGGGGAAACTCACCGATTTCTGCCCGCTCTACGCCGCCGACGCTTCCGGCGCCGCGGTGAGCCAGTTCGACAAGGACGACGTCGAGTCGATCGGGCTGGTCAAGTTCGACTTCCTGGGGCTCACCACGCTGACCATTCTCGACTGGGCGGTGAAATATATTCGGAATGCGGAATACGGAATGATGAATGCGGAACGGAATTCCAGCGCAGCCAGCTCCCGCTCATCATTCATCATTCATCATTCATCATTCGATCTGGATTCCATTCCCTACGACGACCCGGCGACCTACGCTCTTTTCGCGAGCGGCAACACGACCGCCATATTCCAGTGCGAATCGCGCGGCATGCGCGAGCTCATGAAACAGGCCCGGCCGGACTGCTTCGAGGACATCGTCGCGCTGGTCGCGCTGTATCGGCCGGGGCCGATGGAACTCATCCCCGAATTCATCCGCCGCAAGCATGGCGGGCGCGTCGATTATCCGGATCCGCGCGTCGAACCGATCCTGAAGCCCACCTACGGCATCATGGTGTACCAGGAGCAGGTGATGCAGATCGCGCAGGTGATCGGCGGCTACAGCCTCGGCGCGGCCGACCTGCTGCGGCGCGCGATGGGCAAGAAGCTGCCCGAGGAGATGGCCCAGCACCGCAGCAGCTTCGTCGCAGGGGCGGCAAAGAACGGCGTGTCGGAGCGGAAGTCCAACGAGCTTTTCGACCTGATGGAGAAGTTCGCCGGTTACGGCTTCAATCGATCGCATGCCGCGGCCTATGCGGTGCTCGCCTACCAGACCGCCTATCTGAAAGCACACTATCCGGCGGAGTTCATGGCGGCGACGCTTTCGGCCGACATGGACAACACCGACAAGGTGCAGTTCCTGGTTGACGATGCGCGCGCCAACGACCTCGAAGTGCTGCCGCCCGACATTCACCTGAGCGCTTACCGTTTCGTTCCGGTTCCGCCTTCTTCCGTATCCTCCTTGCCGGGGCGGGATACACCCTGCATTTCTCCCCCCTTGGGAAGGGAGGAAATCAACAAGGGCGTTATCCGCTACGGGTTGGGCGCGATCAAGGGTACGGGCGAAGCCGCGATCGGCCATATCGTCGAAGCGCGCAAGACCGGCGGGCCGTTCAAGGACCTGTTCGACTTCTGCCATCGCGTCGATAAGCGCATCGTCAACCGGCGGGTGGTCGAGTCGCTGATCCGTGCCGGCGCCTTCGATTCGCTCGACGATCATCGCGGGCGCCTGCTCGCGTCGGTCGGCGCGGCGCTGGACAGCGCCGAACAGGCGAGTCGCAGCGCTCATCAGGTGAGCCTGTTCGAGGATCTTCCTGACGCGGGGACCAGGGTCGCGCTCGCGGACGTGCCGCGCTGGAGCGATCGCGAACGCCTGCAGAATGAAAAACTTGCCCTGGGTTTCTATCTTTCGGGGCACCCGTTCAAGAGCTACGAGCAGGAGCTGCGCGGCTTCATCACGACGCGCCTCGATCAGCTCACTCCCCAACCTGGCCTCGTCTTGCTGGGGGGCGTCGTCCACAGTCTGCGCACGCAGATGACGCGGCGCGGCCGCATGGCGGTCATCCTGCTTGATGACGGAAATGCCCGCGTCGAAGTGAGCGTCTTCAACGAGCTTTTCGAGCAGCACCGTCGCTGGTTGAAGGAAGACGAGCTGCTGATCATCGAAGGCAAGGTGTCGCACGACGATTTCTCCGGCAGCCTCAGGATTTCGGCCGAAAAGCTTCACGACCTGCAGACTGCGCGCAACCTATTTGCGAGAGCGATACGGCTCAACTGCAACGGCGAAGCCTCCGGCCGCAGGCTGCGCGAACTCCTGGAACCCTACCGCAGGGGCACCTGCCCGGTTTCGATCGTCTATTCGAACCGGGGCGCGACGTGCGAGATCGACCTGGGGGAGGCGTGGCGCGTCAACCTTCACGACGACCTGGTGCAGGCGCTCGCGGACTGGCTCAAGCCTGAAAACGTCGAGATCGTCTACTACGCGCCGCGCGCCGGGCAGTAAAGCCTCGTCGCCAAGGACACAGAGGGCGCTAAGGAACGGAACAGCTTTCCTGCGCGGATTAGCGTCCTTCGCGGTGAAGCTTTCCTACTCCGTCGGCAGGGTCGCAAAACCCGTGTATTCCCCGCTGTCGTCGGTGACGCGCACTTCGCTCACCACCGCACTCGGCGGCCCGCGCCGCGTCCAGGCGATGATCGCGTCCACCGCCTCGGGCGTGCCTTGCACCATCGCCTCCACGCTGCCGTCACGGCGGTTGCGCACCCAGCCGGTGACCCCGAGCTCGTAAGCCTTGCGCTCCATGTACATGCGGAAACCCACGCCCTGGACGCGTCCGTTGATCCGGAGATTCTTGACGGCGGTCATGCTTGCATCGGTTCGTAAAAGGGCGACATTGTTTCCCGGCAGAATCTGGTCTAATGTAACGCCTCGATATTTTACAAACTCTTTCCAGAAAGGAGGCAGTCATGACGCGCGAAGGGTACGCTTATCTCAGGCCGTAAGCGCGGTGACGGGGGCTATCCTGATTTGTGGGTGCCGGTCGGCAAGTGGGTGACCCTGTCCAACGGGAACGCCCTGCCGAGAAGGTAATCGTCGACGCACCGCATGACGAAAGGACTCCGATGCCTTTCGCGTGCCCGATCCAGTTGCTCGTAGGTCAGCCAGTGGACCGCGTGAATGCTTGAGTCGGTGGGCTGTGTGAGGGAACCATCTGGCGCAGCCGCTTGCGCGCGAAGGCACGCTCGCTGCGTGAGCGTGCCCATTCCGACTATTTGTCCTGGTCGAGGAAGCTGCGCAGGCGCTCGGAGCGCGAGGGGTGGCGCAGTTTCCGCAGCGCCTTCGCTTCGATCTGGCGGATGCGCTCGCGCGTGACGTCGAACTGCTTGCCGACCTCCTCCAGCGTGTGGTCAGTGTTCATCTCGATGCCGAAACGCATGCGCAGCACCTTCGCTTCGCGCGGGGTGAGCGTGTCGAGCACGTCCTTGGTGACGCCGCGCAAGCTGGCATAGACTGCGGCATCGTTC
>MERG01000115.1:6722-7232 GCA_001771985.1 Betaproteobacteria bacterium RIFCSPLOWO2_12_FULL_62_13 | reverse complement strand
ATGGAAGGAACCGACAATGCCAATTCTCCGACTTGCCCCCCAGCGACTCTGTGGCCTTGTTCATCCACGACGATCGCGCCCATGCCGGGGATCGGACCGGCGAAAGCGCATGACTTGATGTTGTTGCGCAAAACGGTGCCTGCCAGGATACCGCCGCCGATCTCAGTGCCTCCCGAATAGTTGAGCAAGGGTGCGCGCCCGCGACCCACCTCCCGGCAGAACCAATTCCACGCCTCCGGGGTCCACGGCTCGCCCGTGGCTGCGGTGATGCGCAGCGAGCTGAGGTCGTACTGTCTCACTATCTCCTGAGGATGCTGCATGAAGGCGCGGATCATGGTCGGCGCAACGCCGAGGAAGCTTACGCGATGCTCATCGATCAGTTTCCATAACCGTCCGGGCTCGGGGTAATCCGGTACGCCTTCTGCGAGCACTAACGTGGCCCCCATCAATGGCACCGCCACTGCGATTATAGGCCCGGTCAACCAGCCCATATCGCTCATCCACAGAAGA
>MERG01000115.1:0-6705 GCA_001771985.1 Betaproteobacteria bacterium RIFCSPLOWO2_12_FULL_62_13 | reverse complement strand
GTCTAGGATGAGGCCGAAGTCGAGCGCGACCTTGGTCATGAAACCACAATGAGAGTGGACCGTTCCCTTGGGTTTGCCCGTTGTCCCCGAAGTGTAGACGATCATCGCAGGAGTTTCTGCAGGGAGCTCCTCGGGAGTCACCTCAGAGGCGGTCGCGATGAGATGATGCCAGGATTCATGGCGACCATCTGCCACCACAGTGCCTGCCGCCTGCCGCTCGACCACGACCACGTGTTCGAGCGTCGGGATGGATGGTACGGCGGCATCCATCACATCCAGCATTGATATTTTCTTCCCCCGTCGGTAGGTATCGTCCACTGTTACTACGACTTTCGCTTTCGCATCCACGAGCCGCTCGACTATGGCCTGTGCACCGAAACCCGAAAACAATGGCAGCGCGATGGCACCGATGCCGGCGATGGCCAGATAGGCAGCCACCGTCTCGGGAACCATGGGCATGTACAAGCCAACCACATCGCCGCACCCGCACCCCAGTTTCATCAGCCCGCCCGCCGCATGCGAGACGAGCGAGGCTAGCTCATGATACGTGAGCGTACGCCGCTCACCGTTTTCACCTTCCCATACGATCGCAGTATGATCACCGCGGCCGGTGGCCAAGGTCCGGTTCAAACAGTTGTACGTGATGTTGGTCGTGCCGCCTATACACCACTGCGCCCACTCAGGGCCGTTGGATACATCCAGCAGGCGATCGAATGGCTTAAAGAAGTGCAGCCGATGGAATTCCATCACCGAGCGCCAAAACCAATCCGGATCGCGGGCCGCGTTTTCACACAGATCCTCGTAGCTCGCGATACCATGCAGCCGCAAAAAGCGACCCAGCTGACTATCGCGTGGCGCTTTCATGGGCGATCCTCATCGATATCGCAAACCACGATGCGGGCGATATAAGGGGTCATGTAAGCTTTCATTTCCTGATGCAGGCTCGATACTTGATAAGCATCGTGATCGGAACTGGTTGAGAAACTTCCGACAATTCCGTAGTTCAGGCCATCGCTGCGTGATGCGATGTTCTTCCGGAAAACGTAGCGGTGAAGATTAGGCGCAGCGCGACGAATCCGTTCTGAAAACTCCTCGACCTTGTTGAAGAACGACTGATCCGCCTGTGCGGTAAATTCCATAAGAACGACGTGATGGAACATGTCGCTACTCCCACTAAGGATAGGGGACGGCAAAATTACCGCTGATCCGTTGTGATCGCTGCGGCCGGGGCTTATCGTGCTTTATCACTTGAAGACGCGACAACGTTGGGCGGTCCTGCAACTGAGTGCACAGGTCCATGGCGGTCACCTCACATCCTCGCCAGCATGCCGCCATCGAGCGTAAGGACGTGGCCGTTGACGAATGATGCTCCAGGTGACGCCAAGTACACCACGGCCGGCGCGATATCGTCCGGATCGGCCCAGCGACCGGCCGGTACCGAGGCCGCGAGGAATTCTTGAAAATCGGCGCTTTCCTGCAGAGCGCGCGTCAGCGGCGTGCGGACAAATCCAGGAGCAAGTGCATTCGCGGTAATGCCGCGGCCGCCGTATTCGACCGCGAGCGCACGAGTGAATGCAGCTATCGCGCCCTTCGCGGTGGCGTACGCCGCGACATTGGGCATGGCTGCCTCGCCAGCGATGGATGACATCAGGATAATGCGTCCGCTGCCCCGCGCCAGCATTCCCGGTAGAAATGCGCGGACACAATTGAATGTGCCGTTGACGTGCACGTCCATGAGCGCCTGCCACTCGGCGAGCGTCATTTCCGTGACCGGCTTGCGGTTCTGGTGCCCAGCGACGGCAACCAGAATATCCACGTTTATGCCTTGCGCGCGCAACGCCACTTCCGCCTCGACGACGGCGGTCTCGTCAGTCACGTCGAACGGTGCAGTCGCGGCGTCGACTCCCAGCCGGGCAAGGTCCGCCAACGTTTCGGCGCAGCGCCCAGGATTGCGGCCGTTGACCACAACGCGCGCCCCTGCGTGCCCCAGGGCGCGTGCGATTGCGCGGCCCAACCCCCCTGAAGCACCTGTTACCAATGCTGTGCGCCGGGCAAGGCCGAACACTGCCTCGAGATATTTCGCTTGCAACTTATCTTCCTTTCTGAACTGCTGCCAATTTGGTACCATTTGTTGGGAGGGTTTTTGCATCATACTTCAGTGCATGATTAGCTGCATATTTTTGAATCGGTGCGCTGAGATTCCGGGCCGCTATCATTGCGGTGCTTTTCTTAAGAGAAGCCACTGTGCGGGTGCCGTCAGATCACAGCACAAGCGCTTTATGCTATGCTCGGATCATACGCCACCACCGCTGCCGCAGTCGCCAGGTCTGCGTTCCGCCCTGTTACATACGCCCCGGGCGGACGGAAGCCGGTCGCGGAAACGACAGTGAGGCCGCGACCACAGGCCCTGCATCGGGACAACCTGTGCACACGAGGAGGAAGTGCGTAATGCATGCCACGGCTGCCGCCGCAACAGAACCGGTACTGGATTCATTCTCCAAATGGTCCCGCCGGATGCGGTGGGACAACGTTCCGGATGCCATCCGCGCCATGGTCACGCGCGAGCTTCTAGACTATCTCGGTGGCGCTATTGCCGGGCGGTCGATCGTGGGCATGCCTGCCTGGCTGCAGGTCCTAATCGATTTGGGGGGGCGCCCGGAAGCGCAAGTCGTAGGTGGCGCATCGGTGCCACCGCAGGTTGCGGCGCTGTGCAACGGCTACTTTGGCCACGTGCTTGAGTTCGATGATACCCACGATGGAGCAACGCTGCATGCGGGCTCCGCGCCGATTCCCGCGGCACTGGCCGCAGCGGGACGCCGGGGCAGCCTCGCCGGAAGCCGGTTTTGCGAGGCGGTACTGCTCGGCATCGAGCTGACCTGCCGGCTCGGGGTCGCGACACGGCTCAACCTCATCGAGGGTGGATGGATATACGGAGCACTGTTCGGGCACTTCGGTGCGGCGCTCGCTGCAGCGCACATCCTCGACAATCGCCCCGAGGTGTTGAAGAACGCATTCGGCATCACCTACTGCTTCGCCTGCGGCAATCACCAGTCGACGCGGGAGGGCGCGCCAACCAAGCATCTGCAACCGGGCATCGCCGCAGGCAATGGCATTCTTGCCGTACTGATGGCGGGCGGCGGCCTCGAGGGCGTCAAGCAGCCATTGACGGGTGAGGACGGACTCAGCCGCGTTTATCTACGCGGGGCGTTCAAACCGGAGCGGGCTCTGGCCGACCTCGGCGTTCGTTATGAAACCGACCGGCTTTCATTCAAGCCCTATCCGACCTGCCGTTTCACCCATCCCGCAATCAGTGCTGCGCTGAAACTGCATTCCGCCTTGGGCGCCGCGCTGGCAGGGGCCGAACGCTTCGAACTCCTCGTCGGTCCCCAGGCCCATGACATCGTTGGGCGACCGGTGCCCGAACGTCTCAACCCGGTGACGCGCATGGGCGCGCAGTTCAGCGTGCAATGGGCTGCCGCCGTCGCGCTGATGCACGGCGAAGTAACGCCACGTCAGCTTGTCGAGGAGATTCCACCAACCGAACCAGTCCGTTCCTGCATTGCCCGCATCGAATGCAAGGTCGATCCCGCAGCCGAAGATCGCGACATCGGCGGCTGCATTCTGCGGGCGCACGGCAGATTCGGTAACCGGGAGGTCAAGGAAACCAATGCCCGGGGCCATCCCGACAATCCGCTCAGCGACGAGGAACTGCTGGCGAAATTCCGGGCGAACGCAAGCCTTGCTGGACTGTCCGCAGACGCGGCGTCGGTTCTTGCGGCGGCGATACTCGGCATCGACGCGATGCCTGATATTTCGCCGCTGTTGTCTCGTTTGTCGGATCTGGGCACCGGCAGGCCCGTGAACTGCAAAACTGGCTTTGGCAGGCCGGACTGTTAACCCTAACAATTGGAGGAAGACAATGAAGGCACGCATTCAGTATGTGATGCCGGCGCTGGCCACGCTGTTGCTGTCGTGTCTGGCCAGCGGCCAGGAACCGGCCGCCAGCTATCCGTCGAAGCCGGTTACGATCATTGTGCCCGCGACGGCAGGCGCGTCCTTCGACAGGAACGCGCGCTTGTATGCAAGAGAACTGGGGGACCGCCTGCGCCAGCCGTTCGTTGTCGATTTCAAGCCGGGTGCCGGCGGGACGATCGCGGCTGCCTTCGTTGCCAAGGCAGCGCCGGATGGCCATGTGATTACCTTGATATCACCAAGCTTTACTATCGCGCCACTGCTGTACAAGGATCTGCCCTATGATCCGGTCAAGAGTTTTGCACCGATTTCTCTGGCCAGCAGCGCACCGTATATTTTTGTCGTGCATCCGTCGGTGCCGGCCAGGACGCTGAGCGAATACATTGCCTTGGCCAGGGCCAATCCGGGCAAGATCAACATCGGGACCACGGGTGTAGGCGCCTTCAACCACCTCTTGGCTGCGTGGCTGCATATTGCAACCGGGACCAAGGCTACCTTTGTTCCGTACAAGGGCGGTCCGCTCTATATGGCCGACCTGCTTGCAGGGCGCATCGATGGCGGCATCAGCAGCATTCCCTTCGTAACGCCGTATGTCACGGCCGGAAAACTCAGAGCGATCGGTGTGACTTCGGCAAGGCGCAATCCGGTTGTCCCCGACCTGCCAACGTTCGCAGAGCAGGGCGTTCCAGGCTATGACGCCGTGAACTGGCTGGGATTTCTTGCACCGGCGAAGACACCGGGTCCCATTGTCGCCAAGCTGAGCGCTGAATTCGCGAAGGCCCTGAAACAGTCGGATGTGATGGGCATGCTGAAAGTCGACGGTGCGCAGCCGGTTGGCAGCACGCCGGAGCAGTTCAGCCAGTTCCTGGTAGCGGAAATGGCACGCTGGCGCAAGCTGGTTCAGGACGGCAACGTCCTCAAGCGTGATTGAAGGCGGTCCGGATTACATGCCGGCTCTGATGACGAGCCGGGTGCAGGCCGTCATCGACAGCGTGGCCTTGATAAAGCTGAGCGCTGGTGGCACCCAGTTCGTCGCCAGCACGCCGGGGAACAGTTTTCGCAACTGCGGGCTTCGGAGCTCGCGCGCTGGCGCAAGCTCGTCCAGGAGTGCGGGATCAACATGAAGGAGCGGCTTGCCGTCGCAGTTCAGCAGACAGGATAGGCGCCACACAGCGCGTCAGGAGCGACATGAATCTGTTGATAGCAGGGGAACCGGTGTATGGCGAGCGGTCTTGAATACGATCTTGTGAGCGTCGGCGGAGGGTTTGCCGGCATGATCGCAGCGAATCGCGCAGCCCAACTGGGGCTGCGCACGGCAGTCATCGAGTGCGGCAGCGACGCGGCCTACCGGTGCAATTCACGCTTTTCCGGCGGGCTGATGCATGTCTCCTACAAGGACCCTGCGCTCCCGCGAGAGGAGTTGCTGCGCGCCATCACCGAAATTACTGAAGGCCATGCCAGTCCGGCTCTGGCGCAGGCAATCGTCGACCACTGCAAGCGCGGTCTGGAGTGGCTGCAGGCAGAAGGCGCGCGTTTTGCGAGAGTGGACCCGAGCATGCAACGCGCGGACATCGGATCGCGTGCTTGGATACTGGCCCCGATCCGGCCGCCGGTGACGCATCTCGAATGGAAGGGACGGGGTGCCGATGTGACGCTGCGGATGCTTGAGCAAAACCTTGTGAAGCGTGGAGGAGTAGTGCATCGGGGAACCCGCGCGATTGCGCTCGTTATGGAAGGCGGCAGCTGCCGCGGTGTACGCGTCGTCAGTAACAATACGGAAACTGTCATTCGCGCATCGGCCGTCGTCCTCGCCGACGGCGGGTTCCAGGGCAATCGCGAGATGGTGCTCGGCCACCTGACCCCGAGGCCGGAAGCGGTCAAGCAGCGTGGGGCGGGCACAGGTGTCGGCGACGGCATACGCATGGCGCGCGAAGCCGGAGCGGACATCACGCCGCTGGACGCTTTCTATGGCCATATCCTGTGCCGCGACGCGATGCACAACGATCGCATCTGGCCGTATCCGCAGCTCGACCTGCTCGCAGCGGCTGGACTGCTGGTCAATCGGCACGGACGGCGCATCGCCGACGAGGGCCTCGGCGGAGTGTTCCTGGCCAATGCGATTGCACGCGAGGCTGACCCGCTGGGCTTGTTTGTAGTGTTCGATGAAGTCACCTGGCAGGACTCCGGGCGCGCGGCGGCGGTGCCTCCGAACCCGACTCTCATTACTGCAGGCGGCACCTTGCACAAGGCGAACACGCTGGCAGAACTCGCGGCCAAGCTTGAAATGGATGCGTCAAGCCTTGAACAGACGGTCGCGGCGTACAACGCTGCCGTGGCATCGAGAACCATCGGCTCGCTCTCTCCGGCACGCAGCAACAAGCGACGCAAGGCTCAACCGGTTGCCGTGGCGCCATTTTACGGAGCGCCGGCTTGTGCCGGCATGACAAATACCATGGGCGGTGTGCGCATCGACGGCAATGCCCGCGCGCTGCAGCCCGGCGGCACGCCGATAACCGGCCTGTTCGCGGCGGGTACCACGATTGGCGGGCTGGAGGGCGGGCCCGCGGTCGGCTATGTCGGCGGACTGATGACGGCGGTTGTCTTCGGCCTGCTCGCCGGCGAGTGTGCAGCCGCTAGACGCTGATTCCTGATTCTGGGGGATTGCGTGCGACCTCCGGAGTGGGATCGACGACACGTTGCGCATCTCGATCCCGGTCAGCGTTAGGGTAATTT
>MERG01000114.1 GCA_001771985.1 Betaproteobacteria bacterium RIFCSPLOWO2_12_FULL_62_13 | reverse complement strand
AGCCATGGCTGCCCGGGACGGACATCGCGCGGCGTCTTTCGGACCAGATGCGCGCCGTGCCCCGCGCCGGCTTCGAGGCCGCAATCAATGCCTATGACCACGCACGCTGGCGGCGCGCCGCACGCCGCGCAGGCGCGGCGTGGACGCGGCGCATGATGCAGCTTGCATGCCAGCGCTTCCACGAGATCTTCGGTGAGCCGCCACTCGCGCATGGCGCCCCCGACTGGCAAATGAACCGGCACGCGTACCGCCTCACACAACAACTCGGTTTCCGATATTGTTCGGACACCCGCGGCGCGAGTCCTTTCCTTCCGGTGCACCATGCCGAAATCGTCGCCTGCCCGCAGTTGCCGACGACACTGCCCACGCTCGACGAACTGATCGGCTTCGATGGCATAACGATTGAGAACGTCGCGGACCATCTTTTGCGTCTCAGCGAGGCGCCGCCGCCGAGCGGTCACGTCTATACCCTGCGCGCAGAAGTTGAAGGCATGAAGCTCGCCCCTGTATTCGACAAGCTGCTTGCCGGCTGGCGCGCGCAGGGTTACGTTCCGGTGACATTGCGCGACTATGGGGACGACATCGACCTCGCGCGGTTGCCGCGTCACTGCGTCATCGACGGCAACGTCCCCGGCCGTGCCCGCCTCGTCGCCCTGCAAGGCAAGGAATTTCTTGCGTAGTGGGCGGCCCTTGCGTGCCGCGTCCATTTCAGTCAAGATTAGTAACGACACGCGAGAAAAAATAAAGGAGCGCACCGCCCGAATGCTAGACCGACCCGCGCCAGATTTCGAACTCCCCGCGACCGGCGGGAAGACGTTCCGCCTGTCGAGCGCCAAAGGCAAGACCCTCGTCCTCTACTTCTACCCCAAAGACAACACCCCGGGCTGCACCACCGAAGGTCAGCTGTTCCGGGATCTTCACCCGCAGTTCGTCAAGCTCGGCTGCGAGATCCGCGGCGTGTCGCGCGACAGCATGAAGTCTCACGAAAGCTTCAGGGCCAAGACGAATTTTCCGTTCGATCTGCTTTCCGATACGGACGAGACGGCGTGCAAGCTGTACGACGTCATCAAGATGAAGAACATGTACGGCAGGAAGGTGCGCGGCATCGAGCGCAGCACTTTCGTGATCGACGCCAGAGGCGTTGTGCGCAAGGAATGGCGCGGCGTCAAAGTTCCGGGACATGTCCAGGAGGTGCTCGAATTCGTCAAGGCCTTGAAATAGCAACTGACGCGGTTGTGAGACCGATGAAGCGCCGGGGCGGAGGTCGCAAACAGCGCCGGCAAATGATTCTTCCAGTCACCAGTCACGAATCACCAGTCACGCCTTTTTCAATCACTTCACCATGATCCACCGCCAACCCGCCTCTGCCGCCTCTGTCGTTGCCCGTCTTCCGGCCAATACCAAGCTGTTCGTGCTCGACACCAACGTGCTGATGCACGACCCCACGAGTCTCTTCCGCTTCGAGGAACACGACGTCTACATCCCGATGGCGATACTCGAGGAACTCGACAACAACAAAAAGGGCGTCTCCGAAGTCTCGCGCAACGCACGCCAGGCAAGCCGCTATCTCGACGAGCTGATCAGCCACGCCGAGTCGAGCATCGCCGAGGGCATTGCGCTCGAACTCCACGGCGACAAGAGCGCCACCGGGCGGCTGTTCCTGCAAACCGAGGCGATCACCGGCGATCTCCCGGCGCGGCTGGCAAGCGGCAAGGCCGACAATCAGATCATTGGTGTGGTCAAGCACCTTCAGGAGATCTACCCCAAGCGCGAGGTGATCCTCGTCAGCAAGGACATCAACATGCGCATCAAGGCGCGCGCGCTTGGGCTCGCCGCCGAGGACTACTTCAACGACAAAGTGCTGGAGGACACCGACCTCCTGTATACCGGCACGCGGGGGCTGCCGCATGATTTCTGGGACAAGCACGGGCGCGAGATGGAGTCCTGGCAGCAGTCCGGTCAGACCTACTATCGCGTGAGAGGTCCCCTGTGCTCGAGCCTGCTGGTGAATCAGTTCGTCTTTCTCGAGGACGAGAAGCCGTTCCATGCCCAGGTCAGGGAAGTGAGCGGCAAAACGGCGATCCTGCAGACGCTCAAGGACTACGCCCATCACCGTCACAGCGTGTGGGGCATCACCGCGCGCAACCGCGAGCAGAACTTCGCTCTCAACGTTCTGATGAATCCGGAGATCGATTTTGTCACCCTGCTCGGGCAGGCTGGCACGGGCAAGACACTGCTCACGCTTGCAGCGGGCCTCACCCAGACGCTTGAGCACAAGGTCTATTCGGAGATCATCATGACGCGCGTCACGGTGCCGGTCGGCGAGGATATCGGATTTCTGCCCGGCACCGAGGAGGAAAAGATGTACCCGTGGATGGGCGCGCTCGAGGACAATCTCGACGTGCTCAACAAGACCGACGACGAAGCCGGAGAGTGGGGCCGCGCGGCGACGCGCGATCTCATCCGCTCGCGGATCAAGGTCAAGTCGCTCAACTTCATGCGCGGGCGCACGTTCATCAACAAGTTCCTCATCATCGATGAAGCGCAGAACCTGACCCCGAAGCAGATGAAGACACTCATCACCCGCGCCGGCCCCGGCACCAAGGTGGTATGCCTCGGCAACATCGCGCAGATCGACACGCCCTATCTCACCGAGGGCAGCTCGGGAATCACCTACGTCGTTGACCGCATGAAAGGCTGGTCGCACAGCGGCCACGTGACCCTTGCCCGCGGTGAGCGTTCGCGGCTCGCGGATTACGCAGCGGAAGCGCTCTAGCGCTTCGCGGTTACGGGTTCCGGGTTTAAAGTTTCAAGTTCAAGGCTCAATGTTCAAAGCAGAAACTGCGAACCCTGAACCCCGAACTTCGAACCCAGAACCCGAAACCCTAAACTCGGAACCTTGAACGGCTCGCCAGACGCTAGAAGCGTCCCGAATCGGCGTAGTTCTCGAAGCGGGTATGCTTCCCGAGGAAGGTGAGATTGACCTTGCCGGTGGGGCCGTTGCGCTGCTTCGCGATAATGATCTCGGCGATACCCTTGTTCGGCGTGTCCGGGTTATAGACCTCGTCGCGGTAGATGAAGAGGATCAGGTCTGCATCCTGTTCCAGGGCACCGGATTCCCTCAAGTCCGACATCATCGGCCGCTTGTCGGTGCGCGCATCCACGCCCCTGTTCAGTTGCGAGAGCGCGATCACCGGCACCTTGAGTTCCTTGGCGAGGCCCTTCAACGAGCGCGAGATCTCGGCGAGCTCGGTGGCGCGGTTTTCCTCCCGGCCGCCGCGACTTGCCGACATCAGTTGCAGGTAGTCCACCACGATCATGCTCAAGCCGCCGATTTCCGCGCATTGGCGGTGCAGCCGCCGGGTGCGCGAGCGCAGTTCGAGCGCGTTGAGCCCCGCTGTGTCGTCGACGTAGACCTGCGCCTCGTTCAGCCTGCCGACGGCATCGACAAGACGCGTCCAGTCCTCTTCCTTGAAGGTGCCGGTTCTCAGTTCGTGCTGATCGACGCGTCCCACCGAGCCGATCATTCGCATTGTCAACTGCGCACCCGACATTTCCATGCTGAACACGGCGGCCGCCTTTTTCTCCGCAAGCGCCACATGCTCCACCATGTTCATGGCGAGTGCCGTTTTCCCCATTGAGGGCCTGCCGGCGATGATGATGAGCTCGCCCGGTTGCAACCCGGAGGTCATGCGGTCAAGATCGATGAAGCCGGTCGCGAGCCCTATCACGTCGTTCTTGTTCTCGCGGCTGTACAGCATGTCGATGCGCTCGACCGTTTCGGTGAGCAGCGGGTCGATCTTGACGAAGCCCTGCCGCGCTTTCGCCCCGGCCTCGGCGATCTGAAAAACTTTGGCCTCGGCTTCATCTATCAGTACGCTCGCGTCCTTGCCGAGCGGGTTATAGGCCGAGTCGGCGATCTCGGTGCCGGCCGCGGCAAGGTTGCGCATGATGGCGCGCTCGCGAACGATTTCGGCGTAGCGCCGGATGTTGGCGGCGCTCGGCGTATTCAGCGCGAGCGAACCGATATAGGCTTGCCCGCCGACATCACTGAGCTTGCCGCTTCGCTCGAGGATTTCAGCAACCGTCAGCGCGTCGGCCGGTCTGTTGTTCTCGATTAACTGCGCGATATGCTGAAAAATAGTGCGGTGGTCGCTCCGATAGAAGTCCTGCTCGGTGATGAGATCGGCGATCCGGTCCCAGGCGCTGTTGTCGAGCAGCAGCCCGCCCAGCACTGACTGCTCGGCTTCGATGGATTGCGGCGGGACACGCGCGGCCTCGACCTGTGGATCCCTGGCGATGGGCGTGACGACTTGAATCATTGCTCCCCTCCCCGCTGCCGCGTAAGGCGTTCTTGTGTAACTTGTGCGCCCGTCGAGTTTGCGATCAGGCTGCTCAAACATTCAATCTACCGAAAAAAAAGGGCTGCTGCCAGCCCTTTTTTACGCTTCTGAAAAGCTGTTTCGAATTAGCGGCTAAGCCTGCTCCGAGAGTACCGACACGGTAAAAGTCACCACGACGTCGGCGTGCAGTGCGATCTTCAACTGATGGTCGCCGACCGTCTTGAGCGGCCCTTGTGGCATGCGGATCGTGGCTTTCGGCACATCGAAACCTTGCTTCTTGAGCGCTTCGGAAATATCGAAGTTGGTGACCGAGCCGAAGAGCTTCCCATCCACGCCCGCTTTCTGCGTGATCTGCACCGTCAGCCCGTCGAGCTTGGCGGCTTTTTCCTGCGCGGCGGCAAGCGCTTCCGCCTGAGCCTTTTCGAGCTCGGCGCGGCGTTTTTCGAATTCGGCGAGGTTTTCGGGCGTGGCGCGCCGCGCTTTGCCGTGCGGAATCAGGTAATTGCGAGCGAACCCTTCCTTCACCTTGACGACTTCGCCCAGCTCGCCGAGGTTTGCGACCTTTTCGAGGAGAATAACTTGCATATCAGTTCCTTATCGAACAGTGGACAGTGGGCAGTGGAGTGGGCAATCCCAGTCAGTCAATCTTCAGCGAGCGTATAAGTCCGACGAGCATGGCCGATAACTCTTTGGTTTCAGCGGCCCATGCGAGGCCCGACTCTTCGGTGATGTACCCGATCTCCATACCGATGGAAACCTTTTCCGAGCAGGGCCTTTAGCTCCGACGGCGCTTCGGAGATGTACCCGATCTCCATACCGATGGAAACTGTCCACTGCAAACTGCAAACTTCTTCAGTGAAGGTCCGTGTACGGCAGCAGCGCGAGAAAGCGCGCGCGCTTCACTGCCACGGACAACTGACGTTGGTAGCGCGATTTGGTGCCCGTGATGCGCGCCGGAATGATCTTGCCGTTCTCGTTGATGAAATCCTTGAGCAGATTGATGTCCTTGTAATCGACTTCCTTGATGCCCTCCGCCGTGAAGCGGCAGAACTTGCGGCGGCGGAACAACTGCCCGCGGCCGCCCTTCTTGTCTAAACCTTTGCCCTTGGCCTTAGCCTTGGCTTTGGCTCTGGCTCTGCTCGATCCGAGTCTTGGCATGATCTGTATCCTTCAGGTTTGTGCTTTCGTCACGTGCAACACGATTTGTGCGCTCATGCGATTCTTGCGGTTGAGGAACCCTTCGACGCTCACCGTGTGTCCCTGCTGAATGCGCGACATAGTGACCGCCACCTCGCCCATCGCCACGGCGTTCATTACACAGTCGACCTGCCGCTTGTAGCCGGCTTCGATCTGCCACGACTTGTGCGCCAGTTTGAAACTGAGCAACGGGACGCCGGCGGGCGTGTGGCGTAACGGCTCGACTTCGGCAAGTTCACCGCTCAATGCAACTGTATTGACTTCCACCTAAGTGGCAGCCTCTGTGGCTGGAACCGCTTTTGCGGGCTCTTCGGCAGCCGTGCTGAGCGCCTTCGACTTCTCTTCCTTCATCATGGGTGACGGCGTAGTCACCGGGCCGCTCATCTTGACGATCAGATGGCGCAGCACGGCGTCGTTGAACTTGAATGCGTGCTCGAGCTCGGCGAGCGTTTCGTCATCGCATTCGATGTTCATCAGCACGTAGTGCGCCTTGTGGACCTTCTGGATTGGGTAGGTGAGCTGCCGGCGTCCCCAGTCTTCCAGGCGGTGGATCCCGCCGCCCTTGCCCGTGACCATCTGGCGGTAGCGCTCCACCATGGCGGGCACCTGCTCGCTCTGGTCCGGATGGACGATGAATACGATCTCGTAATGTCGCATTGAGTTGCCTCCTTATGGTTTAAGCCTCCCGCCATGCGGGGACGGTGAGGCAAGGATTAAAGGTTTCGGGTTCCGGGTTCCGGGTTCCGGGTTCCGGGTTCCGGGTTCCGGGTTTCGAGTTTCGAGTTTCGAGTTTCGAGTTTCGAGTTCCGGGTTTCGGGTTCCAGGTTTCGGGTTCTGGGTTTTAGACTCGAGCTCTAAACCCGAAACTCAAAACTCCGAACCTTGATCGCGGACCGAAGGCGCGGATTATACCGATGTTCGATTGAATTTCAAAGAGAAATGCGAAACAGCGGCCGCTTTGCGATGGGATCGCTAGAAAGTGCAGATCGGCGCCCCGGGGTTCGAGCGCGGCGGATCAATGACATCACGCAGATTGTAGATCGGCTGAGGCTCTATCCGGAGGCGATACAACTCGCCCGAAAGGCCCGCGAACGCCGACTCCCCGCGCTCGAGCTCCAGCGTTCGACCGTCCTGTACCAGTACGATTCTGCCGTCTTTGACCAACACATACAGCCCGGGGTCGGCCTGACCTTCCTTGCCTGCGCCGAAGAGCTGCTCCATATTGATTTGGATGCCGTCGGGCCGCGGCCCGGGCGCATCGCGCATAAATGGCGGCACCTCAGGCCAGAGCACCGGCGAGCGGTCTCGCGCGACAACCCGCACCGTCTGCCCGAGGACGGCGACCTGCGCACCGGCCGGGTTCCTGACCTCTAATTCGCCTTCCCAGGTGTACACAAAAAGTCCGTCCAGCTTCTCATCCGACGACGGCGGCGCGGGCGGCTTGGGTTTCGTCTCCGGGGAGGCAAGCCCTGTCTCGTCCACACACGGGCCGGTGCACGAAGCGTCAAACCCGGTGCCGCGGATGCCAATCGTTGCGACCAGGGTCTGAACTTCATAATTCTGCGGACGCTGTTTCGCGATCAAGCCGGTGAGCGCGCGCATGCCCCCGCGCAACAGCCGCACCACCATCGATCCTGCCTCGGGCCGGGCGGGCTCGTAGCGGAAGCGCTCGACCACAAAGCGTGTTTCCGGCTGCAGCGTGATCCGCCCCTCATCCAGAAACACCAGCAGCGCATGGCTTTGCGCGCGAGTTTCGATGAGGTCGCCTTGGTAGATCGCACTGCCCA
>MERG01000113.1:7247-7635 GCA_001771985.1 Betaproteobacteria bacterium RIFCSPLOWO2_12_FULL_62_13 | reverse complement strand
GGCGAGAGCGGGCAGCAAATCGATTCGACTGGTTACCGCCGGATTCGACGGCACTTCGGAATTCAGCTTGTCGCTGACACGGTTGAAGAGGTCGAGCCAGGTTTCTCCAAACAGCACTCGCGTCTCGAGCTCAAGCTGCCCCTCCGGTTCAGGAGCGGATGCCTCCCGGCGATAAAGAATGTCCCCCGGCCTGGGGCGCACTCGCCCGTCTTCGACGACGCCGCTGACGGGCGCCGCGCCGAAAGCGGCTACCTCGATGATCGGCGGCCGCGGATCGTAGCTCGTGGATCGTAGCTCGTGGCTCGTGATTCGTGGCGACTCGCCCGCTTGCGCTGGCGAAAGGTGTTGCGCTGCCGCGATGGCGAGGAACAGAGGGAAGAGCCAACGG
>MERG01000113.1:219-7216 GCA_001771985.1 Betaproteobacteria bacterium RIFCSPLOWO2_12_FULL_62_13 | reverse complement strand
CCAGCCAGTGTGAGTCCCAGAAACATGCAGCTTAATAGTGTATTCGTCATTCCAGCGAAAGCTGGAATCCAGGGCTTTGAAAGCTTTCTGGATTCCGGCTCGCGTCCGCTGCGCGCACTTGGCCGGAATGACGATCCACTTGTGCAACTTATTTGCGGGACACCACGCTAGAGGATGTCCTTTTCGCCGATGATAAGATTGATCTGAAGCCGTTTCCGCGCGATCTGGCGCTGCAAATACTTCTCGCCGGCCGCCGCGGGCAAATCCGTGAACTTGATCAGGCCTTTGTCAATCAGCAGATCAATCAGGTCATCGACCAGCCGGACCATTCTCAAATCGCTTTCGGCAAGAAGCTGTCGAATGGCATCCGGCGATGACAGACCTTGATCCGCAAGAAAACGCGCCAACTCAGGATCGTCAGGCCGGATCTCGTCCGAGACTCCGACCTCCGCGTGGTCGAAAACGCCCGTTATCTTGCCCGAATCATCCCGTGTAACGTAGGGCATGTGTGGTGGGTGATTAGTGATTAGTGATTGGTGATTGGTGATTGGTATCTTAAGATGTATAGCACGTACTTGCCAATCATTAATCACCAGCAAAAACGGGGCACATGACTGCGCCCCGTTTGTACGCAAAATCTGCGTGTGCTTTACTGGCCCGCTTTCATGATGGCTTGCTCGGGCGGCTTGACATCAAGCGTGGAGAGCAACTGCCCCATCGCGTTGAGCACGCGATATCGGCCCGTCGTCTCGATGAATCTGCCGGTCGTGTAGGTGCTGCGAGCCGTAAAAAACTCGTTCTCGGCATCGAGCAGATCGAGCAAGGTGCGCTGACCGATGTCGAACTGCTTCGCATAAGCGTCCCGCGTGGCATCGGCGGACTTCACATATCGCTGCAGGGAAGGAAGCCGGTCACGGGCGGTCGCATAAGCGTTGTAAGCAAGACGCACCGCCGCTTCGACCTGACGATTGGTATTGCGGGCTATCTCGCTCGCTTCGCTGATCTGGTGTCCTGTTTCACCCAATCGGTAATAGTCGAAACCACCCCGGAACAGATTCCACTTCACCAACAGCATGACCAAGCGGTCGCGGTTGGGGCCATCCAGACCGTCAATATTTCTATTGTTCGAGTAGCTCGCTTCCAATTCCAGCCTGGGAGAGATGAACGATCTCGCAATTTCCCGTTGCGCCTGTGCCGCATCCACGTCAGCCAGAGCAGACTTCAGGATGGGATGATTCTCGAGTCCAACTTTGACCGCCTCATCGACGGACCGCGGAATCTGGGGAACAGCGGGCATCGTCAAGTTCACGGGCGCCTTGCCGACCACCCTCAGATAAGCGATCTCCGAATCGCGAAGGTTGCTTTCGGCCGACGCTACGTTCGAGATCGCCAACGCGAGCCTCGCGTCAATCTGGTCCAGATCCGCCCGGCGGCCCACGCCCTTGTCGACGCGCAGCTTGACCTGATTATAGGTCTTCTGATGCGCCGCAAGGTTTTCCTTGGCGTATCCCACCAACTCCTTGTTCCTAAGCGCATCGAGATAAGCCTCGATCGCCTGGAGAGCCACTTCCTCGGCGGTGCCATACACCCGATGCGCGGACGATTCGGAGATAGCGCGGCGCCGATCCACCTCGCTCTTGACCCCGAACCCGTCCCACAGCATCTGGTTAAGGACGGCCCCCTCCTGCTTGCGATTGAGCCGGACCCAGTCGGGATTTGTCGCCAGCGTGGTCGGGTTTTGGCTCCGCTCCCGCCCCGTCCCCAGAATCAAATCTACCCTTGGGTAATACCCGCCCTTTGCGGCATCAATCGCGGAATCCGCCGCGTCCTTTCTCTTGGACGAGCTCAACACCTGCGGGTTCGTCTCGATAGATAGCGTTACGACCTCTTTCAGGGTCTCTGCGGCCGCGACCCCGCTGAACGCAAGCATTGCGGCAGCAGCCAGCACGTCCCTTGCCGAGAATCTCGCCATTTTTCACCCCTTGTTCACGATTCGAAGTTCACCTGCCGATATCCGCCGGATCAACTTCAACTTAGGAGTCAGGATATCATCCTAACCGCTTGGCGTAAATGATAAATTATGTAGAACCGATACGTTTCCACTAAACGATGTTGCAATATAACAACAGCGCGTCCGGTATCTCCTTAAATGTTAACGGATTCGTGGAACATTACGGCCAATTCCAATCTCGATATCAGTGCTCAGCTTCTCTGGGTTCGGGCCATCGGCGACCCGGCTGAGTGGCCCTCCGTCACATATAACACGAGCTTCAAGCGATCGGAAATGCCGAGCTTTTGAAACACGTTTGATAAATGCCCTTTGACCGTGCGCTCCGAGATATCGAGCGCCGAGGCGACCTGCTTGTTGGTCGCCCCCCCGGCGATGAGCCGCACGATTTCCTTTTCTCGAGGCGTCAACGATGAAAGCCTCTCGGCTTCCTGTTTCTCCAGCGCCGGCCGTTGCGCATCCGCGTAACGCCGCAATTCCGTGACCAGCCGCGGCAGCAGGCTGCGGGTCACCCACACGCCTCCACCGTAGGTCACATTGAGAACCTGCTGTAGAGACTCGGGATCAATCCCACGCCGGCAACACCCCTTCGCTCCCGCTTTGAGCAGGGCAATCTCCTCGTCCTCGTCAAAGACGGGCGTCATGACGATCACACGCGCGGCGCTGCACGAAGCAACGATATGCCCCACCTGTCCATCCATCGGCCGGTCGAGCAGTTCTGCATCCACCAGGATCACCGACGGGGTTAATGCCCTGATCTTGTCCGACAACCCCGGCACACTTTCAGCAACCTCGAGTTGATGTTCGGCGCTGACCGCCCTCCGGCACCGACCTGCCAGTTCGGCGTCGCGAGTCGCCAGAAGTATCGACATATGACAGACCCGTTACAAACTTCCTGTAAGTCGTTCAACTCTACCGCAAATCAGCGCTCGCGGAACGCCATCTCTTTGGTCTTGATGATGGGTTTCAGCAGATATTGAAGGAAAGTCTTTTCGCCGGTTTGAATGTGAACAGTGGCGGTCATCCCGGGAATGATCGCCAGGGACTTGTCACTGCGTGCCGGCACGTTACTCGTCGTGCGCACCTGAACGAGGTAAAAACTCTCCCCTTTTTTCTCATCGGTAATGGAATCCGCGCTGATGTTTTCGAGTTTAGCAGGGAACCCCCCGTAGATGGAGAAATCGTAGGCCGTGATCTTCACCAGCGCTTTCTGGCCGGGACGCAGGAAAGCGATATCTCTCGGCTTGACGCGCGCCTCGATCAACAGGGAATCCTCCAACGGAACGATTTCGAGAAGTTCGGATCCCGGTTGAACGACTCCCCCTATGGTCGTCACTTTTACCGATTTAATGGTGCCGTTCACGGGCGAGCGAACCACAGCGCGCGCAACGCGGTCCTTGAGCGCAACCCCGGTCGCCGCCGTGCCCTCCTGCTCGGCACGAACCTGGTTCAACTCGGCCAATGCGTCGGCGCGGAATTTGGCCACGTAACTTTCCAGCTTGTTTTTCGCCTCTGCAACCGCCGCCTCCAGCCGCGGGATCGTGATCTTTGTCGATTCCAGCTCGCCCTTGAGGTCATTGGCCTGGCGTTCGAGCCGCAGCAACTCGACTTCCGACATCGCCCCCTGCTTGACCAGCGGTCTCGACATGGTCAGTTCCTTGTCGAGAAACTCAAGGCTGGTCGTGATCTGGGTAAGCCGTGACCGTTTTTCCTTGAGTTCCTGCGTGCGCTGGCCGGTCTGTTGCCGAAAAACAGCCGTATTGGCGCTGAACTCAGCCTGCCGTGACCGGTAGAGCGACAATTCCCGCTCGGCGAGATCGGGATTTTCCTTCCTGAACCTTTGAGAAAGATCGAACGGCGTCCCTGAAACCTCGGCCCTCAGCCGGGCAATCTTGGCCGTCAATGCGTCGTTCTTCGCCTTGTTTTCCTGAAACGATGAAGCGTAACGCGTATCGTCGATCAGCATCAGGACCTGGTTCTTGCGGACCACATCTCCCACCTTGACCTTGATGTCCGAGACAATCCCGCCTTCCAGGTTCTGGACCACCTGAATCTGGCTGGACGGGATGACTTTGCCGTCGCCGACCGTAGTTTCCCCGATGTTCGCATACGCGGCCCACGCGATGAATGCGATGACAAACGCGAGCGTGCCCCACACCACCACGTGCGAATAGGCCGGCGGCCCCTGCAAAGCAGCAGCAGCGGTCTCGCTCATAAAGTCAATGTCGTCGCGTTGTTTGAGTCTTGCTGACATGCCGTTCAACCGCATCTCCGAAAACAAATCTTTCGCCAAGGTGCGTCAGTTCTTCCCCAGATAGCCCCACCAGGCGCATTTTCGCCTGGCGGCGCAACCTCATCCGCGTTTGGCGACACTGATCTTACCTCCTGATAACGCGTGCATGACCTGCTCCTTGGGCCCGTCCGCGACGATCCGGCCATTATCGAGCACGATGAGGCGCGGCACCAATGTCAGCAATGATGCACGGTGTGTCACGAGCATGAACGTCTTGCCGGGCAGCGCCTTGTCGAGCTTCGATTTGAAGTTCTCCTCGGAGCGGTTGTCCAAGGCATTGGTCGGTTCATCCATGATCAGCAGCGGGGGGTCGAGCAGGAGCGAGCGCGCAATGGCGACCGTTTGCCGCTGGCCGCCGGACAAACCTTCTCCACGTTCTCCGATGTGCAGATCAAACCCCTGAGCGGAGGGATGGACAAACTCCGTAACGCCCGCGATTTCCGCGGCGCGCAAAAGCGCTGCATCGTCGGCGTACGGCGCCGAGAAGAGCACATTTTCCTTCACCGTGCCGTAGAACAGCACGACATCCTGCGGCACGTAACCGATATTTCTCCTCAGCGTGGCCGGATCGATCTGGTTGATGTCCACGCCATCGACAAGAATCGAACCCGAGGTCGGCTTATACAGGCCGAGAACCAGCTTTTCCACCGTCGATTTCCCCGAGCCGATTCGCCCTATAAGCCCGACCCGTTCGCCGGCGCCAACCCGGAAGGAAACGTTTGACAGCGCCGGAGTCTGCTGCCCCGGGTAGGAAAAGGTGACGTTGCGGAACTCGATTTCGCCACGGATTTTCGGCCTGTGGACAAAACTCTTGTTCGCCGGCCGTTCTACCGGCAGTTGCATGATGTTGTGAAGCGTGCGAAGCGCCTCTACCGACTGATGATAACGCGTCATGAGCCCCGCCACCTGACCCAACGGCGCAAGCGCACGTGAATTGAGAATCGTGCACGCCACCAGCGCGCCGATCGTCAACTCGCGCTCGGCGATCAAGTACACGCCGACGACGATCACGCCGACGGTCGCAACCTGCTGCACGGTCACGGAGAAATTGACGATCGCCGAGGAGAGCGTGCGCGCCTTGATTCCCAGCCGGGCCACGGTGCCCACCAGTTGCTCCCACTTGCGCTGAAGAACGCCCTCGCCGGAGAGCGACTTCACCGTCTCGATCGTGCTCAAGCTTTCGATCAGCAATCCCTGTTTCTGGGCCGCGCATCGAAAGGAATTCTGGATGATCTCGCCCAACGATCGCTGGAGCGAGACCCCGATCAATATGATCAGCGGCACGGCGAGCAGCGGAACCACACCGACGGGCCCGCCGATCCAGAAGATCACGACGATGAAAATGAAAACGAACGGAAGATCGACGAGCGCCGTGATCGTCGCCGAGGTAATGAACTCGCGGAATGCCTCGAATTCGTGGATGTTGCTTGCAAACGATCCGACGGAGGCCGGACGCGCCTCCATTCTGAGCCCCAGCGCCTTTTCAAATATGTTCGCGGACAGAATGACGTCAATTCGTTTTCCGGCGATGTCGACGAGATAACTGCGCAACATGCGCAATCCGAAATCGAAGCACAGGACGATCAGCACACCCAACGCCAGGGCCCACAGCGTTTCGGTCGTATCATTCGGGACCACCCGGTCGTACACGTTCATGATGAACAGCGGCATGACCAGGGCGAACAGATTGACGAGGAACGAGGCCAGGAGCACTTCTCCGTAAATCGCCCAGGCCTGGCGCACCACCCCCCAGAACCAATGCTCCACGCGCGGCACCGCGCTGTGCTCCGTTCTGGAGTCGAACTGGAGTTGCTGGCGGATCAGGATCACATGACCCGCGTACTCCTCCCGCAGCTCCCTTAACGTGGTACC
Source organism: Betaproteobacteria bacterium RIFCSPLOWO2_12_FULL_62_13 (assembly GCA_001771985.1). GTDB lineage: Bacteria > Pseudomonadota > Gammaproteobacteria > Burkholderiales > SG8-41 > DSOT01. Next base: position 1,043 of record MERG01000113.1, on the reverse strand, counting down.
CAGTACGCCGCCCGTGTCAGGGTCCACGATCTGGCAATCCCCTTTAGGCGTGACGGCCCTCAGGATGCAGGCGCGGCGGCCCTTCAGCAGGACAACGACGGGCAGCACCAGTGGAGAAAGTTTCTCGAGCTCTCGTTTCGCCACCTTGGCCGTCAGGCCCGCCCGATCCGCAGCGCGCTCAAACAGTTCCGGCGTGAGCCAGTTGTCAACCAGCGGCAGTCCGGCCGAAAGCGTCTCCTCCGAGAACGGCCGGTTATAGAAGCGCGTGAGCAGTACGAGACATCGTAGCAACGGGTCATTGGTGGACACCCCCGGCTTGGGAATCTCCCATTCCGTTTCTGCTACTGCCTGTTCCTCTCCTACCGCACTCGTCTGGTTCAAATTGTCAGCTCCCTGCGCCGCAGTAATTCTACCTCCTGCGCACGCACGTCATCATCACCTGTCAGCAAACCTTCCGGGGTGCCGCTTCCCGCCGCGTCAGGGCGCGGGCGTTCACCCGCACTTGCTTGCATATTCATTCAAAAATAATGCCCGGTTCAACGGGCTGCGCGCTGATCCAGATCAAACAAACCTCGAATCGGCGTGACCCGCTCCGAGCCGGTTGCCCCATTACTCCGGCCTCCCGATATAGTAGCCCTGTGCGCCATCCACCATCAGGCTCTTCGCCATCTGGAAGTCCTGCTCGGTTTCAATATATTCGGTCACCACCTGGATGCCCAGGCCGTGCGCGATGCCCACCAGCGCCTGCACGAAGAACTGCCGGTCGCTGGATTCCACCAGACCGCGCGTGTAACCCCCGTCGAGCTTGATGTAGTCGACCAACA
>MERG01000113.1:0-147 GCA_001771985.1 Betaproteobacteria bacterium RIFCSPLOWO2_12_FULL_62_13 | reverse complement strand
GCAGCCGGCCGAATGCCGCCTTCACCGCGTCGAGATGACCGATTATAGAGTGTTCGGCGATCTCCACTATGATGTTTCGCGCAACCTCGCGCTGGGCGGCAAGTTTATGGTGCAGCCATTCGACAAATACCGGGTCGATGATCGATT
>MERG01000112.1 GCA_001771985.1 Betaproteobacteria bacterium RIFCSPLOWO2_12_FULL_62_13 | reverse complement strand
GGGCTCCTGCCGGCGATAGACGCTCTTGTCCACCTTGTGATACAGATTCGCCGATTCGAACATGGATGTTCCCCTCCCTATAGAAGATCAGGCGCGATGACGGCGCGCAAGATGGTGTCGGGGTCGCGCCGCACCAGCCACCAGATCGCACCCTTCTTGATGCTCCATTCGGCCGCGCTGCCGCTCAACGCCAGCGCGGCGGTCTGTCCCAGCGTCGGCTGATGGCCGACCACCACCACCGTGCCCGCGCCGTGCGGCCAACCCGCAGCCTTGAGGAGCGCTTGCGGGGTGGCGGCGGTGCCGACCTCCTCGATCACCTCGAATTTCTTGGTCAGCGCCTGCGCCGTCTCGCGTGTTCGCCGGGCAGGACTCGCGAGGATTACCGCGTCTTTCGGCAACCGCTCCTTGAGCCACCCCGCCATGCGTTCTGCCTGCTTGATCCCTTTCGCCGTGAGCCGGCGTTCATCGTCAGGCATGCCGCTTTCCGCATCGGCGTGCCGCCAAAGAATAAGGTCCATATTTGGTGATTCGTGACCCGTGACTCGTGACCCGTGACTCGCAGCTCGTTGTTCGTGGTTCGCAGCAAATCCCCTACCAGAACTTTTGGCTGCCGCGGAATCCTTTCCACGCGCCGCGCAGTTCGCGTCTGAGCGTCAAGGCACGGCCGTGACTCCAGCCACGCAAGATACCGCGCGCTTCGAACATCGCCTTGCCCGACCGCTCACCGAAGGCGTCGTGCACGAGGCGCTCGACCGTGGCCGCATCGTTCATGGCGCCCAGTATATTCTGCAACCGGGCCAGATGGGACAGCATGTCACGCGCGCGTTTCGCGGCAAACAGCGCGGCCAGGAAATCCGTCGCATAGCGCAGCTTCTTGACCGCGATGCGCAACCGGTGCAGCTCGGCGGCGGATAACTGCCGCAGCTTGCGGCCGCGCTTCCTGACCCGCGCGTAGCGCTGCTCGAGCACGCCGGCCGCGAATTCACTGGCGGGACTCCTTAGCATTGCCAGCGCCGTCTCATCGGCTTCCGGGAACCATTTTTCCGCGGCAAGCCAGCCAGCGAAACTCAACAGCAGGCGCTGGTAACGCATGGAGGCCACGGCACGCCGTGCCTTGCGGTTGGCTGCGCGCCGCAGCCGGGCGCACTCACGTGCAAACTGCGCCAGCGCCACGTGTTCAGCAAATGCATCCTGGACCGGCGGCAGTGTCTCCGTTATGAACACGTCCCAGTCGCGCGCCGGCCCGAGCGCTTCGGCAAGCCATTTGAGATCGCTTAGCACCGGCTCGGCAACCGCATCCGGATGAACCTGCGAAAACACCCCGAACGCCGAACGCAGCCTGCGCACCGCGACGCGCATCTGGTGCAGGTACTCCGGATCCTCGCTTTCGAGCATGCCGCGCTCGTTGGCCTGAAGATGATTGAGCGCCGTCCACGCGATGGTCGCGAACGCATCGCTTACGGTCATGTCGGCAGCCAGCGTTATGGCGCCCGACTTGGTGGGCGACGGCCGTTCGCCCCGGGCAAGCGCGTAGCCGCGCTCGGCTTTGGAGCGGTTTTCGATATCCAGCGAGACCGTCTCCAGCAGCTTCAGGGCGAACGCGAAAAGCTGCCAGGCCGGTCCCGATTTCAGCTCAAGCTCGAGTTCGCTCATCGGTTCGACCGTGTCGCCACTCCTGATTTCGCCGCGGTCAATGCTGGCTTCCACGAGCACCTCGGGGCCGAGCTCGATCAATCGGCTGCTGCGGATGAACCGGGTGATGAACACGGGCTTGAGCTGCGCGCGCAGTTCGTGCGAGGAAAAGACCTCGGTCAAGGCGCCGTCGGGGATCCTGGCGCAATCGGGCAATGGTCCGGAGACTTCCGCCTCGATCTCCAGTCTCTGGTGCAGCCCGGACCGCACGGTGCCGCCGCCCTTGACGGTCTGCAGCCACCGGCGGCCGAATCGCCGCAGCCGCAACGCGATGCCCTGCTGCCACAGATCGAAACCGGGGGTATCGAAGTAAACGCTATAGAGTTTTTTGACGCTCGGGCGGGCGCGGCCCTTGAGCAGCGGATGCGCGCTCAATCGGCGCACGGCCTCGGGAGGAACCCGCAATTTGAGCTCGGTTTCAGTGGCGGGATTCACGGGCGCAGGCATTAGGAGTTTGTCGGGGCCAAGTCCGACGAACCCGACGAACTCCTAGGGGTTGTACGGTATCGTGCTTGGGTTTGTCGGCGTTCTCTTGGGCCATCGAAACAGGGTCCTTTATTGAGTCTTGCGTAAATGCATGACAATCCATTTGCGCCTCGAATCCCCCTTCTCCTTTCCCTCATCCCCGCCCTTCTCCCGAGGGGAGAAGGGCGGGGATGAGGGATGGAAGGGTCGGGGTTGAGGGCTAAGCATTGCCATCCATTTCTGCAACGCTCAGTAGATAGCTCCTCGTTCAGGCTGGCCCTTTGAGCGCGAGCATTTCGAGCAACACGTCCTGCGCGGCGAGCGGCTTGCCGCGGCGCGGCGTCTTCACCTCGTAACGGCCGTCCTGGTCCATTTCCCACGCCTGAGAATTGTCCTCAAGGTAGGGCTTCAGCCCCTCGTTGATGACCCGCTTTTTGAGCCTTGCGTCGAGCACCGGGAAACAGACCTCGACGCGGCGGAAGAAATTGCGGTCCATCCAATCCGCGCTCGAGAGATACACGTCTTCTGCGCCATTGTTGTGGAAATAGAACACGCGCGAGTGTTCGAGGAAGCGCCCAACGACGGAGCGCACGCGGATGTTCTCCGAAACTCCCGCAACGCCCGGCTTGAGCGCGCATACGCCGCGCACGATAAGATCGATCGCAACCCCGGCCTTGGACGCTTCGTAGAGCGCGGCGATCACCTCGGGTTCGAGCAACGCGTTCATTTTGGCGATGACCTGCGCCTTGTGACCGGCCGCCGCATGCTGCGCTTCGTTCTGGATCGCGCGCAGCACCTGTTTATGCAGCGTAAACGGCGATTGCCACAGGTGCCTCAGCCGGACCGCGCGCCCCAGCCCGGTGAGCTCGATGAACACGTCGCTGACATCGACGCCGATTTCCTCGTTGGCGGTGAAGAGGCCAAAGTCGGTGTAAAGCGTCGCCGTGCGCGGATGGTAGTTGCCGGTTGCGAGGTGCACATAGCGCCGCAGACGCTCTTCCTCGCGGCGCACCACCATCGCCATCTTGGCGTGGGTCTTGTGGCCGACCACGCCGTATACGACGTGCGCCCCGACCTCCTCCAGGCGCTGCGCCCAGTTGATGTTGGCTTCCTCGTCGAAACGTGCCAGCAGTTCCACCACCACCGTGACTTCCTTGCCGCTTTTCGCCGCCCCGATCAGGATTTCCATCAGCTCCGACTCCGCGCCGGTGCGGTAGACCGTCTGCTTGATCGCCACCACGTTGGGATCGCGCGCCGCCTGTTCGAGGAACGCGATCACCGGCCGAAACGACTGGAACGGGTGATAGAGCAGGATATCGCCGTTGCGGATGGCGCTGAACATGTCGCTCGACGGTTCGAGATTCTCGGGCAAACCGGGTATGAAGCGCGGAAACTTGAGATCGGGCCGCTCGACCCAGTCCGGCACGTTCATGAGCCGCACCAGGTTGACCGGCCCGTCGACGCAGTAGAGATCGTCCTGGCCGAGGTTGAACTGCGCGAGCAGAAAATCCAAAATCTGCTGCGGACAGTTCTGCGCGACCTCGAGCCGCACCTCGTCGCCGAACTGGCGGTGCGGAAGCTCGCCGCGCAGCGCCGTGCGCAGATCCTTGACTTCTTCCTCGTCGACGAAGAGTTCGCTGTTGCGGGTAACACGGAACTGGTAGCTGTCGACGACCTTCATGCCGGCGAAGAGCTCCGCAACATGCGCGTGCAGCACCGAGGACAGAAACACGAAATCGTAGTCGGCGGAAGCAATCCCGCGCGGCAGCCGGATCACGCGCGGCAGGACGCGCGGCGCCTGTACGATCGCGATACCCGAGTTGCGCCCGAACGCGTCCTTGCCCTCGAGTTCGACCGCGAAATTGAGACTCTTGTTGAGCACGCGGGGGAACGGATGCGCCGGGTCGAGTCCGATCGGCGTCAGCACCGGCATCACCTCACGGAAGAAATAGGCCCTGATCCACTCGGCCTGCGCCGGCGTGAAGTCGGATCGGCGCAGGAACCGGATACCCTCCGTTGTGAGCCCCGGCAGCACCTCCTCGTTGAACAGCCGGTACTGCTGCACCACCAGATCATGCGCCTCTTTCGCCACCTGCTTGAACACCTGGTCGGCACGCATGCGGTCGGGGCCGACCTCGGGGGAACCGGCTTCGATTTCCGCCTTCAAGCCCGCGACCCGAACCTCGAAGAACTCGTCGAGGTTGCTGCTGAGGATGCACAGAAACCGCAAACGCTCAAGCAGGGGATGATCGCGATTGTCGGCCTGCACCAGCACGCGCCGGTTGAACGCAAGCTGTCCGAGTTCGCGGTTGAGATAAAGCTCCGGGGCGAGACGGGTCCTGGGACTCATTTTGGATGCGCCTGCGCGCAGCGTTCCAGCTTCACAGCCTGCCGGCACGCCGGGCGCTTACTTGGAGGCGGGCGGCACGTAGCCGGCGGCGACCTCGGCGCCGCCACCGAAGAAGTGCTTTTCCATCTGCTGCGCGAGGTAGTCGCGCGCCTTCTTGTCGGCGAGGTTGAGCCGGTGTTCGTTGACCAGCATCTTCTGCTGCTCCAGCCACTGCTTCCACGCTTCCTTCGACACGTTCTCGAAAATACGCCTTCCGAGTTCGCCGGGGTAAGGCGGAAAATCGAGCCCCTCGGCTTCACGGCCGAGCTTCACGCATCTCACCATTCTTGCCATGTGCCACGCTCCAGATCAACAGTTGACTGTAAAGGATTGTTTCAAGCTACCATCGGTCAGGGTCACCATCAAGTGGCGCGAAATTTCAGGTTGGCGCGCACCCTCGTGGTCGTCGCCAGCAGCGGGTGATCGATGGACGGCTTCTCGAAGAAATAGCCCTGCACGCCGTCCACGCCGAACTCCTTGAGCATCTCCAGCGTTTCCGCGTCCTCGACGCACTCGGCGATCGTCGTCTTGTGCAGCCCGCGCGCCACCGATACGATTGCCTTCACGAACAACTGGTTGTCGTAGTCGTTCGGCAGGTTGCGGATGAACAATCCGTCTATTTTCACCGAATCGGCCTGCAGATACTTGAGATAGGCAAAGGAGGAAAAGCCGGTACCGAAATCGTCGAGCGCCACCCCGCAGCCGGTCTGGCGCAGCGCCTCGATGAAGCGCTGCGCGTCGTGCAGATCCGACACCGCCGAGGTCTCGGTCAATTCCACCTGCAGTCGCCTCGGCAATACGTCGTAGTGCCTCAACTGCTCGGCGATGTACCGCGGCAGCGTCGGTTCGCCGAAGGAGCGGGCCGAAACATTGACCGCGAGCGCCGGGATCGACTTCACCTCCGAGAGCATCTTGATTGCCTCGCGCAGCACCCAGCGGTCGAGGTCGACGATCTTGCCCGATTTTTCCGCCTGTGGGATAAACTGCCCCGGCATCACGAAACTGCGGGGATCGTCCTTGTCGCGCATGCGCACCAGCACCTCGAAGTGCGACAGCGTCCGGTCAGTGGCGGAATAGATGCCCTGGAATTGCAGGTCGAACAGGTCGTTTTCAAATGCATGCAGGATGCGGTCGTTCCACGACAGCCGTGAGACCATTTGCTGCGAGGTGTCGAGGTCGCTGCGATAGATGCGCCAGGCGTTCTTGCCGGCTTCCTTCGCCTGATACATCGCGGTGTCGGCGCGCGAGACCAGGTCCTCGGCGTTGTCCGCATGGTCCGGAAACACCGCGATGCCGAGGCTCGAAGTCAACCGCAGACTCTGACCCTCGAACTGGAAACGCACCAGGGCGATCGAGCGCGTGATGCGTTCGGCCAGCACGCGCAGCATCTCGTCGGAGACGTCCGGCACCAGAATCGCGAACTCGTCGCCCCCCAGGCGCGCGAAGATTTCGTTGCGCCGCACCTGGCCTCCGACTTCCCCCGCCAACCGGATCAGCATTGCGTCGCCCGCGCGGTGGCCGAAGGTGTCGTTGATGTATTTGAAGTCGTCGAGGTCGAAAAAGAACAGCGCCATGCGGCTGCCGTTGCGCTCGGCATCCGCGCTCATGCGCGACAGTTCCTCGCTGAAGCGATGGCGGTTGTAGAGCCCGGTCAGCGCGTCGCGCTCGGCGAGGTAGATGAGTTGCGCCGCGGTCTGACGCTCGAGCGTGACGTCTTCGAACAGCCACAGGTGCCCGACCGGCCGGCCGGAGACGTCCTCGACCGTATATCCCTGCTGCGTAATGACGCGCCCATCGGCCATCTGGATCTCGAACACGCCGAAAATCTCGCCGGGATCGGCCAGCCGCAGAATGTGGCGCGACTGCTCCTCGGGTCGCGCCAGAGCGCACGTGGAGGCAGCCAGCACTTCCTGCGGATCCTTGTCGATCGGCCGCACCCCGGGCGGGATCATCCAAATCCGGGTGAAGGCCGGATTGGCGTACACCACCTTGTTGCCGGTGCTCACGAACAGAATGCCGATATCCATCGCCGCGAGCAGGGCGGACAACCGTGCGCGCTCTTCCTGCGCGCGCGCCAGATACTCCTGCTGCACCGCCTGCGCGTCACGCAGTTCCGCCACCGTCGCCTCCAACTGCTGTTCGGCCCGCTTGCGCTGGGTGATGTCGCGAATGCTGATGCGGATGCCGAGGTAGCCGCCGCGCGTGTCGTAGATCGGCCGCCAGTCGGCCGCCGCCCAGAACTCGGAGCCGTCCTTGCGGCGCGCGCGGAATTCGTAGTCCTGGCCGCTGTTGCCGCGCAGCGCGCGCCGGACCTGGCGCACGGTGCGCGCGCTGTCCGCCTCGCTCACGAAGGGCGCCGGAAAATTTTCGGTGGCAAGACACTCTTCGGGTGTGTAACCGAACATGTCGAGCACGCGCGGATTGATCCAGATCATTTTCGCTTCGGGGTTGATCCAGAGCTCGCAGTCATAGCTGTAATCGGCGATCGCGCTGAACTTGGCCTCGCTCTCGGCCAGCGCCCGCAGCCGCTGCTGCAGCGCGGCGGCCATGGTGTTGAAAGCGTGGGTGAGCCGGCCGACCTCATCGCCCCCTTCCACCGGCAGGCGCACGTTGAGCTCGCCCGCGGCGAGCTGTGCGCTGGCATGGGTGAGCTGGGTGAGGCTGCGGGTGAGCCAATAGGAGAGCCCGATCATCAGGACGATCGACAGGACCAGCGCAACGCCGCCGATTGCGAGGTTCTCGCGGATCAGCTCCGCATTCGCGGTCTGCATGAATACCGTGGACAACCCGAAGCGCAGTTTGCCGTAGCGCTGCCCGCCCGATTCGATATCGATCTCGGTATCGAACCGCTTGCCGTCGTTGGCATCGTCCAGCCGCAGCGCCTCCGCCGCCGGCGGCAGCGGCTCCTCGCGCTCCCAGCCGCTCGCCGCGACGACCCTGCCGTCCGCGTCGAACAGCACCAGATAGGCGATCCCATTATCGCGCCGCACGCGCTCGAGAACACCCTGGGCCGTCGCGTAATCGCGGCCGGCGAGCGGGGCGGCCAGCGCCGCGTTCAGGAGCTGCTTCTGCTCCCTGAGATACAGGTTCGTACGCTCGGCGAGCTTCTCGTCCATGATGCTGATACCGTTGACGATCAGCAGCGCGAGCATCACGGTCTGCACCAGCACGATCGCCAGCAGCAGCCGCATGCGCAGCGAAAGCGACGCGGTCTTCATGCGGGACTGGGCATCATTTGAGTGAACGGGGCCGGCGCGCAGGAGAACGGTTAAAGGCGCTTGGTGAGCACGACCGAGCGGCGCTGATAATTGTAGAGCGCGCGTTTTTGCCGCGGCAGCTCATCGATATTCGTCTCAGCGAATCCGCGTTCGACGAACCAGTGCTCGGCGCGCGTAGTCAACACGAACACCTTCTTGAACTTCAACCGGCGCGCCCGCGTCTCGATCTCGCGCAGCAGTCGCTCGCCGGCACCCTGGTTGCGGAAATCAGGATGCACCGCCAGGCAGGCCAGTTCCCCGGCTCGTTCGTCGGGGAAGGGATAGAACGCGGCGCAACCGATGACCATCCCGTCGTGATCGAGCACGACAAAACGGTTCATCTCGCGCTCGAGCAGGGCACGGTCGCGCTTGACGAGCGTTCCATCGGCCTCGAGCGGCTCGATGAGCCGCAGGACGCCGCCGATGTCGTCGAGCCGCGCCGCGCGCAAGGTTTCGAGCGGGTCCGGTGTGAGCAGCGTTCCCACTCCGCGGTGGGTGAACAGTTCCAGGAGCAACGCGTCGTCGGTGTGACCCGAGATGAGGTGTGAGCGCTTCACCCCCTGCTGGCAGGCGCGCACCGCCCAGGGCAGGTAAAGCCGCACGTCGCTTTCCGAAGCGCCGGAGCGTGCGAGCAGCGCCTGAGCCTGTTTGACCGTGAGCTCGCGCAACAGCTCGCCGCGACGTCCGGTAACGCCCGCGGTTTCCATGAGAAAAATCAGCTTGTCGGCCTTCAACGCGATCGCGGTGGAAGCTGCGACATCTTCCAGGCCCAGGTTGAAAACCTCCCCGCTGGGCGAGTAGCCCAGCGGGGAGAGCAGCACCAGCTCACCGTCCTGCAGCCGCCTCTGAATCGCCATCGCGTCGACCTTGCGTACCTCCCCGGTGTGCATGAAATCGATGCCATCCACCACGCCGATTGGCCTGGCGGTGATGAAGTTACCGCTCGCCACGCGAATGCCGGCGCCGGCCATCGGCGAGTTGGGCAGCCCCAGCGACAGCAACGCTTCGATTTCCACGCGCAGCCTGCCGCTCGCTTCCATCGCGCAAGCCAGCGCGACGTCATCGGTGACGCGCAGTCCGCGGTGAAACCGGCTGCGCCGGCGCTGCGCCTTGAGCTTGGCCTCGATTTGAGGACGCGCTCCGTGCACGAGCACGAGCCGCACCCCCAGGGCCGCCAGGAGATTGAGATCGACCGCGAGCTCGACGACGCGGCCGTCGGTCACCAGTTCGCCGCCGAAGGCGATGACGAAGGTCCTGCCGCGAAAGGCATGGATATAAGGGGCAACCGATTGGAACCAGTCGATGAAGCGGTCCTGGGCTGAAAGCCGCATCCGGCGCGCTGGCGCCTGCCGTGACTTTTCCGTGTCAGTTGCCGTTTGCGGCCGATCCTTGTTCGAAGAAATCGACGTTCTCCCTAGCAGCCTGTCGGAGCCCAGATCAAGTCCGGGGCAAGCTTAATGGTCCGACAGGCTGCTAACAGCAAAACCGCCCGCGGATTTTGAATGAAACCCAGGTTGACAACCGTTCTTGACCTCACAAAAGCATCCGAGCAGGCCGGAAATGAGGTTTTCACTCGCTTTTTCTCTCGTATTCGTGCAGGCGGTTTTGCATTAGGAATTTGTCCGACCCAAGTGCCCTGGACTCCGATCCGGGCTCCGACAAATTCCTACGCGCGCCGGTCTTTGCCCCGACGCACTCCTCACGCAAAACCGCCCGCAGGCAAACGACAGGGTTAGATTCGAAATACCTGAAGCCGGTCCAGCTGCTGCAGTTCTTGATAGCCAGAACACGTCTTTTCACTACGCTCGGTTGTAAGTCTGCGGGCGGTTTCGCATTTAGCAGCCTGTCGAAACTTCACATCCGACAGGCTGTCAGCTCTTGCCGGACTTTTGAGCACATGTTATGCGAGAAACGGGCCGCAGGAAAGCCGGGAGATCGTGAGGCCGGGAAATCGGGAGGTCGGGAGATCGTGAGGAGGTGTATTTCCCTCTCCCGCGCTCACGCCCTGACGCTCTCACGGAATTTGTCGTTCTCAAATCCTCCCGCACTGACGCGCTCACAGCGACCGACAACCTTCCGCCTTCCTCCTTCATCCTTCCGCCTTCCTCCTTCATCCTTCCGCCGTCAGAAGTCGCCCCACAAAGTTTGCAGCGCGGCGAGCGCCGCCACCGCAGCAGTTTCAGTACGCAACACGCGCGGACCGAGCCGGACCGGCGTGAAGCCGGCGCGGCGCGCATCGTGCTGCTCTTCGAACGTAAGCCCCCCTTCCGGGCCGGCGAGCAGCGTTACTCCACCCGCTGGCCGGGGCAACTCGCGCAGCACAACCTGCGCCTGTGTTGCGAGCAGCAGGCGCATCTCCGCTGGCGGCGACGGCTGCATTTTCCGCCCCAACCAGTCGCGCAGCGTCATCACCGGCGCAACATGCGGCACGCGATTACGGCCACACTGTTCACAGGCTGCCACCGCGACCGCCTGCCAGTGGGCGACGCGCTTCTGCGCTCGTGCGCCGTCGAGCCGCACCACGCTGCGCTCGGTCTCCAGCGGTTGGATGCGAGCCACACCGAGCTCCACCGCTTTCTGCACCGTGTAATCCATGCGCTCGCCACTGGAGATGGCCTGCGCCAGCAAGACCGGAAGCGGAGACTCGCGGTCAACGCTTATCCGTTCCCCAACGTTGAGCGTGACGCCATGCCTGGCGACCTGCGTGATCGCGGCTGCATACTCGGCGCCGTTCCCATCGAACAGCGTCACGCTGTCGCCCGTTCCGAGCCGCAGCACGCGTGTTACATGGTGCGCTTGCTCGGGCGGCAGGCGGCACGCGCCATGCGGCGGAATCTCGCAGGGAAAATATAGACGGGTCAAAGGCTTGGCGCTTGTCACTGTGATAAAATTATGCCACATTCAAAGCCGGGGCTAGGGATTGGCGGCTAGGAACTAGAGAAACTTCAACGCGCCAGAAAATCTAGCCCCCAGGAGTTTGTCGGACTTTGGGCCGACAAACTCCTCAGCAGCCTGTCGCGGCGCCAAGCTTGCCCCGGACTCCGATCCGGGGTCCGACAGGCTGCTAGCGCTAGCCGCAGGCCGTCCAGGGGCATAAAATCGCGCTTTTCGCGGGGGGGTCGCATTGAAGATTGTGATTCTCGGGGCCGGCCAGGTCGGATCCTCGGTCGCCGAAAACCTGGTCTCCGAGGCCAATGACATCACCGTCGTTGACATCGACCCCGCACGGCTTAGAAAGCTGCAGGATCGACTTGATCTGCGCACGGTCACCGGCAACGCCGCGCACCCGGCGGTGCTGGAACAGGCCGGCGCGCAGGATGCCGACCTGCTGCTCGCCGTCACGCAAAGCGACGAAACCAATATGGTGGCGTGCAAACTCGCCGCCACGATGTTCAACATACCGACCAAGATTGCGCGCATCCGCTCCGCGGACTATCTCTCGCACCCCGAGATCTTCTCCACCGAGAACTTTGCCGTTGATCTGTCGATCTGCCCCGAGCAGGTGCTGACCGACTACATCGCCAAGCTGCTGGAATTTCCGGAAGCCCTGCAGGTGCTCGAGTTCGCCGGCGGCAAAGTGAGCCTGGTCGCGGTGCGGGCTTTCCACGGCGGTCCGCTGGTGGGGCACGAGCTCGAGTACCTGCGCCGGCACATGCCGCACACCGACACGCGGGTGGCGGCGATTTTCCGCCAGGACCGTCCGATCATTCCCGAAGGCAAGACCGTGGTCGAAGCCGGCGACGAGGTGTTCTTCATCGCCGCCACGGAAAACATCCGCGGCGTGCTGCGCGAACTGCGGCGCATGGACAAGGCGGTCAAACGCGTTATGATCGGCGGCGGCGGCAACATCGGCCGCCGGCTCGCCAAGGCAATCGAGAACCGGTACGAAGTCAAGATCATCGAGTTCAGCAAGGCGGGCGCCGAGCGCCTGGCCGCCGAACTCGACAAGACCCTGGTGCTCGCCGGCGACGTCACCGACGAGGAACTCCTCGAAACGGAGAACGTCGGGGAGATGGACGTCTACTGCGCGCTCACCAACGACGATGAAAACAACATCATGTCCTCGCTTCTCGCCAAGCGCATGGGCGCGCGCAAGGTGATCGCGCTCATCAATCGCGGCTCATACGTCAACCTGGTGCAGGCGGGACAGATCGACATCGCGATCTCCCCGGCGCAGGCCACTATCGGCACGTTGCTCGCGCACGTGCGGCGCGGCGACTGCGTGGCGGTGCACTCGCTGCGGCGCGGTGCAGCCGAAGCGTTGGAGCTCGTCGCGCACGGCGAGGCCAAGTCGTCCAAAGTAGTCGGCCGGCGCATCGAGGAAATCGACCTGCCGAAGGGCGCCACCATCGGCGCCATCGTGCGCCACCGCGAGCGCGCCGGTGCGACGAACGGCGACGGGAAGCCGCTTTACGATCATCAGGTGATCATGGCGCACCACGACACCGTCATCGAACCCGATGATCACGTGATTGTGTTCGTCGTCAACAAACGCATGGTGCCGAAAGTCGAAAAGCTGTTCCAGGTCGACGTCGGATTCATCTAGAATGTCCAGCCTCCTGGTTGCGGCGCCGATCCTGGGGCTGATTGCGATGGGCATGAGCTTGTCGCACCTGGTGCCGATCGCCGTTTCCCTGATATACGACGACGGCGCGCTCGCCGCCTTCGCCTTCTCGATGTTCCTCAATTTCGCCAGCGGTTACGCAGTATGGCTTGCAACACGCCGCTTTCGCCGGGAAATCATGGCTCGAGACGCCATTCTGCTGGTGGTCCTCACGTGGTCCGGCGGCGCGCTCTTTGCGGCAGTGCCCCTGCTGTTGACACTGCCGGGCCTTTCGTTCACCGCCGCATACTTTGAAGCCATGTCGGGACTCACCACCACCGGATCAACGGTTCTATCGAAGCTCGACTATCTTCCCCACTCGATCAATATCTG
>MERG01000111.1:5581-7362 GCA_001771985.1 Betaproteobacteria bacterium RIFCSPLOWO2_12_FULL_62_13 | reverse complement strand
GCCGGCCTGAGCCCTACTGAGTCTCGCGCAAATGGGTGACAACCCATGTGCACCACAAATCGCCCCTCGCCCTCCGGGAGAGAGGGGCGGGGGTGAGGGCTGAGCGGAGTCAGGTATTTTTACGACGCTCAGTAGTTCTTCCCCAGCAGTTGCGCAGCGATGATGATCTTCTGAATTTCGCTGGTGCCTTCGTATATCCGCAACGGCCGGACTTCGCGGTAAAGCCTTTCCACGACACTCCCGACAGTCACGCCGAGCCCTCCGAAAAGCTGCACAGCGCTGTCGATGACTCGCTGCGCCGCTTCCGTCGCGTAGAGCTTTGCCATCGCGCTCTCGCGTGTAACCCGGCGCTCCTGCGTATCCTTCGTCCACGCGGCCCGATAGACGAGAAGCGCCGCGGCATCGACCTCGACCGCCATGTCCGCAATGCGCATCTGCGTCGCCTGGAATTGCGCGAGCTTCTGGCCGAAGACGTCGCGCCGGCCGACCCGGTCGATTGCTTCATGCAAAGCGCGGCGTGCGAATCCCAGAGCCGCCGCGCCGACGGTCGCCCTGAAGATGTCGAGCGTGGACATCGCGATCCTGAATCCTTCACCAGGCTGTCCGAGCAGTGCAGACGCATCCACGCGGCAATCGTTGAAGACGATGGTCCCGATCACGTGCGGGGCGACGATGCCGAGCTTTTCAGTGATCGCGAGGCCGGGGATGCCAGCTTCCACGACGAACGCTGCAAGACCTTTCGCATCTCCCGGCTCGCCGGTGCGGGCGAACACGATGTAGTGATTGGCTATGCCCGCGTTGGATATCCACGTCTTCGCGCCATTAAGCACATAGCCGTCTCCATCGCGTCGCGCCGTGGTTCGGAGACTCGCGACATCGGAGCCGCTTTCGGGCTCGGAAAGTGCGAACGCGCCGAGGCGCTTGCCCTCTATCACGCCCGGCAAATACTTCTGCTTGAGCGCTGCGTTGCCGAAGAGCGTTATTGGGGCGCTGCCGAGACCCTGGATGGCAAACGCGCAGTCAGCGATGCCGGAGTGAAAAGCGAGCGTCTCGCGGATCAGGCAGAGGCTGCGTACGTCGACGGAAGGCAGGGCTCCTCCGAGCGTCGCCGGCACGAGGTAACGCAGCCAGCCCGCTTTCCCGAGTTCTGCGGCTATATCGCGCGTGTCACTCTCAATGTCATGCCCGTCCGAGTCGAGCTCTTGCTGATGACTCGTCGCCCAGGCTGCGAGCCTGTCATAGAGCTCCCGATGACGCGGCTCGAAGAAAGGCCACTCCAGGTAATGTGCAGAATCCATCAGTCATACTCCCGGCCGCGCGCGTGCGATGCGGAGCGACGCGACGCCCCGGCTCAGCGCGGCGATTGACACGCCGACCGAGCCGACGTATTAGTTTAATCGTGATTAAGCTGCGGCACAAACGGAGTTCGTGACATGGAATTTGCCGGTAAGGTGGCATTGGTGACTGGAGGCGCATCCGGAATCGGGCATGCGACCGCGCTCGCCCTGGCGCGGGGCGGGGCCACGGTCTACATCGGTGACATTAACGAGGAAGCCGGCCGCGCGGCGGCACAGCAGATGGGCAAGGAAGGCGCTGCCACATTCCTGCGGCTCGATGTGACGAGCGACACGTCGGTAGCGGACGCCCGGTTCACCATTCAGAAGAAACATGAGGCCCTCGACATTCTTGTCAACGCGGCCGGCTGGAGCAAAATAGAGCGCTTCGTCGATACCGGAGAAACAGCGCGAGGGCCTGATGCGCGCGATTCCATTCCGCCGCTT
>MERG01000111.1:0-5564 GCA_001771985.1 Betaproteobacteria bacterium RIFCSPLOWO2_12_FULL_62_13 | reverse complement strand
TCGCCGACGCGATCCTGTTTTTCGCGAGCGGCAAAGCGGATTACCTGACGGGTCAGGTGTTGAGCGTGAGCGGCGGTTTGACCATGGCCGACTGATCGGCGGCGGTTATCGCGCCGCCGCGGCGACGCCGAGCGCTCGCAGGAGCTTGCCCCACTTCTGCATGTCACGCTGAATTATCTGGGCAAACTCATCCGGTTTGTTGCCGATCGCCTCGAAGCCACGCCCCGTTACGAAGGCGCTCACGTCCGGCTGTCGTAGAGCGCCAGCCATGTCATTCTGCAGCCTGTTCACGATCGCGGGCGGCGTTGCGGCCGGCGCGAGCACCCCGTACCACGTGGCCGCTTCGAATCCCGGCAGCGATTCGGAAACCGTCGGCAGATCCGGAAACAGCGGCCAGCGTTTGGGACTGCTGATAGCGATCGCGCGCAACTTGCCCGATTTCACGTGCGGCCCCACGGTGGGAATCGCGCCGAACATGAGCTGAATGTGCCCGCCCATGAGATCGATCACCGCCGGGTTGCTGCCCTTGTAAGGCACGTGAACAATGCTGATCTTGGTCATCGACTTGAGCAGTTCCATTGCGAGGAACGGGGACGTGCCCGCGCCGCTCGAACCAAAAGTGAGCTGGCCCGGCCGCGCTTTTGCGAGCGCCACCAGCTCCTTCACGTTCCCGACCGGCAGGATCGGATGAACGACCAGCAGATTGGGCGTGGACGCGGCGAGCGTGACGGGCGCGAAGTCTTTCACCGGATCGTACGCGAGCTTCCTCAGAAAAGGCGTGATGGTGTGCGCGTTCGACACCATGACCAGCGTGTATCCATCCGGCGGCGAGTTCGCCACAAGCTCCGTCGCGATCGAGCCGTCAGCACCGGGCCGGTTGTCGACCACCAGCGCGTGCGGCCACTTGTCCGCGAGCTTCTTGCCGATGACTCGCGCGATCGTGTCCGTGCCGCCGCCGGCAGCGAAACCCACGACGAGCCGAACCGATTTTTCGGGAAACGTCTGTGCACTGGCGGACACGCCGACCGTCAGAAACACTGAAATAAACGCCGTAAGGGCGGCACCCACCGCGACTTTGGACATGGTCCTCCTCATTGTGTTGTGGCCGGTCTTAGTGGCATAATTTAACAGCGATTCAATAGCGACTGCAACCGTGGTCTGCCGGCAGGCGTCCTGTCTCAGGGACTCAACGAAGGGATTTCGGCGCGTGGAGGAGAAGAGATGACCATCTACATGGTCCAGCATGCGTTTTCCCGTCCTGACTGGGAGGAGGAATGGAACGTATGGTACGGCGGGAATCTCAAAGTCTTGATGAGCGTGCCGGGATTCCGTACGGGTCAACGCTTCAAGGCGCTCGACGGCCCTCCCCCGCGTTACATGGCTGTGTATACGGTCGACTCGCCGGACGTGTTCGAAAGCAAGCGCTATGCGGACGCGGGCGGCGGCGGGACGAACAGTCAGCGCTTTAGACCCGCTTATCAAGTATGGATACGCAACCTCTTCGAGGGAATCGATGCCGCACCGGAAATTCGCGATGGCGAGTACCTCGTGTCGGTGGATAGCAACGCGAGGGATTTGGATGTGCCTGGCGTGGAACTCACATGGCTCGAGTCGACGGGGTTCCACAAGACAACGCCATACAGAGGAGTCGGTGTGGCGAAGCGGAATCAAGCGCAGACCTTGCGCAAGATGGGCAACGTCACGTTATATCGCCCCATCACCCCGCAGCTAGGTCCGCTATACTGATGTCCGTTACCGCGTCGGCGCCCGACGTTAAACGAGCGTTGTTGCTGGTATGGACCGACATCCCGGCGGACAAGGAGACCGAGTTCAACGACTGGTATAACCGCGAGCACTTGCGTGAGCGCGTCGAGGTGCCCGGATTCATACGCGGGCGTCGGTTTTCGGCGATCTCGGCAGCGCCAAAATACCTCGCCCTGTACGAGGCGCGAAGTGCGGAAGTCATGCGGTCCGAAGCATATCTGCGGCTCAAGAGAACGCGGGACGCGCGCAGCATGCAGTTTGTTCCTCTGTTCAGGAACACGATCAAGGCAACATGCGACATCGTTTCACACGCGGGAGCAGGCGAAGGCGCGTTTCTGGTGTTGCTGCCAATTACCGTAGATTCTCGACGCCGGGGTGCTTTTCACGATTGGGTCTCGAAGACGTTTTTTGGCGAGCTTGTGCAATCCATGGGTGTCATGGCCGCGACTTACGCCGAGCAGAACGGCGCTACGCGCGCAATGTCGGCGGCGCACGACGTGCGTGCCGGCGACCGGCACCTCGAAAGCGTACTCATGATCGAAGCGGCGAGCGAGCTCGGCGCGAGCACCGCAGTGGCGCGTTTGAACCCGCAAACATTGGAACGTCACGGTGTGAGGCCGCATCTCGCGGAAAAACCGTGCGTTTTCCGCGTGCTCTACACCCTGCACGCATAGAGGGAGGATACCGTAATGGCAACAGCATCGACACGCCTGGTCGAATATCTGGTGGGGCTCAAGGAGAACGAAATCGCGCCGGCACTCCTTCAGCACGCGAGCATGGCTGTGCTCGACAATGTGGGCTGCGGGCTCTACGGCTCGCGCCAGCCTTGGGGCCGCATCGTCAGGGAATTCGTGCTCGCGGAGCACGGCCAGGGCCGCGCGACCTTGTATGGTTCGGCCCAGCCCGTCTCTCCCGCGCGCGCTGCGCTCGCGAACGGCACGGCGACGCACGGTTTCGAACTCGATGACATCGTGCAGGGCGCGCTGACGCATCCCGGCGCGGTTGTCGTGTCCGCGGCGCTGGCCGCGGCCGAGGAAAATCGTGCGCCTGGTCCCAGACTTCTGCTGGGCATCATCGCTGGTTACGAAATGATGGCGCGGCTCGGTCGCGCGCTGGGCGCCGAGCACAATACGAACGGCTTTCACACGACCGGTGTTGCGGGGCCGATCGCGTCGGCAGTCGCTGCAGGCATCGTGTCGGATTTGAATTTGGAGCAATTGCTTGCAGCGATCGGAATCTCCTGTTCGACTGCGGCCGGCATCAAAGCTTTCACCCAGGGCACGGGCGGCATGGTGAAGCGCATGCACGCGGGGCACGCGGCGGAAGCAGGCGTGGTGGCGTGCGAGCTCGCGAAGCGAGGATTCACGGGTCCGAGGGAAGGCATCGACGGCCGGTTTGGCTTGCTCGAGGTGATCGGCGGGAGTGACACGCTCCCGGCCGCCCTTGACAAGGACCTCGGCAAATCTTTTGCGATCACGCAGATCTGGGTGAAAGCGTATCCCTGCTGTGGACTCATCCATTCGACGGCTCACGGCCTCGAATCGCTCAAGGCCGAGCATCGGTTGTCGCCGGCGCAGGTCGAGCAGATCCGAATCTGCACGGGACAGCGTGCACTCGCCCAGAACGGCGATCCCGATCCGCGCGAGCCGATGGCCGCTCAGTACAGCCTGCAGTATTCCGCGGGAGTGGCCATCGCAAAAGATGCGCGCGATCCCGAGGCATACGCGCAGGAGAACCTCTTCGATCCTTCCGTGCGACAGGTCGCCGCGCGGACGCATCTCGAAGTCGATGAAGCGATGAACGCGTTGTTCCCCGCGCACTTTGCCGCGCGGATTGTGGTGAAGACAACCGATGGGCGAACGCTGGAGCGCACCGTGATCGATCCCAAAGGGACGCCCGCGGATCCACTCGGTTTCGACGAGGTCGCGGCCAAGTTCGAGCGGCTCGCCGCACCGGTGAAGGAGCCGCAGGCGATCGAGCGTGTGAAAACCGCCGCGCGCGAGCTCGTATCGGCGCCGGCGCTTGAGCCTTTCTCCCGCTCACTGCGCGAGGGAAATCTGTTGCCCTCCGGCCCCGCGCCTGCGAGACAAACGGCCGAATACGCATGAACGATAAAGCGCAGTACGATGTGGTCGTCGTGGGGGGCGGCATTGCCGGGATGATCGCGGCCAATCGCGCGGCGCAGCTCAACCTGCGCCCCATAGTGCTCGAGCAGGGCACCGGCGCGAAATATCTCTGCAATACACGTTATACCGGCGGCACGTTCCACATCTGCCTGCGCGAAATCACGCTCGATGAAGAGACGCTCAGGCAGAAGATCCTCGAGTCGACCGCGGGTTTCGTGAAGCCCGAACTGGCGCAAGTCATCGCCCGCGAAGGCCGCCGTGTCATCCGTTGGCTGCAGGACGAAGGCATGCGCTTCATGCGTGCGAGCGCATCGGAATATCACAAATGGGTGCTCGCGCCCCCCGGTCGCAGCCGCCCCGGCCTCGACTGGGAAGGCCGCTGCGGTGACGTCCTGCTGCGTACGCTGGAAGGCCACCTCGACTCACGCGGGGGAGAAATCGTGCGCGGTGCGCGCGCCAGGACGCTCATCATGGATAACGGGCGTTGTGTCGGCGTGGTCGCTCAACGCAATGGGACCGAAACGCCGTATTACGCACGCGCGGTGTTCGTTGCCGACGGTGGTTTCCAGGGCGATGCGGAGCTCGTCGGACGCTACATCTCCAGGCGGCCGGAGCGTCTCAAGCAACGCGGCGCCGGCACGGGACGCGGCGACGGAATGAAAATGGCGAGTGCGGTCGGCGCCGCGCTTGTCGGCATGGATCGCTTCTACGGCCATACGCTGTCAAAGGACGCGTTGACGAACGACAACCTCTGGCCCTACCCGTATCTCGACAGCCTCGTTACGGCTGGCATCGTGGTGGACGCAAACGGACAGCGTTTCGTCGATGAAGGTCGAGGCGGGGTCTACGTGGCGAACGCCGTGGCTCAACTGGACGACCCGCTGAGCGCCCATGTGATTTTGGATAGCGCCATCTGGGAAAAGGCCGGGCGCAACGGGCTCATCCCCGCGAACCCGCATCTCGAAAGGGAAGGCGCGGCCATTCATCGCGCCGACACGCTCGATGCACTTGCGAGCGCCGCGCATTTACCGGCGGATGCATTGAAGCGCACGATTTCCGAATACAACGACGCTATCGCAGGGAAACGTCTGCAAAGCGGGTATACGCCGTCGCGGCAGACAGCGCGATACGATGCCTGTCCCATCGCAAAAGCGCCTTTTCATGCACTGCCGATGTGCGCCGGTATTACTTACACCATGGGCGGCATCAGCGTGGACGCGCACGCACAAGCACTGCGCGCGGATGGCAGCCCCATCGAGGGCCTTTACGCGCTCGGCGGAGCGGCAGGCGGACTCGAAGGCGGCCCGGAAGTGGGTTACGTCGGCGGTCTTGCGAAAGGCGGTGTGACAGCGCTCGTAGCCGCCGAACACGTCGCTGCGACGAGTAGCAAATGACTGCTATTGGCGTGCGCCGCTGCTGATTAGACTTGCTATTCGCGCATTGCGCGCGCCCGCTTCGCCGCTGGGCGCTCCCAGCAGCGATTGAGCCATGCCTTGACGTGCGGCCATTTCCCGAGATCGATCGACAGCGCGCGATAGAGCGCCGCGGCGACGTTCAGGTCGGCCACGGAAAACGCCAGGCCGGCGAGCCACTCGGATTTCGTGAGCGCGGTCTCCAGCACGTCGAACGAGGCCGTGACCTCTTTCCACATCTCCCCGGCGATCTCCGGTTTGC
>MERG01000110.1 GCA_001771985.1 Betaproteobacteria bacterium RIFCSPLOWO2_12_FULL_62_13 | reverse complement strand
CGATCTCGTGGACGGTCTTGATTTGTTCGAAGCGCTTCTCGATCTTCGGCTGCCCTTTGTGTGCTTCGAGCACCTGAGCCGGGGAGAGCTTTCGATCGTTGGTGAGCAGCGGGTACATGCCGTCGCTCTTCTCATCGTAGGCGACGGCCGGCTCGTCCAGATGAACAGATGATGAAACGCATCGCGCATCAACTCGAACAACGCTGCCGCAATGTCTAGCCCACGCAGTTCGGGCGGAGTGACCGGTTTGGGCGGACCCTTGAATGGGGAGAACGCCATGAGTGACTCGCGGGAAGCGAAAGCGTTCCTGACACATTGTCGGACCGCAGGGAAGATGTGAATCCGACCTGAAATTTTCGTGAGGGGTGAGGTACGGCCTCAGCGCACCGGTTGTTGCTTTGCGCCTTCGGCGCGCGGTGCGCTGAAGCCGCGCCCGTCTTGTCGTGGAGCCGTGGTGCGCTTCCAAAACGGAGAACACGGCTCCTATCCTATGCCTGGCTGGCGTGCCACCCTCTCTCATGGAAGCGGCGGCGGTAGAGTAAGGTCGTCAGGCGATATGACCGACCTATCTCGCTTTCCGGCTCTCGGCGGCGTCCGGTTCTTCCCGCTCGGTATGACCGGTTGAAAGCCAGTCGATAAAGGTGCGGACTTCCGGCCTTGCACCGGCTTGCGGCAAGCAAATGGCAAAATACACGCACTCTATAGAGACGTCGAAGAGTCGTACCAGTCGCCCCATCTCGAGATGGTGTTGCGCGAGGACATCACGCGCGAGAGCGATTCCTTGCCCCCTTACAGCGGCATCGAGCATCAAGCCGGAGTCGCTGAACAGGGGGCCGTGCGACGGCTCCTGGCATACGACGCCGGCGGCTTTGAACCATGGCCGCCATGGCTGGCGAGAGACCCGGAGCAGGCAGGCTTGCAAGAGGTCGCTCGGCGTCTCAAGGCCGTGCAGCGCGTCGCGATACGCGGGGCTACAGACGGGAAAGACCCGGCACTTCAATATTTCGAGGCACTCGAAGTCTTTCGATCCGGGTTGTCCGTCGTGGATCGCAACGTCCGCCTCGCCGGATCGTAGCGAATCAAGCTTTGCCCGCGAGGCCCGGGCACCGTTGATATCAATATTGATATCCCGTTGCAGGCGATAGAAGCCCCCGAGCCGTTCGATGAGCCAATTTCGCGCAAATGCCTGGCCAACGCTCACCCGCACAGTCTTGAGGTGACCGTGTAGAAGCTTCTGCTGCGCGTTTTCCAGCGCTCCCAAGGCAGTCATGACTGCATCGAGGATCAGTTCTCCTTGAGGGGTCAGACGCACCGAAGAGTGCTGGCGCGAGAATAGCGTGGTGCCAAAGTGAGACTCTAGCGCCTTGATTCGATGGCTAACGGCGCTTGGTGTCACGGAAAGTTCTTGTGCCGCTTGTAGAAAGCTGCGCCTCCGCGCCACCTCCACGAAGGCGGCGAGCGCATGCAGGGGCGGCAGAATACGGGTCATGGATGAACGTCGTGCATCGAGGAATGAAAACTTTTCGCCATACCGGTCGGCGCGGGCCTGTAATATGGCTTTCTATAGGAAAAACAGCCGGCTGAAAGAGTATAGCACCGGCGCAGGGCGCGCCTCCTCTTCTACCAAACTCGAAGGATGCCAAATGGCTGGGATGCATGCACTGCACAAAATTCTAACGAAGTGTGCTCGGCCACCGCAAAAGTCGGTTTCGCTCGGAGAGTTTCTGGAGATAGAGCCCGATGTTTTCGGCGTTATCGTCGGCGTAAACGGCACTGAAGCGAAGCGTCTGGCTGCCGACCTGGAGGAGCTCGGAATCAAGGATCTGCCGCTCAGAGAGCGGATTTTCGCGGTGTCCGACCATGCCTCGCCAGCGCCGACGGTCGCAATTGCTGCGGCGCAAAAGCTGTGGCGGGAGTTCTTGAAGTCGCACAGAATCCGCACTTTCGATGGGGGAGCGGGGGTGTCGCATCTGGTGCTGTGCGAAGAGGGCTTGGTCCGGCCCGGCATGCTCGCCATCGCGATAGATTCGCATGCGCCCACCATGGGGGCGATCGGCATGTATGCGGCGTCTCTGGGTGGCGGGAGACTTACGCTTTACGCCATCGGCCGCTATGTCATTGAGGTGCCGAAAGTGACGCTCGTTCGCGTCACAGGGAAGTTGCAGCCCGGGGTGTTGGGCCGCGACGCCTCGCTTTATGTGAACGGCCGGCTCGGCCAGCGCGGCGCGTACAACAACGCCGTCGAGTTCGCGGGGCCTTTCATCGATGCGCTTAGCATGGACATGCGCTTCACGTTCGCGAACATGGGCACGGAGATGGGCGCCGTTACGTCATACATCCAGCCGGACGATATTACCCTCGACTGGGTCAATAAGCACGGGAACTGCGAGTATACGGTGTATGAGACCGATCCGGACTTCAAGTACGACAGCGTGCACGAAGTCGATGTCTCGAAGATCGGTCCACAAATCGCGGTTCCCCACGCACCGGACGACGTGAAGCCGGTCGACGAAGTCGCCGGCCGTCGCGTCGACCAGGCGTACATCGGCTCCTGCGCCAGCGGGAGGCTCGATGACATTGCCGAGGCGGCTCGCGTGCTGCAGGGCCGTAAGGTCCACCCCGATGTGCGCCTGATTGTCACGGCCGGCTCGCGCGAGGTCCTGAAAGCTGCGACTGCTTTGGGATACATTCAGACGCTGCACGAAGCGAACGCGATCGTGACGAGCGCAAACTGCGGAGCATGCCCCGGCCTCCACGGCGGGATACTGGGTCCCGGCGACGTTGCCGTTACCTCGATCACGCGCAACTTTGAGGGCAGGATGGGGCCGGGCGGCGAAATCTATCTCGCCTCGCCGGCCACCGTTGCGGCATCGGCGATCGAGGGGCGCATCGCGAACCCTCTGCAATACCGTTGAGGGAGACGACACTAATGAAGCTGAGAGGTCGGGTCTGGAAGTTTCCGCAGAACGACATCAACACGGGCCTGATCCGGAAGCAGATGTACAACCATCTGCCGCCAGAGGAGCAGGGCAAACACTGCATGGAGGCGCTCGATCCGACCTTTGCTGCAAAGGTGAAACCGGGTGACTTCATCGTTGCCGGCACGAATTTTGGCTGCGGATCGTCCACGCCTGCGCATTACTCGATCGTTGCGCTCGGCATTCCGGCCATTGTGGCGGAATCCTTTGGCCCGTTGTTTTTCAGCAACTGCGTTGGCGGAGCACTGTGGCCGATCCTATGTCCGGGCATTCTCGGCCTCGTCGAGACCGGAGACACGTTGGAAATCGACACCGACACCTTCGAGGTTCGCAATCCGGCGAGCGGAAAGACCCTGCAGGGCGAGGCATTGCCGGAAATCTACTGCAACATGATTCAAGCGGGAGGGGAAAAGCCCTACCTTAAGGCGCGCCTCGCGCGAGAGGCCCGGAGCTGACGGAGATGAGTGCGGCTCTGCGTCTGCTCAGCGCCGGTTCCATCAGGCGAGGTGTCACCGGCGTCATTGAGATGTTCGAGCGCGCAACAGGAATTCGTGTCGAGGCGGATTTCACCTCTGCGCCCATGCCGCGGACGAGATTCGCGCTGCAACGGGAGCCGAAGTCGTGCCGGTGGGCGCGGACCTCAATACGGAAGCAGGGCGAGGTACGCGGAACTCTGTAAGTCATTTAAAAAGGCCAGGTCGACCACGCTTGGAACACGATCGAGCCGGCGTCTGGCAAAACCATGAGTGTCCGGAAGACGGTGACATCCGCGCTACGTTTCCGTGCGGAAAACGGGAGCCGAAGGTGAGTCGATGAAACTGCCGCAGTTCGAGTATGCGATGCCGAGCACGATCGAAGAAGCCATTGCGCTGCTCGCGGCGCACCGGGGCGAAGCTAGGCCTATTGCGGGCGGGCAAAGTTTGATTCCGATCCTGGCTTTCCGGCTCGCTGGCCCGTCTCTGCTGGTGGATCTTCGAAAGCTGCCGGGACTGGACCGGATTTCCATTTCCCGCGAGGGTGTAACGCTGGGAGCGAAGGTGCGTTGGTGCGATATCGAGGCCCATCGCCAACTCGGCGCGGCGCATCCGCTGCTCGCCGCAGCCGTGGCATGTGTCGCCCACTATCAAGTTCGCAACAGGGGGACGGTCGGCGGGAGTCTTGCGCATGCCGACCCCGCAGCCGAGCTTCCCGGAATCGCCATGACTTGCGATGCTGAAATCGCCATCACCGGACCGGCAGGCTCCCGCACGATGAAAGCCGTCGACTTTTTCCTGGCGCCGCTGATGACGGCGCTCGCGCCGGACGAGCTGATCGTGGAGCTGCGCCTGCCACCCTGGCCAGGGGCGCGGCGCTGGGCGTTTGAAGAATTTGCGAGACAGCGGGGCGCTTTCGCCTTAGCCGGCATCGCCCTCTTTTATGACGAGCAGAACGGTGTGGCGAACAATGCGCACATCGGGGTCATTGGGGCGAGCTCGCGATTGCATCGACTCGCAGCGGCAGAGGCCGCTTTAAATGGGCGGACTGTAAACGATGATGTGATCGTCGAAGTAGCGGGAGAGTCGGCACGGGAAGTGGATCCCGTAGACGAGCTGGACGTGAGTGCGGACTACCGCCGTGCGCTCGTGCGCGCATTGGTGCAACGGGGGCTTCAGGCGGCCTCGACGCGGGCCCGCGACACCTGACGGCGGCCGCTGCCATGCAGATAGTATTCACGGTGAACGGCAAGAGCGTCCAAGTCGATGTCGAGCCGCGCCTAACTCTTGCGGACTGCCTTCGCCACAAACTAGGTCTGACCGGCACCCATGTCGGGTGTGAGCAAGGCGTCTGCGGCGCCTGTACCGTAATCCTCAATGGCAGCGCCGTCCGAGGTTGCCTAGTACTGGCAGTGCAGGCTGAAGGTGCAGATGTGCGCACCGTCGAAGGGCTTTCGGACGGGACGACGCTCTCTCCGCTGCAAGCGGCCTTTAGAAAGCATCATGCGCTGCAGTGCGGTTTCTGCACTCCCGGAATGCTGATGACTGCTCAGGCGCTTCTGGAGACGGAACCGGACGCGGATGAGGCGCGGATACGAGAGGTCATCTCGGACAATCTATGCCGATGCACGGGATACCTGGACATTGTCGAGGCGATCGTCGAAGCCAGGGCCGCCTATCAAGACTCGCGCGACGAGAGAGCTGGATGACCGGTAATCCGTCATACATTGGAAGACCGGTGGAGCGCCTGGAAGATTTGCGCTTCCTCACCGGGCGCGGCCAGTATGTCGACGACCTCAAGCGGCCGGGGCTGCTTCATGCAGCCATCCTGCGCAGTTCGGTTGCGCACGGCCGGGTTCGTGCCATGGATGCTACCGCGGCGCTTGCGATTCCCGGCGTGCATGCGGTCATAACGGCAGCCGATATGGGACCGCAAGTGCCGAAGATTCCGGTGCGAATGGAGGGAAACCCGGCGCTCACGCGGTTCGTGCAGCCGGTACTGGCCGACGGCAAAGTGCGCTATGTCGGCGAGCCGCTGGCGCTCGTGGTCGCGTCGAGCGCGGCGATCGCGGAAGACGCCGCGGGCACAATCCAGGCGGATATCGACGCGTTGCCGGTCGTTGCGGACCTCGCGACTTCGGAAGCCGGGGACACGCTGCTGTTCGAGGAACACGGGACCAATCAGGCGATCACGCTGACCGGCACTCGGGGCGACGTCGAGGCAGCGATGAAGTCGGCCGAGTACGTCAGACGAGAGCGATTCCGGGTTCAGCGGGTGGCGGCGATGCCGATGGAGACCCGCGGCATCCTGGCGGAGTGGGACGCGGGGTTCGGAAATATGAGGGTGTCGGGAGCCATGAAGGTACCCTTCGCCATGCGCGCGTTGCTCGCCCGCCTCATGGATCTCGCCGAGGATTCCATCGAGATCGTGGAGTGCGATGTCGGGGGTGGATTTGGCGTGCGGGGAGAGTTCTATCCGGAAGATTTTCTGATTCCGTTTGCGGCGCGGCTGGTCAACCGGCCGGTCAAATGGATCGAGGACCGGCGGGAACACCTGCTTGCCACCAACCACGCCCGGGCAATCGAATGCGAACTGGAGATCGGGTGCCGGCGTGATGGGACGATTGTCGCCCTTCGCGGACGCGGACTGTCGGATTCGGGGGCATACATTCGGCCGAATGCTGTCACTGCACCCCGCAACGTTGCGCAGATGGTTGCCGGGCCCTATCGAATCCCCGATATGCGCATGGACGTCTCCATGGTCCTGACCAACAGGACGCCGACGGCAAGCTATCGGGGCCCTGGACGCTTTGAAACGGACTTCTTTCGTGAACGCCTCATCGACCTGGCGGCAAAAGATTTGGGAATCGATCGCGTGGAAATGCGGCGCCGAAACCTGCTCACCGACCAGGACATGCCCTATCCCTTGCCCACCGTTCTCCCATATGGCACATCCGGCGAGACGGACAGCGGCGACTACCGTGTCACGTTCCATCGATGCCTGGCGGAATTCGGCTGGGCGGCGAAGGCGACGCTGCAAGGGAAACTGGTGGATGGGCTCTATCACGGCATAGGCATAGGTTGCTACATTGAAGGCGGCGCCACCGGTCCTAGGGAAAACGCGCGGCTGGTCTTGGAAACCGATGGCTCGATATCCGTTTATGTCGGCTCGTCCGCGATTGGTCAGGGTCTGGAGACCATTTGCGCGCAGATTGCCGCCGACGCGCTTGGCGTCCCGATGCACCGAATTCGGGGGGTATACCACGGCTCCACCAGCGTGATACGGGAGGGGCTGGGGTCGTGGGCGTCGCGCGCGACCGTCATGGGCGGCTCGGCGATCCTGGATGCGGCGGCCAAACTGAAGCAGGTCATCGGGAACAAGGCTGCCGAGCAATTTGGTTGTCTGCCGGCGGACGTTGCCCTTTCAGCCGACCTCGAAACCGTCTCCGCCGCAGGGAAAATGCGGACGGTCGCCGAGCTCTCGACGACCGGCCTTGCAGCGGAGGGGACGTTCAACAATACAAAACGCACCTACAGTTACGGCACCCACGCCGCCCATGTCACGATCGATGCAAGCACCGGGGATCTCCGCGTCGTCGAGTATGTCGCGGTGGAGGACGTGGGACGAATTATCAATCCGGGGACGCTTCACAGCCAGGTTCTCGGTGCAATCGTGCAGGGGTTGGGCAGCGCAACGCTCGAACACCTTGTTTATGATGAGGAGGGGCAGCTCCTCACGGGATCCCTGGCAAGCTACTTGATGCCGACCGCCGCGGACTTCCCCAACATCAAAGCGATCGCATTGGAGCGCTATCCGTCGCCCACCAATCCGCTGGGGGCAAAAGGGGCTGGAGAAGGCGGCATTATTCCGGTAGGCGGCGTGATCGCCAACGCCGTAGCGTCCGCGCTTGCGTCGCTCGACGTCCAGCCCTTGGAACTGCCTCTGACGCCGCCGAGAATTTGGCGCATGATTCAAGACGCGCGAAAAGCCGCCGGACATCAGGGCCGCAAGCCGGCTGATGCCAAAAGCGGTCTAAGCTGAGCAAGCGAAAGCATGGGCTCCATACGAATACTCGGCGAAAACGATGTTCGGTCGTTGATCGACACCGAAAGCGCCTTGAACATTGCCCGAAGAACCCTGGTTGACCAAGCCGCCGGGGATAGCTTTTTGTCGAGTCCATCATCCATGAGGATGGACACCAAGCGGTTTGGGGGCAGCGACTTCAAGTTCAAGGCAGCTTCAGTGGGATACCTCGGCGCATCGGGCATCCGGCTCATCTCCCGTCTTTCACCGACCGACCCGAACGCGTGCAACTATTGCGCGGTGTACAACCATGGCGGCGTCGCGTTGAGCGGCCTAGTTGCGGAGCTGTGGATAAGCCGCATCCGGACTGCTGCATTCGGGGTTGCAACGATGGAGCACCTCGTCAACCCGGGACCACTCGTAGTGGCGCTTTTCGGAACGGGCAAGATCGCGCATGAGATCGTGCCGATGCTCAAGCGGGCGCTCTCGGTCGCCGAGCTTCGCGTCAACTCGCGGCGGAGCGAAAGCGTGGCGCGGTTTGTCGATGCCCATGCGGTGGCGCCATTCAAGGTCCGCGCCGAGCCTGATGGGCGACGGATGATGGACGGGGCGGATCTCGTCATCACGCTGACAGAGGCGAGGAGCCCTCTCGTGTTCCCCGGAACGCTGAAGCGCGGTGCCGTCGTTTGCTCCATGGGCGGTAAGAACGAGCTTGATTACGGCGTGTTGCTCGAATCGCAACGGCTGATTGTCGACGATGTGGATTTCGCGTCGGAAGTGGGCGATGGCGGATCTTGGATCGCACAGGGACATCTGACGAAAGATCAATTCACGGCGCGAGTCGATGCGCTGGCTTGCGAAATTGCCGGGAAGCAAAAGGTCGGAAGGCTAAGCGCGCAGGACACGATCGTTGCCATCGTGCAGGGTGTGGCAGTTGGCGATGTGGCTTTCGCGATACATGCATTACGCGAGGCAGAGCGATGGAATAAGGGGCTGCTGGTTGAGCTGCCGGATTGACCTCTGGGAGGACTGTGGCGGTGCTGCACCTATTTTGCTCGGCGCGAGGTGCGCTCGAGGCATCGATGCCAGAGCGCAGATCCGCTGCATTGACGGCCAAAAGCAATCTCGGGTAGTTTCAACAGAAAACTGATGGAGGAATCACGATGAAAGCATCTATTCGGGTACTGTTGGGAATCCTGGCGCTGGCTATGGGCTGGAGTGCCCAGGCCCAATACCCAACGAAATCGGTAAAGCTCATCGCCTCCTACTCGCCTGGCGGTGCGACAGACGTACTGGCTCGCTTGCTGGCAACCGAGCTTTCCAGGAGGTGGGGCACCAACGTCATCGTCGAGAATCGCGCCGGAGCAGGGGGGCGCATCGGGACCAGGACATGCACGAGTTCGGCGAACGACGGCTACACGTTTTGCATGGTGTCTCCTGCTCAGGCAATAGCCCCTACACTATACAAAGACGCCGGCTATGACTTGAACAACCTTTCGTACGTCACTCAGGTCGCCAATATTCCGAACCTGCTCCTCGTGCATCCATCACTTCCTGTCCGGTCGGTCTTTGACCTGATCAGGCTTTCCAAGAGGCATCCCGGCACCCTCAACTATGCGTCCAGTGGTGGTGGCTCGAGCGCTCAGCTGGCGATGGAACTGCTAAAGCAACAAGCGAATATCGACATTGTGCTCGTCACGTACAAGGGCACCGGCGCGGCGATCGTGGACCAAATAGCAGGCCGGGTCGAGGTTGCCTTCAATGCGGCTGTTGGCGTGGTGTCGTACGTGAACAACGGAAAACTGCGCGCGATCGCGGTCTCGACCTTGGAACGGTTCCCAGTACTTCCCAAAGTCCCCACGCTGGACGAGTCTGGCATCAGAGGGTTCGAGGGGAGTTCCTGGCAAGGAATCGCCGGCCCTACAGGCATCCCTGCCGATATCGTAAAGCGTGTCAGTGCGGACTTGGCCGCCATCCTTCACACGCCGAGTATGCGGGATAAGATTCTGGGCCTGGGCGGAGTTGTGGTGGGGAGCACCCCTGCCAAGTTCGACACGTTTTTTAAGTCAGAGGCGGTGAAGTGGTCTGGCGTCGCGAAGAAAGCCGGCCTTCTCCAGAACTGAACGCCCGGACTGGGCGCGTCTCCGCGCTGATGCGGCTCCGCGAGCCCCGGCCGAAAGAACCGGGGAGCGCGGACGTTTGACGCTGGCTATCCGGCGACGGGCGCGCCAAGTCGAAAGAGGAACTCGAGCTGCCTGGCGCAGTGCTACTACCAAAATCATCTTCATTGTGCACGCCTTAAGGAAAGAAATTCCGCGGATTCTCAGTTCGTACTCTACTGGCTTTGGTATGCGTTTGAGATTGGCAGCGTGTATTTCGGGCGCGGCAACGTCACCACGATTCCTAACTTGTCGCAGTCGAAGCTATGTAAACTTCCTCTGCCTGTTCCCAACCTCGCCGAGCAGCGCAAGATTGCGGCGGTGTTGGGGGCGGTGCAGCGGGCGATCGAGCAGCAGGAGCGTCTGCTTCAGCTCGCCGCCGAACTGAAAAAAACGCTCCTCCACCAACTCTTCACCCACGGCCTGCACGGCGAACCCCAAAAACAAACCGAAATCGGCCCCGTGCCTGAGAGTTGGGATGTGGTGCCGCTGGGGTCGTTGGCAAAGATCGGGAATGGTTCGACTCCGAAGCGCGGTAATGATGGCTACTGGCAGGGAGGCACCATTCCTTGGCTGAACAGCGCCAAAATTCACGAGCGATTCATTACCGGGGCGTATCAGTTCGTAACGGACCTCGCTGTCAAAGAGTGCCGCTTGCCGCGCGTGAAGCCCGGCAGCCTTCTCATTGCAATCACTGGCCAAGGGAAGACGCTCGGCAACTCAGCCCTCGTAAGCTTCGAAACCTGCATCAACCAGCACTTGGCGTACGCACAATTCACTTCGCCGCGCGTGATGCCGGAGTTTGTCTTGTGGTTCATGCAGACTCGCTACGAACACTTACGCTCAATCAGTCAGGCTGGCGGAAGTACGAAGGGCGCCTTGACGTGCGGCTACCTGAAGACCTACCCCATTCTTGTGCCTTCCTTGGACGAACAGCACGAGATTACCCGCATTTTCGCCGCGCTCGACCGGAAAGAGCAGATCCAATTAGCTAAACAGGCTGCCCTTTCTTCTCTCTTCCGCACGCTGCTCCAGCAATTGATGACGGCGCAGATTCGCGTCCACGATCTTGATTTTTCCATGCCTGGCGCCACCGGCCTTGGCAGCGAAAATTCCGACCAGCGGAAATCTGAGCCATAATGAGCAACGTGGTTTGCGACTA